>NZ_JAVHZE010000003.1:0-370394 GCF_040981185.1 Kocuria sabuli
GCGGCGGCCGCCGAACTCAACGACCGACCCCGAAAACGCCTAGAGTTCCAAAAACCGATCGAGGTGATCGGCGACCTGTTGTTGCAATGACCGCCAGAATCCGCCGAACCCCAACTGCGACATCGCCTCGTGGAAAATGGCCGGTAGCCGGGCATGTGTGCAGCGCTTTGACGGTTGGGGTTTCTTCACGGCGGCCCCATGTGTATGTCCTACGCGCATGGGGCTGCTGGGATGCCACCGGACACAGCTAGCGGCGTTGGAGGAGCACGATCGAGTCGTCGATGCTCGCCGGGTTTCCTTGGGGGTCGGTGGTTTCCCGGGGGCGGGTCTCGGCGAGGCGGACCCTCCACTGTGCCGGGTCGAGGTCGAGTTCCTCGATCTCTTCGGCCGGGGTGAGGAATCTCGGCTCGAGGGCTTCTGGCAGATTCGCCCAGCTGGGGGCGGCGGCGTGGGCGGTGATGAGCAGGTGCCCGCCCGGTGCGACGTGCTCGGCGGCGGCACGCAGGATCCGTGTGCGGGGCAGTTCGACCGGGGAGTGCAAGAAGCTGGCCGTGACCAGGTCGTACCGGTCCCCCGGGTCGAGGGTGGTGAGGTCGACTGCGGTGAAGGTGATCCGTTCCTCGGGGATCCCGGCCGCGCGGGCGGCGTCGGTGGCGCGGCGGATCGCGGTGTCGGAGATGTCGATGCCGGTGGCCTCCCAGCCGTGCTGGGCGAGCCAGATCGCGTCTGCGCCTTCACCGCACCCCAGGTCCAGGGCACGGCCCGGTGTTAGGCCGGTGGTGGTCTCGGACAGGACCTGGTTGACGCGCCCGGACCACACCTGCCGGGAGGAGGTGTAGCGGTGCTCCCAGAACTCGGCCGGCGCGACTCCTGCCCAGTTGGTGGGGTCGGCGGCCGCGCGGTCGAAGTCCTCGGCGACCAGGGCGGCGTTGACGGCCCCGCCGGTGAGGGCGCCCGCGCCGATGGCCATGGGCACGGTCAGCACCGGGTTGGTGACGTTGCCGATCGCCCAGAGGCGGTCACTGCTGGTCTTTCCCGTCGCATCCACTTCCAGGAATCGGCCCATCGGCGTGTCCGTGGTGGCCAGGCCGAGGTGGGCGAGGAAAGCGGTGTGGGGCCGTGGTGTGCCGGCGGTGAAGAGCGCGTCAATCGGGGTGAGCGTGCCGTCAGCGGTGCGCACCGCCTCGATGGTCTCGTCCACCCCGAGGATCTCCACGACCGGGGAGGCCACCAGGTTGATGCCACGGGCCCGAAGCCGGAACTCGGTGGCCATGTCCACAGGTCCCAGCCCGGCTGTGAATACCGTGACGTCCGGGCTCCACTGCCGGATGAGCTGGGCCTGGTGCAGTCCCAGCGGTGAGGTCGTGAGCACGCCGAGCCGCTGATCGGCCACTTCCCAGCCGTGGCAGTAGGGGCAGTGCAGCACGCTGGTGCCCCACCGCTCGGCGAGTCCCGGGACCTCGGGCAGCTCGTCGGTCATCCCGGTCGCCACGATCACCGCCCGCGCCCGCACCGGCGCCCGACCGTGCAGCGCCACCTCGACACCGGCCATGGTCTCATCCACCCGCTCCACCGTCCCGGTTGTGATTTCCACTGCGTAGGCGGCCACTTCGGCCCGGCCTCGCTCCAGGAGCTCCCCCGGTGGCATGCCCTCATTGCCCAGCACCCCGTGCATGTGCGCGGCGTACCGATTGCGGGGACTGCCCGCGTCAACCACCAGGGTGCGCCGACGCGCCCGCCCCAGCATCAGGGCGGCACTGAGCCCCGCGGCACCGCCACCGATCACCACAACATCCCACTGTGTGTTCTCCATACGACCAGTCTGGGCAGTGCATCGAAGATATGGCAAACTATTTTGCAGATTCAGCAAACAGTGGATTTGCTGGCGGAGCACGGGAGACGTGATGAATGACGAACTCGAGCAGGTCAGACCGCGGCTGCGCGCGGCACGCCACGCCCGCGGGCTGACCTTGGATGACCTCGCGGAGCAGGCCGGAATGTCCGCCAGCACGCTGTCGCGGCTGGAGTCGGGAAAACGCCAGGCGTCGCTGGAGCTGTTGGTGCCCCTGACCCGGTTGCTGGGCATCCGCATCGACGACCTGCTCCAGCCCCAGGCCCGCGATCCGCGGGTGCGCCGCCCGGTCGTCCACCGCGACGGGCTCACTATCGCCCCCCTCGCCCCGGAGGGAGCGGCGATCCACACCTACAAGATCACCTACCCACCCGTGCACACGCTGCCGGAGCTGCGCGTGCACGACGGGTACGAGTGGTTCTACGTGCTCAGCGGCAAGCTCCGGCTTCGTCTGGGCGAGCAGGACCTGGTCCTCACCCGCGGCGAAGCAGCCGAGTTCGACACCCGCGTGCCCCACGCCATGAACGCCACCGGCAAACACCCCGCCCAGGTGCTCAGCATTTTTAACGACGAAGGGGTCCGCATGCACACCCACATCGCACAACCATGATGGTGCCCGGAGCCCGGCGGTGTTCTCCTCGGACAAGGGCTCACCAACAAACCTGAAACTTGTGCTGCATCGAGTGCCAATGAGGAACCCCTACTGCAATGCCGCTCTTGCGGGTGTCCGAGAACCGGCCATATGCAAAGTGGTGTCCTAAGCCCGAGTTGGCGCCCAAGGCGGCTATTCAGGCTCAGGCCATATTGGGGCCTGTGTCAGCGTGTCGTTTCGGGTAGGGCGTCGGCAGGATCGGGTGTTTCCTCCTCGGTCGCCGGTCGGGCGTTGAGGGTGGTCAGGGCCAGTGCTGCGGCCGCGAGGAGGAGCCCGGTGGCCACGGCCATCGCGGTGCCGTATCCGGCGACCAGGCCTTCCCCGGTCGACAACGCCATGTTCGGCGGGGCGGCGGAGACGGTGGCCGCAATCCCGGCCAGGACGGCCAGGCCCAGAGCGACGCCGATTTGCTGGGCGGAGTTGAGCAGTGCCGAGGCGATCCCGGCCTTGTCCGGATCGACACGGTAGACCGCGGCCTGGGTGAGGGTGACCGCGACAGACCCGAAGCCAACGGCGAGGAGGAACATCGCCGGGGCCAGATCCACCCAGTAGTTGGCCTCAACGGTGATCCTCGAGAGCCAGAAGGTCGCCGCGGCGCTGAGCAGCGCACCCAGTGCTGCGATGTAGCGCGGGCCGACGCGCAGCAACACACTGGGTGCGGTCCCGGCACCGACGACGATGCCGAGGGCGAACGGCAGCCAGGAGATCCCGGTGAGCAGCGGGCTGAACTGGAGCACCTGTTGCAGGTAGAGGGTGATGACGTAGAAGGTGCCCATCGGGCCGATGGCGACCAGGAGCATGGTGAGGTAGGCCCCGGAGCGGTTGCGGTCCTGGAACAGGCTCAACGGCACCAGAGGGCTGCGGTTGCGCGACTGCGTGAGAGTGAACGCGGCCAGCAGCACCACCCCGGCGGCCACGAGGCTCCAGGCGAGGGGGTCGATGAACCCCTCCTCACCGAACCGGGTGATCGCGTACACCACAGCCACCATCCCGCTGGTACCCAACTCCGCCCCGACGGTGCCGAGCCGGCCGGTGTGCGGCTCGGTACCGACCAGGGTGCGCGAGCCCAGGAGGACGAGCAGCCCGATGGGGACGTTGATGAAGAACACCCACCGCCAGCCCAGCGTGCCGGTGAGCACCCCGCCCAACAGCAGCCCGACCACGATGCCCAGACCGGACATCGCCCCGTAGAGCGACAGCGCGTGATCGCGCGTCTTTCGATCGGAGAAGGTCGTGGCGATCAGGGCCAGGGCGTTCGGTGCGGTCATCGCCGCGCCGATCCCCTGCACGGCCCGCGCCACGACGAGCATGGCGGTGCTCTGCCCGAGGCCTCCGGCCAGGGAGGCGATGATGAAGACGGTGATGCCGACCTGCAGGGTACGGCGACGCCCCCAGAGGTCCCCGATCCGCCCGCCCAACAGCAGCAGCGCCCCGAACGCGAGGATGTAGGCGTTGACGACCCACGGCAGGTGCACCGCCGAGACCCCGAGCTCGCGCTGGATGGATGGCAGGGCGATGTTCACGATCGAGTCGTCGAGCACCAGCATCAGCTGGGCGGTGGCGATCACCAACAGCGGGACCAGCCCACCCCGAGAACCCCTCGAGGTGTCGGGCCGCACGACGGCGGAGGCAGCAGCAGGCATCGGAGAGCTCCTCAGAACAGGGTGCGCAGATTCCACCACGCCACTATGCGATACCCCTAGGGGGTATTACTGCGTCCTACTGTTACCCCCAGGGGGTATACATGTCAAGCGAGGTGAAAGATCCGCGGACGCTCTCCCGGCGCATCGACAAGGGCATCGCCCCTCAGGGAACCGCTCAGCCACGGTCCGGTCTCCCCGCAACCTCACCCGAGAGATGACCGTTGACGCGCCTACCCAGCGACCGCTTGCCCGTCGGAACCGGCGGGGTCACTTCCCGGTGTCGGTTGCCTCGGCTCGGAAGCGTGCACGGTACTGCGAGGGTGAGGTCTTGAAGGCGGCTGCGAAGTTTTGGCGCAGTGTCACGGGGCTGCCGATGCCACACTCAGCGGCGATCGTGTCGATCGGCCGGTCGGTGGTCTCCAGCAGCCGGCGGGCCTCGTCCAGGCGCCGTGTCCGCACCCAGGTGGCCGGTGTGGTCCCGGTCGCCGCCCGGAACGCGCGCACGAAGGTCCGGGTGCTCATGTGCGCCGCAGCGGCCAGCACTTCGATCGACAGGGGGTCGCCCAGATGCTGCCCGGTCCAGTCCATGACCCGGGAGATCGCGTGGTCGTCGGGCCGGGGAGGCAGTGGGCGCTCGATGTACTGGGCCTGTCCGCCTTCACGGTGCGGGGCGATGACCAGGCTCCGAGCCACCCTGTTCGCAGCCTCGGCCCCGAGGCGTGACCGGACCAGGTGCAGGCAGGCGTCCAGCCCCGATGCGGTGCCCGCCGAGGTGAGGACGTCGCCGTGGTCGAGGTAGAGCACCGACTCGTCCAGGGCGAGCTCCGGGTGCCGCTGCGCCAGCAGTTCGAAGGCCTGCCAGTGCGTGACGGCCGGGCGCCCGGCGAGCAGTCCGGCATCGGCCACCGGGATCGCCCCGAGACACAGGCCCACGATCGTGGCCTCGGCGGCATGGGCTGACCTCAGCGTGCCGCGCACCGCCTCACTGGCCGGGCGCCCGTCGAGGAACCACGACGGCATCACCAGGACATCGGCGTCCTCTGCGGCCGTGAGGCCGTGGATGCCCTCGATGCCGTACCCCTCTGCGCTGCGGATCCTGCCCGGACGGTCGCCGAACAGGAAGGTGTCCCAGTCCCCCAAACCCTGCCGGGCGACCTCGTCGAAGACCATCTGCGGCACCGACAGGTGGAACATGGTGATCCCGTCGAAGGCGTAGATCCCGATCCGCATCCGCCCCCCTTCACCCTTGGCGCGATCTCATCGTATGTCGGCCTTTGCGCCACTAGTGGTTCCTGGCGGGTGTCTTCAGGATGGAGAAGTACCGCTTCAGCGGTCGCAGCTGCGCGACCGCCACAACCCCAAGGAGTCCCCCGTGACCAGCCCTCAGCGCGCACTCGTCCTCATCGACGTCCAGCAGGACTACTTCGGCGGCGGCCCACTGGAGATCCAGCATCCGCCGCACAGCGAGTCGGTCCCGCGCATCGTCCAGGCGATCGAGGCGGCTCACGCCGCCGGGATCCCCGTCGTCGCCGTCCAGCACACGATGGGTGAGGGCGCCCCGGTGTTCGACCCGACCCAGCCCGGCTTCCAACTGCACCCCGAGGTGGCTCAGCGCCGCACCGAGCACTGGAAGACCGTCGTGAAGCACTACGGCTCCGTCTACACCGACACCGATGTCTCCATCTGGCTTCGCGAGCAGGGCGTGGACACCGTCACGCTGGTCGGATACATGACGAACAACTGTGTCCTGGCCTCGGCCGTCGAGGGTGAAGGGCTCGGCTTCACCACCGAGGTCCTCGCCGACGCCACGGGCGCGGTCAACCTCACCAATGAGGCCGGCTCCGTCAACGCCGAGACCGTGCACACCACGCTCATGACCCTGCTGCACTCCAACTGGGCCGCCGTCGCCTCGACCGCCGCCTGGGTCCAGGCCCTGAACGCCCAACAGCCCCTGCCCGGCAGCGACCTGGGCAGCTCCGCCGTCGCAGGCACCCAGCAGCACGCCACCGTCGCCTGACATCCCATCTGAGGCCCTCGCCCGCACGCCGGTCACCAGCTGTCATCCCGTAGGGCGCCTTCCGACCACTTCGGAGGCGCCCTGCCGATGCAGACGCTCCCGTCGGGATCCGGCGAGCCCTCGATCGCGTTCCGGGGGCCGGCGTCGGACGTCCCGTGCTGGATGGTGTTCCGGCGGGGCGCCCTCGAAAGTTCAAAGGGTGGGGGTAAGGGAGAGTAGCCGGGTGATGCGGTGGGCGGCGTCCTGCATGGTGTCTGCCAGGGCGTCGAGGTCGAGGTGGGGGACGCGGAAGCGGGCGACGGTGGCGGTGATGGATCCGGCGATGGTGCCGTCGATGAAGTAGGGGGCGCTGAGTCCGTAGGCGTCGGGGATGCGTTCACCGTCGGCGGTGGCCCAGCCACGGTCACGGATGGCCTGCAGGTCATCGATCAGCGCCTGCCGGTCGATGGGGGTGCGCTCGGTCAGCGGCTCCAACTCGAGATGCTCAAGGGTGTCAGGTGGGCAGTGGGCGAGGATGGCCTTGCCGGCGGCCCCGGCGTAGAGAGGAATGTGCACCCCGGAGGCCAGCCCGTAGTGCAGCGGCTGGACGCCGTTGATCACGGTGGTCATCTCGACGGTGCCGGTGGCGGGCTCCAGCTGGGCCAGCCCGATGGTCTCCCCGGTGGTCTCGGCCACCTCGCGCAGGATGTGGCCGGTGAGGGCGCCGATGTCACGGGTGGGGCCTAACCGGGCCGCCCAGTGCAACAGGCGCGGGCCCGGGTGCAGGATCGTGCCGTCAGTGAGGGCCAGCCCGGTGGCCGTGGCGGTGGCGACCAGCCGGTGAGTAGTGGCGATGTTCGCCCCGATCGCTCGTGCCAGGGATTGGCCGGGGTGGACCCCGGCCGGTTCGGCCACCAGGATGGCCAGCAACCGGGTCATCCGCTCCAGGGCGGTGCCCCCGGCCGGGTGGGTGGTGCCCGAGGGGAGGTTCGCCGGCACCGGTGGGGTGGGGCACTGGTCTTCGATCGCTCGGGCGGTCGTCTGAGCCATCGGGCCGAAGCGAGCCAAATCCTCGTCATCGGTGAGGTAGCGCGGTTTGGTGATCGACACCGACCCGGTCAGCCCCAGGCAGGAGAAGGCGGCAGCGGCCCCGGCGGCCAGCGGGAACTGCTGGCCGATGCTGATGACGTAGCCGGCACGGCGGTCCTGCTTGAGCAGCTCGGCTAGTTCGGTCCGGTCGGTGACGGTTTCGGGTGTGCGGGCTTCCAGTGCTTCGGGCCCCAGGGCATCGATGCCGGTGCGACCCAGGATGGCGCGCCCGGTGGCCCCGGCGTGCAAGGGCAACACCGTGCCCGGCTCCAGGGAGTAGGCCACCGGTGCGGGGTGGCGCCGTCGGGCCACGACCACGGCCTGCGGGCGCGGGGCGTCGTGGACGGCCACGATCACGGTGGCCTCCGACTGCTCCGCCAGCTCCTCGATGATCTCTCCGCTGCGGGCCAGCAGCGGGTGGCGGGCGTGCAGTGCGGCAGCCAGCACCCGCAGGCGCGGACCGACCCGGTAGGCCCCACTGGCAGTGGGCAGAGCGAACTCCTGCTCCACCAGTCCCAGCAGGATGCGGTTGACGGTGCTGCGGCTGACCCCCAGCTCCTCGGCCAGCTCCCGCACCCCGGCCGCCTCTTGGCGGACCACCAAGGCATGCAGGACCTCGACGATCCGGTCGTTGCTCGATGCCGTGGTTTCGTTCACGCCTGCCCTCCGCCTGCTCGCTCTTCTCCCACCGGTCCCCGCGAGAGCCAAGACCGCGTTCATCACGCTACCGCCCGGGCACTGCCGACCAGCTCCGCACCCTCTGAGCCGGCATGACGCAGTCAGGATGTGGCCCTTGACACTTTTACGTGCCCCGACTCACACTGTATCGACATTTCAGGACAGTGTCCCATTTTTTAGGAGTTCGGATGGCTCAGGCATCACAGCTGACCGCCCCCGCGGTGGATCCCCAGCGGCAGCGTAAGGCGAAGAAGGCCACCGGTGTGGCGGCCTTCGGCACCTTCATCGAGTACTACGATTTCAGCGTCTTCGGCTACGTGGCCGCCACGATCGCGGTGGTGTTCTTCCCCAGCGACGACCCGGTGGCCGGGCTGCTCAACACGTTCCTGATCTTCGGCACCGCATTCATCGTCCGCCCGCTGGGGGCGATCTTCTTCGGCTGGATCGGAGACCGGATGGGCCGCCGCACCAGCCTGGTGGGCTCCATCCTTCTGATGAGTGCCGCCGCCGGGCTGATCGCAGGACTGCCCACCTACGCCCAGATCGGGATCTGGGCCCCGATCCTGCTCGGGGTGCTGCGGATGCTCCAGGGCTTCTCCGCCGGCGGTGAGATCGGCGGGGCCGCCAGCTACATCCGCGAGTGGGCACCGATCGAGCGGCGCAACCTCTACATCTCCTTCATCCCCAGCATCGCCGTGCTCGGCAAGGGGTCCGCGGCCGGCCTGGCCGCCCTGGCCGCGACCCTGGTGCCGGCCGAGGCGATGGAGTCCTGGGGCTGGCGGATCCCGTTCATGATCGCCGTTCCGCTGGGCATCCTGTGCCTGATCATGCGCCTGAAGATCGAGGACAGCCCCGAGTTCACCGCCAATGCCGCCACCGCCAAGGAGACCACCGGCTCCCCCTTCGGCCGGCTGATCGGTGAGCACCGCAAGCCGCTGACCAAGGTCTTCTTCATCTCCCTGGTGCAGAACATGGGCACCTACATCGGCACCGTCTACGTCGCCGTCTACTTCAGCACCGTGCTGGGCTACACCAAGGCCGAAGCCTCCTACATCGTGCTCATCGCCGTGGTCGCCGCAGCCTTCCTGATTCCTCTGGCCGGGCAGCTGGGCAACCGCATCGGCGCCAAGCGCGTGCTGGTCACCTCCTACCTCTTCTACATCGCAGTCACCATCCCCTCCTTCATGCTCATGAACAACGGCTCGGTGGCCCTGGCCATGATCGGGCTGCTGATCGGGATGGTGCCCTACGCCCTTTGCCAGGCCGGCACCTACGCCTCGATGCCCGAGTTCTTCCCCGTCGAGGTCCGCCACACCGGGGTGGCCTTCGGCCACAGCGTCGGAGCCGTGATCGGTGGCGCCGGAGGCCCCTACTTCGCCACCTGGATGATCGACGCCACCGGCAACACCCTGGTGCCGGCCTACATGCTCGTGGTCTTCGGGGTGATGGGCCTGGCCGTGGTGCTGGGCGCGGTCCGCACCAACACCACCACCACTTCCTCCCACCTCTACCGCTGACCCGCGGCCGATCCCACCACCGAGGAACCCCATGACGACCATCTACGTCTCCGACCCCATCCACCCCGAGGTGCTCGCCGAGCTGACCACCCTGGGCCAGGTGCACCGGGGCTACGGCGAAACCGCCGTGGACTACACCGAGGTCAGCCACGAGGTCGAAGCGGTCCTGCTGCGGGCCGAACGCTTCGACGCGATCAAGATCGCCGCCTCCCCTCGCCTGCGCATCATCGCCCGCCACGGGGTGGGCACCGACAACGTCGACATCGACGCCGCCACCACCGCCGGGATCTGGGTCACCACCACCCCGGGTTCCAACAGCCGGGCCGTGGCCGAGCACGTCTTCGCCCTGCTGCTCTCCCTGGCCCGCCGCACCCCCTACGGGGCCACCGGCACCGCCGCCGGAGCCTGGGCCGAGCTCAAACCGCAGATCAACGGCTTCGAACTCCACGGACGCACCCTGGGCCTGCTGGGCTTCGGCAACATCGCCCGCATGGTCGCCACCATCGCCCACGGCTTCGGCATGGACGTGGTCGCCCACGACCCTTACGTGGAGGATGCCGCCGTCGAGGCCACCGGCGCCCGGCCCGCCACCGCTCAGGAAGTCATTACCGGGGCGGACGTGCTCAGCCTCCACCTACCGCTGACCCCACAGACCACCCACCTCATCGACGCGGCCACCCTGGCGTCGATGAAGCCGGGGGCGGTGCTGATCAACACCTCCCGCGGTGGACTGGTCGACGAGGCCGCCCTGGCCCAGGCCCTGGTCGAAGGACACCTGGCCGGGGCCGGTCTGGACGTGCTCGAGGGCGAGTCCGTGGACATGAAAAACCCGCTGCCTCACTCGGTGATCGATGTGGCGCAGGTGCCGAACCTCGTCGTCACCCCGCACGTGGCCGGGCAGACCGCCGAGGCGTTTCTGGCCGCCGGCACCGACGCTCTGGCCGCGATCCGTCAGGTGGTGGCCGGGGACCGCCCGGCCACCGCGGTCAACGACGTCACCGCCCCGTCCTACAGCTGATCCCCTCACCAGACCACCAGGAAGAACCACCATGATCATCACCGCAGCCACCGACAGCCTCCAGCTCACCCCGGACTGGGACCGGCCAGCCCTGAGGCCCATCCAGGAACTGGCCCAGTTCCCGGTCGCCCTCATCGGCGACGCCCAGTCCCGGATGGGTCTCATGCACGCCGCAATCCGCCCCGTGACCCCGGGACTGCGCCTGGCCGGGACCGTGCTGCCCATCCAGACCCGCGAAGGCGACAACCTCGCCATCCACCGAGCCCTCGACGACGCCCGCCCCGGTGATGTGCTGGTCATCAACGCCAACAGCGACACCAACCGCGCCTGCTTCGGCGACATCCTCGGAGAGCTCTGCATCGCCCGCGGCATCGCCGGAGTCGTCATCGACGGCGCCACCCGCGACGTCGCCGAACTGCAGGCGATGGGCCTGCCCACCTACGCCCGCGGCATCAGCCCGGCCGGACCCTTCAAATACGGACCCGGGACCATCGGGGCCCCGGTGGCCTGCGGCAACGTGGTCTGCCACCCCGGCGACGCCATCATCGGCGACAGCGACGGCATCGTGGTGGTCCCGAAGCACCTGATCACCACCACCCTGGAGAAAACCCGCGCCCAGGAGCAGACCGAAGCCGGACTGCGCGCCAAGATCCCCACTTTGGTCCACTGACCCCAGGACGCCAGACGCTGCCACCGGCCGGTTCCACCGATCAGTGGCAGCGCCACACGACACCTCAGCCACCTCGCCCCACCGGGCATGCCGCCTGGCCCGACCCGTTGTTGCCCCGCATGAGAAGGAACAGCCCGCCATGCTGACCGACCTGCGGCCTGTCCGCGATGTCTCCACCCTGCACTGCGGGGACCACCTCGACATCCACCGGTTCGGCTTCCCCACCTACAGCGGGACCGTCCTCGCCACCATGCCTAGGCTCAACGTGGTGTGGATCCGAGACATCAGAACCGGGGAACGACAAATGCTCTGCGCCGACGACTGCCAGCTCCGCCGCCCTCGGCATCCTTGAAGCCTCAGATGAACGGCCCATATGGGGCCATATGTAAAGCGGAGGGTTCGGGTCCCTCGTACTTTCCCGTCCATCCCTGGTCATTTGGTCGGTCCCGCAATGGCGACTACCGCTTCTGTCCTTGAACGCAGGACGCCCACCGTGCGTGCTGGAATTGAACCGGTGGATCACTCGCTGGCTCGGCGGATTCGCGTGATCCTGTCCGGGGTTTCGTGGAGAAACCAGTCGGTGTTGACGAGGTGTGAGTCGCTCCCCGGCCGAAGCGGTGCCGGTGCGGTTCAGTCGCTCACGGAGCGCACCATCCGTGCTGGGGAGCCCACCACGACGGACTTCTCCGGCACGTCCTTGGTCACCACCGACGCAGCGGCCACGACGGCGTCGTCACCGATCGTCACCCCGGGCAGGATCGTGGCGTTGGACCCGATCCACACATTGCGCCCGATCACGATGGGCGCCGGGTGCATGTCCGCCCGGCGGCTGGGGGCGAGGTCGTGGTTGAGGGTGGCCAGCACCGTGTTGTGCCCGATCAGGCAGTCATCACTGATGACCACCCCGCCCTGGTCCTGGAACGTGCACCCGGAGTTGATGAAGACCCGTTTCCCGAGGGAGATGTTCTTCCCGAAGTCGGCGTAGAAGGGCGGGAACACCGTCACCGACTCGTCCACCGGCTTGCCGGTGAGCTGGGCCAGCAGCTCCCGCACCCGGGCCGGTTCCTGGTATCCGCTGTTGAGCTCCCCGGTGATGCGCAGGGCCTCTTGGCTGATCCGGTGCATGACCTCGTGCAGGGGCGAGTCCCCCGTGATCGTGCGCCCGGCGTTGAGCTCCTGCAGAAGATCGGTCAGTTCCATGGTGTCCTTTCAATGGTGTTCGGCCAGCGGGGTCCGCAGCTCCAGCATCCGGATATTCGGTCCGGCCTGCGTCCTGCGGGTGGACGCGTCAGTGGATGCCCCGTGATCCGGAGCTCGGGTCAGTGGTTGGTGACGGCGGCGGGGTGCTCGGCGGCCCAGGAGGCGAGCAGCCGCAGCCGTTCGGCCGAGGCCGAGCCGGGCTCGGCGGTGTAGATCATCAGGACCTGCCCGGGTTCGGCGGTGACGGCCAGTTCCTCGTAGGCCAGGCTCAGCTCCCCGACCAACGGGTGGCGGAAGCGCTTGGTGCCGGTGCCGTGGGTCCGCACCTCGTGGGCGGCCCACAGGGTGCGGAAGGTCTCGCTGCGGGTGGACAGCTCCCCCACCAGGTCCTGCAGGCCGCGGTCGTGCGGGTCGCGCCCGGCCTCAGCGCGCATGATCGCCACGCACATGCCGGCGAACACCTCCCAGTCGGGGTAGAAGTCCCGGGAGGCCGGATCCAGGAACTGGAAGCGGGCCAGGTTGGGGGTGCGCCCACCGTCGCCGATCAGCGGGGCGTAGAAGGCCCGGCCCAGGGCGTTGGTGGCCAGCAGGTCCTGGTGCTGATCGCGCACGAAGGCCACCCCGTCGGTGATCGACTCCAGCGCCCACTGCAGGCTCGGCCGGACTGTTGCCTGCTTCGAGGCCCGGCGGCGCGGGCGCCGAGCGGCGGACACGCCGTCGGCCGCACGCGCCAGATCGAGCAGGTGCGCCCGTTCGGTGTCGTCCAGGCGCAGGGCGGCGGCGATCGCCTCCAGCACCGAGGAGGAGGCCCCGGCGATCGCCCCGCGCTCGAGCTTGGCGTAGTACTCCACGCTCACCCCGGCCAGGGCCGCGACCTCGCTCCGGCGCAGTCCCGGCACCCGCCGGTTGCCCCCGGCCGGCAGACCGGCCCGGTCCGGGGTGAGCTTGGCCCGGCGCGAGACGAGGAACTCGCGGACCTCGGTGCGGTTGTCCATCCCGCCAGAGTAGGTCGCTCTCAGCATGCGAGGGAGACCCTGCCAGTACACCCCTCAGCACGGTTCTCTGCGCTGACGGCAGGAATCCAGCACGCATCCGACCGGGATGAAGGAAGGCCTGCCGTGGTCGCGCGAGGTGCCTCCACAGGCGCTCCGAGGTGGGTGAGTTCCTCAGTCATTGCGGTTCAGACGGGCGGTGAAGGCGCCGTCGTGGTCACGGACCGCCTCGAGGTCGTCGAACTCGCCCAGGCGGTCGATGCCGCTGTAGTACCCGACGTGTTCGTAGGAGAGCACCAGGGCCTGGTCCGGGGCGTAGTAGCCGTTGGTCAGGGGGTCGGCGTCGTTCCCGGCCGGCACTCCCTCGAGTAGGAGCGGCGCCGGCAGGGTGGCGATCTTTTCCTGGCCGCCGTAGTTGGTGAAGGACAGCTCCAGGGGCAGCTGGTCGATCAGGGAGCGAGCGGTGGTGTTGTCGAACAGGGTCGCGGTCACCGTGGTGCCCTCGATGTCGAGAGTGATCGGGGTGCTTGCTCCCGCGGATGGGGTGCTCATGTCCTCGGTGTCCTCCCTCGTGGCGGGGATCGATGCGGGATGGGGCTCAGCGGTGGGGCCGCTGGGGCCGGCGGTGCTGCATGCAGTCAGTGTCGCGGTCATCACGGCCAGGAGCATCACGGCCGTGCGGCGGGCGCGCAGGGCGAAGGCGGCAGGACCGGCCCTTGGTGTTCCCTCGGCCGGCAACGCGGACATGGGCCGCGATGCCTACGCCACGGAGCGTATCCGCACTGGGGATGGGCTCAGGCCAGGGTGGCGGTGTCGATGACGAAGCGGTAGCGCACGTCGGAGGCCAGCACCCGCTGGTAGGCCTCGTTGATATAGGAGGCGTCGATGAGTTCGGTCTCCGGGACGATGCTGTGCTCGGCGCAGAAGTCGAGCATCTCCTGGGTTTCGGCGATGCCGCCGATCATCGACCCCGCGTAGGTGCGGCGGGCGCCGATGAGGGAGAACACGTTGAGGCTCAGCGGCTTCGCCGGGGCCCCGACGTTGACCAGCGCACCGTCGACGGTGAGCAGCGACAGATAGGCGTCCACATCGATCACGGCGCTGACGGTGTTGAGGACCAGGTCGAAGGAACCGGCCAGCTGCTCGAAGGTCGCCGGGTCCGACGTGGCGAAGTAGTGCTCCGCCCTCAGCCGCAGCCCGTCCTCCTTCTTCTTCAGCGACTGCGAGAGCACGGTCACCTCCGCGCCCATCGCGTGGGCGATCTTCACGCCCAGGTGTCCCAGCCCGCCCAGGCCCACGACGGCGACCTTCCGGCCTGGGCCGGCGCCCCAGCGGCGCAGCGGGGAGTAGGTGGTGATCCCCGCACACAGCAGCGGCGCGACGGCGGCGAAGTCCAGGGACTCGGGCACGGACAGCACGAAGCCGGCGTCGACGACCACGTGGGTGGAATAGCCGCCCTGGGTGATGGTCCCATCCAGGTCAGCCCCGCCGTAGGTGGGCACCATGCCCGCCAGGCAGTACTGCTCATCACCGTTGCGGCAGTTCGTGCACTGTCCGCAGGAATCGACCATGCACCCCACCCCGACCGGGTCCCCGACGGCGTGGCCGGTGACCTCGGAACCGACCTCAGCGACGACGCCCACGATCTCGTGACCGGGCACCAGGGGGTAGGGCTGGGGTCCCCAGTCGCCGTTGACGGTGTGGATGTCGGAGTGGCAGATCCCGGCGTAGGAAATCTCGATCAGCACGTCGTGGGGGCCCACCGCACGGCGGGTGATGGTGGTCGGCTCCAGCGGCGCGGTCGAGGAGGGGGCGGCGTAGGCGTTGACAGTCAGCAAGAGGATCTCCTGATGCGGTGGGGGCAGAGGAACGGATCGGGCGGACGTGGTGGGTTGCCCGTCCGTGCGGTTGCCCGTGCGTGCGGGCAAAGCCCGACGGAGGAGCGACTGCACCATCCCATCAGGGAGAACAAAGGTGAGGGAGTCCCTCTTGAGAGGTGTACTGGCAGAGCACCCCACGGCCGGTGCGCCCGAACGCACACCGCGGCCGGGGTGCCCGAGCACACACCGTGGCCGGGGTGGCAGCTCGCGGATGCGGCGGTACAGGGCAACCCGGGACATGCCCACGTTCCGTGCTATCCGGGTGGCCGGCTCCCCGGACTCGATCAGCCGTAGCGCTTGGCGGATCCGGGAGTCGGTGAAGGTTGGGTGACGTCCGCCGAGGTCTTGGCAGGCCGTCCGGCGCTTGGCCACCGAGTCGGTGATCCTCTCCCGCTTGATCTCCAGTTCCATCTGCACCAGGGCAGCCATGACAGCGAAGACCATCGAACCCATCGGGGTGACGGTGTCCACGTCTCCCCCACCGAGGTCCAGCACCCGCAACCCGGCACCTGTGCCCCGCAGCGCTTCGGCGAAGACTCGCATATTCCGCCTTGGCCGAGGGCGCCCGCAAAGGGACCTCGAGCGGGCCCGGATGCCCCCATGCGGAGCTCAGGCAACCGGGGGTGGTTGCCATGCCCGTTTGCCCCGTGCGATGAAAAGCTCGCTCAGGTGCGTCATACGCACCACGATATCCACCGGCGACGACGGCCTCAGATGGTCGTCGCTTGCGGCAGCTCCCGGATCCGCCGGTACAAGGTCGCGCGGGACATGCCGAGGTCCTTGGCCACCTGAGTGGCCGGCTCCCCGCCCTCGATCAATCGCAGGGCGTTGCGGATTTGGGAGTCGGTGAAGGTCTGACGGCGCCCGCCCAGGTCCTTGCCGGCGGCCCGGCGTTTGGCCACCGAATCAGTGATCCGCTCCCGTTTGATCTCCAGCTCCATCTGCGCCAGCGCCGCCATGACCGTAAAGACCATTGAGCCCATTGGGGTGGCGGTGTCCACGTCTCCCCCACCCAGATTCAGCACCCGAAGCCCGGCGCCCCTCCCCCGTAGTGCTTCGGCGAAGGCCAGCATGTTCTGCGTCGATCGCCCCAGCCGGTCCAGCGTGGTGATGACCAGTGTGTCGCCCTCTTCGAGCGCGGCCACCGCTCGGTCGAACTGCGGACGCGACGCACGACTTCCAGACACTCCACTGTCAACATAAACGTCATCGCGTCGCACGCCGGCGCCCAGGAGGTCAGACACTTGGCGATCTGCATCCTGTTGTCGCGTCGACACTCGCGCATACCCGATCAGCTTCCCCATGTTCACCTCATCTGTCTCGCAACTAACGTTGAATATCCAATTCTAAAGCCATGGATAAAGCACATAGCTACGAGACAGGCCGCACCGCGGAATCATGCGGGCGTAAATTTCCATGATGAGACGTCTCGCATCCCTTGGCTTGCGAGCCACTGTTCACTGCATCTGGCGCCAACCCAGGGCATGTAAGCACGATGGAAGCCCTGGCATTGATGGATTCCCTTGAACTCCTGTTCACTCCGGTTTGCATGAACGCCGAGAGCATACTGTTTCCTCGGTCCGCCGGGACGCGGTCTGTTTGCGCCGCCCCTCCTATGTCCTCTGCTTAGCTTGCCGTTTAACCCTTGATGCTGGTGTGCCGGTGGGCTGCGGGCGGGGTCTGGCATGAGGGCGGCCACCGCATGATCCTTGGAAGTTGCGAGGCTTCAAGGCAAGGGCGGTGGCCGTAATGAGCAGTATGGTCCTCAGCACTGGCGTTGACCAGTGCTCTGATCCCGGTGCTGATGAGCTGCGCCAGTTCCGCGGTGAGCTGTACCGGTGCCTGACCCGACGTGCTGATGAGTTGTTCGAGCTGACCGAGGCGGTGCTGTGCGCTGAGGGCCCGGTGAAGACCTTGGTGGACCTCAGCCTTGCCCCCGAGCATCGCCGGGGCCACGGCGCTCTCTACGACGGGCTCAATTGTGGCCAGGTCGATGCCGAGCGGTTGCGCGGGCAGTTGTCGAGGCTTCCGGTGCCGCGGATGTTCGGGACACGGATCGTGCTGGCCATTGACGTCTCACCGTGGCTGCGCCCAGACGCTACGACCTGCCCGGACAGGATGTTCTGCCACGTCTACGGGCGCGGACGCGGACGTTCGGCCGATCAGCGGATCCCGGGCTGGCCCTACCAAGTGGTGGCTGCCCTGGAGAGCGGGCCCATCAGCTGGACAGCGATCCTGGACGCGGTCCGGCTGGGCCCGGATGACGACGCGACCTCGGTCACCGCGGCCCAACTGCGGGCAGTCGTGGGACGGCTGCAGGACGCTGGGCACTGGCATGACGGGGACCCGGCGATCATGGTGGTGATGGACTGAAGGTTACGACGTAGCCCGGCTGGCGTTCGTGCTGGCGGACCTGCCGGTGCATCTTGTGGGCGCATCCGCGCCGATCGAATCATGCGCGGTCCCACCCCGCCACGTAGTACCGACCCTCGCGGTGGAAGACCTCGTAAACACGGATCTCTCATGGCCCTGGCCGATCCGAGGACCTGGTCGGTGCCGAACACCCAGGCCAGTTCACTCACCGAGCGTTACGGGATAGCGCGGGTGGGCTCCTGGGATCGGATGCATCCGCGGCTGACGCATCGCGGGTCCTGGGCCCGCTATGACGGGCCGTTGCCGGTCGTGGAGGGCACCGTGATCCGGCTGGCCGTCGAGCATCTGCCCGGCCAGCGTGAGGCCGCCCCGGTGTGGCTGTGGTCCTCGACGACCGGTGCCGACGCCGGGGAGATCACCCGATGTTGGCAGGCCTACCTCCGCCGTTTCGATTTGGAGCACACCTTCCGATTCTGGAAGCAGACCCTGGGGTGGACGGCCCCGAAGATCCGCTCCGCTCAGGCCGGTGAGCGCTGGACCTGGCTGGTGATCGTTGCTCACACCCAGCTGCGCCTGGCTCGTCACCGGGCTGTTGATCTGCGCCGGCCGTGGGAGAAGCCCCTGCCGCTGGATCGGCTGACTCCGGCCCGGGTGCGGCGGGGGTTCCGGCACCTACGCGTGAAGACCTCTCGGCCGGCCAGTGCACCGAAACCATCCCGCCCGGGCCCGGGACGCCCACCCGGGGTGAAGAACCGGCACCGAGCCGCCCGCCACGACGTCGGCAAGAACGCCACACGGGACGCCACCGATGCAGAACACCGGTAAATCAAGGGTTAAACGACAAGCTTAGTATGGATTCGTTTCCAGCAGTCCAGGCAGAGAAGAGAGTGACATGCCGTTCGAGGTGTTCGACAAGAGGATGACACCGTTGGCGAAGGCGCCGGCCGTGACGATCCAGAAGCGCGGAGTGATCTCACTGAACAAGGCAACCCATGAACTCATCGACTCCCCCGACACGGTGGAGTTGCTCTTTGACGCCGACCGCCAGGTGATGGCCTTGCGCCCGGCCGATGACACCTCACCGCACGCCTACGGCGTGCGGGCCGGATCGAAGAAGGGACCGGGGCAGGCCATGGTCTCGGCCACAGCGTTCACCCAGCACTACGGAATCGACACCACAGCCACCAGGCGGTGGCAGCCCTTCGTGGAGGACGGGATGCTGTGCATCGACCTCACCCAGACGGGCACCGTCATCGAGGGCAACCGCGCCAAGAACCGCATCCCGTTCGCCCCGGATGCCGGGATCGACCCCCAAGCCTCTGATGACACCCCGTCCTCCCCTCAAGACGCTGACACTGCCTCAGATGGTTAGAACACAGCAGCCACGGAAGAGGACTGACTACGACGTTCTTTGGTCCCATGGTGTGCGCCGCAGGGACCTCAAGAACACCTCCCAGCGACGCCAAGGGCAAGCTGACCCAGTACCCCCTCGTGGAGAGCGCCCCACCCCTCACACTGGTCCTGAATACAGCGGGAAGCGCTCTTGGCACCATGAGGTGCCCCTGCCAGGCCGTATGTCCATAACAGGCTTTTTCTCATGGAATTTATTCCGTTGCCCACCCTGACTTCCCCATCAAAAGTTTGCAGCAGACAGATTACCAAGTGCCGCATCGAAGGGGGACTGCATCTGCTTCCCTGTGACCTCTCGACAATTGGGAGTTTCGTCCAGGCTAATTGTCACTTTCCGCACCACGGGGGTAACGTCGATATCAATGTGCGCACCAGCGTGTGCGCATTGTCAATGCGTAAGCAAAAGCAGTAGGGAAAGGGACAAGAATGGCTCAAAGCGTGCAGATCACCCTGGAGGACGACCTCGAGGGCGGGGAGGCGGACGAGACCGTGCAGTTTTCCCTGGACGGCAAGGACTACGAGATCGACCTGTCTACCGCCAACGCCGAGAAGCTGCGCGAAGCCCTGCACCCCTACACGGCCGCCGCGCGCAAAGCCGCCCGCACCCCGGCTCGCAGCACTGGGGCACGGGCCTCGAAGTTGGACCCGGACACCGCCAAGATCCGCGCCTGGGCCAGGGAGAACGGCCACCCGGTCTCCGACCGCGGCCGCATCCACCAGTCCGTCAAGGACGTCTACTACGCCGCCCACTAACCCGGTACCGTTCAAGCTGCGTTCAACACGCACACACGGCAGGGCCCTGCAGGAATGTCTCCTGCAGGGCCCTTGGCCGTTACCGATGACTAACTATCGGATTCCGGACAATATCGCCCGGGCTTGAAGGCGGTACTAATATTCCGTGTCGGGGCGGGGTGTTTCGATCCTTCGCCCGTCTGCCCTGGAGAACTAGTGGCCTGTCTTTGAAGTCGTTGAGCGGTTGGCTTTCTTGAAGAGCTTGGGGCTGGTCTTGGTTCACACAAACGGATGGCAACGGTCGTTCCATCCGGTGACGAAGGCCCGGATCCGCTTGTTCAGCTCAGGCACCGAGGCGACATCGGCTCGGTGCAGGGCCTGACGCTCGATGATCCCGAACCACACCTCGACCAGATTCAGCCAGGACGCCAAGGTGGGGGGCGAAGTGCACCCGGAACCGGGGGTTGGCGGCCAGCCACGCCTTGACCTCAGGAGTCTTGTGCACCGCGTAGTTGTCCATCACCAGGTGCAGTTCCTGGTCCGGGTAGGCCCGGGCGACCTGCTTGAGGAAGGCCAGGAACTCCTGGCGCCGGTGCCGTGGCTTGCAGGCCGCCGTCACGTGGCCGGTGGCGATTTCCAGGGCCGCGAACAAGGTGGAGGTCCCGTGCCGGATGCAGTTGTGGGTGCGCGCCGCCGGCTTCCGGGGCTGCATCGGCACCCCCGGGGAAGTCCGCTCGAGCGCTTGAATTTAGGACTTCTCATCCACGCAGAGCACGATCGCGTTCTCCGGTGGGGACAGGTAGAGACCGACCACATCGACCACCTTGGCGACCAGTTCCGGGTCGGTGGAGAACTTGAAGGTGCCCTCCCGCCACGGCGCCACCCCGTACTCGTGCCAGGCCTTGGCCACCGTGGTGTGATCGATCCCCAGCCGGGAGGCCAGCAGGCGGGGGGACCAGTGGGTGACTCCGAGCTTCTTCGGTGGGGGCCGCAGGGTGGCGGCCACGATCGCCCGGTGGTCGATCCGCCGCGGCCGGCCTGACCGGTCGTGGTCGGCCAGCCCGGCGATGCCGGCCTGCTCATAGCGGGCCCGCCAGGCGATGACCGTGGTGCGGGTGGCCCCGACCTTTTCGGCGATCTCGGTGTTGGAGACCCCGTCGGCGGCCAGCAGCACAATTCGCGCCCGCTGGACCAGACCCACCCGCACCGAGGTGAGCGCACCAGTTTTTGCAACGCCTCGCGGTCTCCCTGGCACAACAGCAGCGGGGCCGCAGGATGATTCGCCATAACTCAGGATCCCACCGCGCCAACTGCTGAGGTACTTCAACCCCTCGGCAATAGGAGCAAATGGTACCGCATTGGCCACCGAAGACCCGGCCGAGGGGTTGCGGGCCATGCTGGCACTGCACCACCTGGCGGAACAGGTCGAGGCTCATCAGGTGGTGCAGGCCCGCCTTCGGGGCTAGTCCTGGCAGCAGATCGGGGACGTCCTGGGTATCACCCGTCAGTCCGTCCACTTCAAGTACAGCAAACGAGGAGTTCCGTAATGAGCACAGCAATAGGGACTACCGGGCCCTGGGCATGGAGTTCGAGCAGATGCCTTGGGGAAACGGCGAGTGTTCATTCCACCACCCCAGAACTCTAAAACCTGGGGCGCAAATTCATCCCAGAAAATCAATACGATAACGCAGCAGTAACGGGATCATGTCACACTTATAGCACCTGGAGAGCTGTTCCATGCGCCGCATGATTATAAATAACAATCAATGATGTCGGATTACAGTGGACACTCTTAGAAAGTGAAATATCATGCCAACTTCAACATCACAGTTCGCACTCCTTCGTCGCTCCAACCCTGCCGCAGCCTTTGACGTGCTTGTTAGAGACTTCCTGATGGCAGTTAGAACTGATCGCGAGATGGCGGCTGCTTTCACTAGTTTCCAAATGAGCTTTAAAGGAAGCATCAACACCTCAGAAGACGCCCGCCGCCTGGCGGCCCTTAAAGAGCAAGGGGCCGAGCAGATGGGGATCCAGATTGGGACCATGCCTTGGTCGATGAGCGCCGGCCTGGTTTTTCTATACGACGCTGCTATTGAAGGATTGCAGGCCAGTGATGAGTTTATAGATCCACAAAGGTTCGGTCCTGATACTATTCGAACCGCTGAACGTCTGCTGGAACCAGCGCTACTTCAAATCGGGCAATCGGCCGTGACCGCTTTGGAAATAGCCATGATCAACCCAGCCTATGCGGATAAATTACGCGCCAGAACGAAGGAAATTGATTGGGTAGCTCTTCAGCCTCCCCAGGATCCCACCCTCTGCGAACATTGCACGATCATAGAAGAAGATGCCCACGGCAATCCGATATCGACTCACTGTCCGACGAAGGAGGAGTGCGATAATCTCGGTGGGCTTTTCATCCTCCTTTTGATGATTCTACTAGTTCTCAAAATCCTTGATTGGCTTTTCTGAAGTAATAAATTATCCCATAAGTAGATTGACTGACGGTAGCAGATTAATAGACCGCTTTATTGGAGCACGCCGTGATGCATGTCGCGGACTGATCGTAGTTGGGCGATTGAAGGTCGCGCGGGTGAGATGGGGCAGAGGAAAAGCGTCTTTAGGGTCCAGCGCAGCATGCAGGAAGCGGCAACCGCACACCAGCCGGTGTACCGTGAACGCTTCTGGGAACTTATCGGCGGCAGGTTCCCACGCCCCGGCCTACACAGCTAGTATCCGCCTCCGTATGCCCCGACCCCATGGTGGGTGTAGTCGATCATTACGACCGTCAACGCCACTGCTTTGCGCAGATCCTGGGGCACCCAGCAGTTTCGCCATAATGAGAGGTTTTGCATCCCTTAGCTTGGAAGACGTCCCCGAATGACGTGACTCAGTTTGGTTTGATAGTCAATCCTTCAGGGGGACTACCCCGAGAATTGCCATTCCGAGGCCGAATAGCTCATCAGCGGAGCCTTACAGGTTGTAGGTGGCTACATCGGTTCTCCGGATGTCGCCAGGGGGACGGTCACTGTCGATCCTCTCGGCATGCCACTTCCGGGCCTACAACAGCGCTTCCTGGGAGGCTGGCTGTTGAGCGGCACCTTGTTCGAAGCGGTGCACGATGCCGGTCACTGCGCCGACCATCCCAAGCGCCATGAACGCCATCAAAGGATCACTGGGACCCTCCCTTGTTAAGACATCAACGACCATCTCGAGCAGTGCGACCGCAATGAGCACCCGCCCAGCACCCACAAGGATGTCGAGCATGGTCGCTCTTATCTGCAACTTCCCCTTTCAGGTGAAGTTAGGCCTATGTCTAGTCATAGATATAGATTTGCAATGACGTGTGATTAACATGACGAAGGGTTTCCGGGCGACTGTTCAAGCGGGCCTGGGCCGCGACGCACAGTGCACTGCTGCTACATAGGGCGGTCCTGCACCCAGTAGGCCAGACCCTCGCGAGGCGATGTTTGGAGAGATGTCCGACTCCTGCATGCTGAGCGACCATCCCGATGTCCCGCTAAGGCGTTGCAGGTCAGTGACAACAGGCCCTGCCACGTTCCCGCTGAAATGCACAGTATTGCCCGAACCCGCTCAACGTGCCGCGAAGCGATCGCCGTTGGAGCAGGTTTTCGACCGCTGGGGTTGGAGCCCGTATCTCACGGTGGAGGTATCGACACCATCTCCGCCCAAGGCAAGGCCAAGGAGACCGACTTCATCCTCACCTCCGGAGAGATTGCCCGCGCCCTGGAGGACGTCGGCATTCCCGTGGAGGTGATCGAGAACTTCACCAGCACCACCGAACTCGACACCGCCATGCGCAAGCTCTATGACGTCTGAACCAGTCCGCCCTGAAGGACTGAGCTCGCGGCTCAACTGCCCCGGCGTGCGGGTCCAAGCCGCCTCGTAGGACGGTTTCTGGCCCTTCCAAGCATGCCGCCCACGGGTAGCGGCGCTGCCCAGTAACACCGCGATCACGCCGTGGCTGCGATACTGCCGCTGGAAATCCTCGGTGCCCGCGGTCATGGTCAGATGCGACCAGCAATTAACGCTTACGGCAATGTCGTTGCATCGTTCGAAAGGATCACGTCCCAATGGCCACACTCCATATTGCTCATCATCTGCAGGACGGTACGACCAGGATCTATCTGCTCCGGTCGACCACGGACAGCAATCGTTTCCACGGACTTGTGGTCCCGTTCGACGATCCATCACAGAACGCGCTTCTTCAACTGGACATGACCTTCAGCAACCCGGATTTCCCCGCGTCAGTCACCGCTGATCTGGCGCAGGGCCCCGTAGAGCTCCAGGTCCAGGACAGCAGCGGGGAGGTGCATACAGTCACGGTCCGTCAGACCGAGGAAGTGGTCACTTTCCGGGCCGGCAATGGCCAAACGCTGATCGCGGCGTCGTCAGGAGAGGACGAGAGCTCGACGCCCATGGCAGTGGGAGTAGTGGTTGCGGTGGCTTTCGTGGGCGCCACGGCCATTCTCACGATCGGAGCCGTCGCGGTAGTGGCAATGAACGGCACATTCAGCGGTTCTGCCAGCAGCGGGCAGGGCAACACCGATGTCAAGGTCGAAGCCAGCGCCGAAAAACCGAATTAGCTGCCCTCCAATAACCACACCATGCCGACGGAGAAGGAGCGATGAGCCATGAGTGATGCATATGCCGTTCGTCAGATAAAACAGGAAGCACCAGAGTGGGTCCGGCTCGAGCAACGCCGTGGCACCTGGAACATGACCACCGTGCCGCTCGGTGACGTCCAGAAACTGGAAACGTCGGCCTTTAGGAGCCGAATCGTCACGGGCGAAGCTTTCCTCGAGTCGCTGAACGCGAGACTCCTGAGCGAGCCGACGACCTTCCAAGTCAAGAGCGACAACCAGCGGGCCGTGGTGAGATGCGTGCCTATCAGCGGCGCCGGAGCCCTGCACATAGAAACGGAGAAGGTCATGGCGGTTCTTTCCCTGGTGGATGAGCGCCGCACGGAAAGGGCGGTGGATCCCGTATCGATCGTGGCGATCATGGCGATCGTGACGATCGTCGCCATCGTCGCGCTCACGACCACTGCGATCGTCATCATCACCGAAACCGGCGGGGAGGGCCAGGTCGAGGTAAAACCGGAGCCCGAGCCGGTTCCCTGAGCAAGCACCCTAGAGCGCGTGATGAACAGCCCCTGGAAGATCACGTCGCCACCAGTCAACGCCGCTTCCGGCGAGAGCACGGCCTGACACGAACTCGAGGAGTTGAACCGTCATGAAACTCATTGGCAGCGTCACCGTGGACGGCAAGGAGCACAAAATCGATGCCGGCGCCGTCGCGCTGCGGGTTGAAGTCTCCGACGAGACCAGGACTGCGCGCGGCGAGAACCTCATGGGAACGCAGATCAAGGTGACCATCGCCATATCCGGCGACACGATCACGACCACTGTCACTACTATTTCCTCCGACGGCAAGACGACAACGACCGAGGAACGAACGTCGACCCCGACCAGTACGACAACCACGACAATCACGACGACCGAGAAATAGCGGCCCTTCGTGCTTGGCCGTGGTCACTGGCCAGTTCGACAGGGAAATGAGCGCCGGCAGACAGCGCAAGGCTCGAGGCAGCGACCAGTCCTCGACGCGGGTGCGCCGTCTGATGATCGTGGTGACCTGGCTGGTAGTCGGCGGGCATCCGTCCTTACGGCCTCGGCGGCACCGGACCATGGTGGCCGTCTAGGCCTATAGTTCGTGCACCACTTGAGGTCAGAGACGCCGGCACAGTGGGCACGCTGGCCCACCTCGCCCCCGTGGCCAACGTGGCTGCGCTCACTTCAGGGAAGCATGATTTCACCCCTGCCCGTCGTGGCATAGGGTGATCATCCCGGGAGGTGCTGGGATCACAGGGTCGTGGTGGCCGGTGGTGGTTGCCGCAGGCGTGCGAGAGTCAGCACCGCCGGAACCACCAGACCACCCAGCAACAACACCCCAAAGGCACCCAGCGTCCACCCCATGACCAGCAGCGGGGCCGCGGCGACCAGCGAGATGACCGCCAGCACGGTCGCAGCATTGCGCCGGCGTTGCGTGGCCGGTTCACGGCCCAAGACGGGGGTTTCGACGATGAGTTGGACGATGATCAGCACCGGGTAACCGATCAAAGGCAGCAGGAAGAAAGCCCAGGCCTCGAGCCCGCTGACCTCGGACATCACCGACCCGCTCCCCGCCGGGGCGGACTCAGCACTGGCCACCACCTCCGCCACCGTCGGAACCCTCCCCGGCATCCCCGGGGCTGTACCCCCAGACCCCGGCCCCAATGCAGCCGGTGGCCGCTCCACCATCGGCGCCGGTGCGCTCACCCAAGTGCTTCAGGCAGTAGAGGCGAACGAGGATCACCACGCCCACCACGGCAACAGCCGCGCCGATCACCCACAGGAGAGGACCGACTGCGGACGGATCGCTGAAGGCCTCCATTGGCATCAGGGGCGGCATGGGGATCTCCTTCAACGTGTCCTGGGATCAGCATGCGGGCGCCCAGCCGTAGTTGGCCAGTGCCACCGGACCGACAACGGCAAGAACTTCCCAACGCACCACATCAGGCATGCGATCAAGCCCCGTGACGAGCCATGAGAATCAACATGGAGCCCCACACTCATGGATCACAGCCTGCGACACAGAGCCGATGAGCACCCCCTAGACCGACCGTAGCCACAACCGCCCCCGCGACCAGTACACGCCATGTGCGGGAACCACACCGCCCTGCAGGCTCTTGATCCACTGCCCTGACATAACGAGGCAACACACACCTGTCTTGCAACCTAACCGTCTTATAACCCATGAGTTGCGAGTCGGATAAGTTGTGAGACATGTCCGCGTTGCGGCTGTCTCCTATTTGCTCATCAGTCCCCCGTTCATCTGCGCCTTCTCTGGCGTTGGCCGGAGGAGTACGGTAATGCGGCGAAAATAATAACGAACCAGTAACGCTTGGAAGAGCGTAGTGGGACTTCGAGGACAATACAGGGCCTTAGATCCTGTTCGCTCGGCAGCTGGCTACCAGTGGGCTGGATAGGTGCGCGGTTCTCACGTGGGGCGCGCTACGGGTCCCGGAGAAAAGGAGTGGATTCTGTGCGCGGTATGAACATGGCGGGAATGAATGGCGGTTACGGGGAGAGTCACAACCCCAGAGAAGTGTGGCCTCAGGAGACCGGACCGGTGGCCGGTCAGCATTACCCGGTGTACTCCACGGAGCTCATGGACTATTACGTGAGCAAGGGGTTTACGCACATACGGTTGCCGTTCTCCTGGGACCGGATCCAGTCCAGGCTTTGGGGGCCGGTGCCAGCCGAGGGGCAGGGATACCAGACATACTTCGGTCATCTGCAACGGACGGTCAATCACCTGACCGGCCGGGGTGCCACGGTACTGATCGAGCCGTGGCAAGCTGGACCTCCTTCTACGGATCCCGAGGAGGACGGCGTAGCCGGAGGGGCGCGGTGGCGCGGGCAATTGGTGGGCTCCCCCCAAGTGGACCGCTACGCGTTTGCTGATTTTTGGGCCAAAATGGCAACGATCTTCCGTGACATTCCCCTGGTGGAGTACGGGCTGGTCAACGAACCCAACGGCATGTCCACCATGGATTGGTGGGTGACCGCACAGAAGTGCATCGACTACATTCGCCGAGCCGGGGCCTCCACCCGCATCTATGTGGAGGGCAACGGCTGGTCAGGGGCCGGCTCCTGGAAACAAGACTGGTACGACCACGTGCCCGCCGGCCAACCCCAGCGATCGAACGCCTACGGGTGGCTCAACGCCAACGGCCCCGGCCAACCCCTATGGGACCCATTGCATAAGACCGCAGCCCAGGTCCACCTCTATTTTGACAACGAAGGCTCCGGTAAGACAAACGAAATTGTTGATGAAAATAGAAGGCACCAGCGTCTGTCCCCCGCCATCGAGGAGGGCGCAGCGCAGGGATATCAGGTGCTGATCGGAGAGTTCGCGGTCTGGGCAGAAGAGCCGGAGGCGGATGCGGCCGTGGCACAGGTAGCCACCTATGTGGCCGAGCATCAATCAACCTGCCTAGGCGCGCTGTGGTGGGCCTCCGGAGAACCTACATGGTGGCATAACCAAGAGGCGCCTAATTACGCACTCAGGCGCCACAACAAAGACACCGACACGATAGAGGACACCGCGAACATGGCACTTTTGCTCAAGTACTTCTGACCCGTATACAACGGCCGACATATCGCCTGGCGTCCCCACTCACCCATGAGCGGCACAATCAGCGCGGCCGAGGCCCACCCGAGCGAATCCAGGCAATAACCATGTCGCGCAAAACTAGAGTCGTTAGCCACTTTGATGGTTTAACTTAAGCATCGCTGGCGCTAAGAAAGGAAGAAAAGGAGGTAAGACGTCTCGTCGATAGAATTTGCACCCGCATGTTTCGGAAATCCAATCTGTCGCGCAGCTACGTGCTTTATTTAGGTGCCTAAAACTGGGTACTACAAATTAGTTGCAAGACGCATAGAGGTTGACGTGGGAAAGCTAACTAAAATGTGCGAGTAGGACACGCGAGCAGTACGCGGTACGCCAAGGGACTGATCCGCCCGGTGATGGTGTATGACGCGATGATTTCTACGTCGACCATGGAGTGTCCGGAGCACGTGACTTCCATCCGCAGTTCGACAAAGCAACCTGAGCGGTCGCGGAAAACGATACCCTGTTGAATACTGTGCTGGCGACGAAGACGTCAGGGCAGGATGTACACGGACAATGCTCGCAACTACATGAAGTGCAGTCGCCACCTGCACAGAAAAAGATATAAAGGTGCCGATTGCTCGGGCGCTGTCGAGAACAAGATCCATCTGGGACGGCATCGCCGGGTGGTGAACTGTAGAATGTTTTGGGTGCTGCGCGTCAAGCGTCCTAAAGTTCGCTTTGATAGCACCTAAGCCACGGTAATCCCCCAGTGCTTCACGATAATACGCTTAAAAACCTCCCCGGACAAAACCGAACAATCGAGCTATAAGTCATGAGACCAGGTGTATGAATTACGCGATATTCAACTTTATACTGGATGATAAGGTGCATCCGCATGGCTCACTGGCAGCACTGTTCAAGCGACGAGCCAAGATAGCATTGCCTTGCCGTCGACAAACTGATGGCCGATTGAGACTACATTCTATTTTCCCCGGTTTCACCGGGGCTCAGCTTTTCCCAAGAATGGCCTTTCCTCCTACGTATTAACATTGATGGTGATGGCTGATTCGACTCCGTTCGGACCAACGCGGAAGGCAACGGTCCTTCTGCCGGCCTCCAGGACCGTCCAGGTGTCCACTCCTTGCCCCACCACAGTTCCGTCGACCGACCACACCGCATTCTCAGTCCCATCGTCCGCATCATCAATAATTGAAGCCCATAGGCGGATGGTTTGACCTGCAACATAGGTATGGTCCTGCACGGGGTGAAGTATGACCCCGCGGGCAGGACGGTCCGGAATCGTCAAGGACACAGGTTCTCCGTAGCTAGAGAAGAATCCGTCGTGCGCGACTATCTGCAGTAGTCCTTCACCTTGTGGCAACTGATCAACAGAAATTTCAATCGGAGGAGAACTCAGTTCGGTCAAGACGGACCGCCATACCTCCCCGTCACGCGACCACCGCAGCCAAAGTTGCAGTGGTTCGGCAGATCCTTCGCGCATTTCCCAAGAAATGTTGGCAACTCCAGTCTCGTCAACGTCGACATGTGTATCGCCAACCTGCGGAGGACTGTTCGGAGCGGATCGACTCCAAACTATTGTGTCCCCGTCATAAATTTCGAGAGTAGAACCAGGGGCAGTATCGGGTAGTAGTGCCTGAGCCACATAAGAGGTCGCTTTTTCGTCGATGCCGCAGTTGCAAGATAAATTAGAGCGAAGTTGCGTAAGAGAACCTACCGACAAAACCTGTCCATTTTGATCTCGAAGGCGGACGATAAAAGGTGTGCCCGATGTGCGTGGTTGATGGACATAGGCATTAGCCCGTATCACGTGCAGTACCTCAGTAATTTCTCCAAAGTCGATGCGGGCGATAAGTGAGATAATATTGACGCGTCGCGAAGGGGGGAAAACTGGGAGTTCCAGCTCGTCGTGCATCTCAGGAATTTCCGGCCACTTCCGGACTTCTTCCCACACAAGGTCTTTCCACCACGGATAATCGATGCCGACCGTGACCGGGTCAAGCGTAGCGTTATCCAATAAACGAGTGTAGTGGTACGGAGAAATCCAATCTGGTACGCTGTAGGACATAAAATCACGGAAAAACCGCGGCGTAAAAATTCGACCGTTGTTAATATCAAGGCCAAACTCCCCAGTGGAAGCTCGTGGTGTGTCGACCGGATCATAGGGTTCATAGGCCGGATAGGAAGGATCGGGATTCGGTGCGATACCGTCCGGGGCGTGTCCCAACCCACACGCGTGCCCCACTTCATGGGCAAATGTGCCCGCATCTGGGGGGCCCACAGCAACTCCGCCTCCACCACACCCTCCGATGAAGTCTGTCGGTACACCATTCGGCAGGAGACCGTAATATATCCACCCTGGCGGATTGCCATCCCCAACACGCACGTTGGCCACGCGCGCGTGCAAGATATCCCACGGCGCGCCGCAACCTGACGTTGGAAAACTCCCTACCATTAGGCTTTGACTTTGCGTCAGAGTGCTCGCGGCTCTATAAATCGCTGTAGTTTGAACAGGAAACATCGTGAGGGCGGTGACCGAGATCGCTTGTAAATCCGCCAACGTTGGTGCAGCAATCGTAAGGTTTGGCGCGTTCGGAGCATTTGATGCAGGTCCGTTGTAAGCGATCATGACGCCAGCAATACGAAGTGTTTGACGCAGGGTGACGGCTATATCGACCATTCCCTGAGCAGTCCGATTTTTAGATTCTGCGCGAGCAACTAGGCGCAACTGTCCAATCATCTCATCAGCAGGGATAATAAAATTTAGCGTTCTCGACAGGTCGCCCCGCGTCGCGTCGTACTGCGGTAAGGCAGGTATGGAAGTCGCCGATGACGGATCTGGAGAAAGCGTGGTTACGGTATTCCATAAAATTCCATGCGACCTCCGTTGAACCTCCAGGGTGCCAGACTGGAGAGGAGTCTCGAAGGCGCTCCATAAATATACTCTCACCCAGGCTGGTTTTCCAGATACTAACCTAATGCTGTTGTTTTCACCGCGGTCAGCGGAATCCGTGAGATGATCGTCGGCCTCGTAATACTGTACACATTGGGTTACCTCAATTCCCTGTATGCTTAGCCCCAAATTGTTGACGACATTGGCTAGATCGAGTGAAAACTGCTGTGCTTGAGAATTGAAATTTACCATTATAATCCTAGGAAACAAGTAGTGCATTTACAGGTTAGGGAATGAAATAGTTTGCAATTGCCCATCGAGTGCGCCAAATGACTGTTTTCGTTAGACGTGGGTTCATCGATCATCGAAGTAATATGTTTTTGGTCGAAGGAGAATTTTAGTATTATCGGGTACATGGTTACTGCAGCGTTACTACTTCTTGGTACCTTCGTAATATTTGATAGTTCTTGACGGTTCTTGCGGGGTTTGTAACGAATATGCAGTGTGAACTGCCTCCTATGTAATTTTTCCTGCGAATCAGCGCGGCACGGAGAGCTTGAACGTTTGCGACGAATGGCGCGCTTAACTGGCCGAGCTTTGTGGGCCAGCAGTAAAGGGCTTATCGCAAACACGGGTGTAGGCGTGACCTGAATCTGCCCTTCTCGAAGAGCGGTCTGGCGATGTAGTTGGTGAGATTGTGGAAGCTGATGGCAGATTTGCGCAGGAGTTACAGGCGTCCGTTCATCGCCTCGGTGGGCCCATGGCTATTGCGCAGCCGGTTAAGAGTGGCTTTGGATGTCCTCGGCATACATTTCCAGTATTTTTTCCAGAGTGACGAGCTCGGTGAGAGCAACTAGTGGCCCGTCTTTGAAGTGGTTGGTCGGTTGGCTTTCTTGAGGATCTCGGTGCTGGTCTTAGTCCAGACGAACGGGTGGCAGCGGTCGTTCCAGCCGGTGACGAAGGCCCGGATCGTCTGGTTGAGCTCGGCCACGGAGGCGACGTCGGCCCGGTGCAGGGCCTGGCGTTCGACGATCCCGAACCACACCTCGACCTGGTTCAGCCATGAGGCCGAGGTCGGGGTGAAGTGCACCCGGAACCTGGGGTTCTCCGCCAGCCAGGCCTTCACCTCGGCAGTCTTGTGCACCGCGTAGTTGTCCATCACCAGGTGCAGCTGCCCCTGCGGGTAGGCCCGGGCGACCTGCTTGAGGAACGCCAGAAACTCCTGGTGACGGTGCCGAGGCTTGCACGCGGCCGTGACATGACCGGTGGCGATCTCCAGGGCCGCGAACAGGGTGGAGGTCCCGTGCCGGATGTAGTCGTGGGTGCGCGCCGCCGGCTTCCCGGGCTGCATCGGCATCCCCGGTGCCGTGCGCTCGAGGGCTTGGATCTGGGACTTCTCGTCCACGCACTTCCACCACCGCGTTCTTAAGTCGGGGCCAGGTAGAGCCCCACCACATCGACGACCTTGACCACCAGCTGAAGGGTCGGTGGAGAACTTGAAGGTCCCCTCCCGCCAGGGGGCGACCCCGTACTCCCACCAGGCCTTCGCCACCGTGCTGTGGTCGATCCCCAACCGGGTCGCCAGCAGCCGGGAGGACCAGTGGGTGACCCCGAGCCTCTTCGGCGGCGGTATCAAAGTCGCCGAGACGATCGCCCGGTGGTCGATCCGCAGGGGCCAGCCCGACCGGTCGTGGTCGGCCAACCCCTCGATGCCGGCCTCGGTGTAGCGGGCCCGCCAGGCGATCACCGTGGTGCGGGTCGTGCCCACCTTCTCGGCGATGTCCGTGTTCGAGATCCCGTCGGCGGCCAGCAGCACGATCCGCGCCCGGCCCGCCAGCCCGGCCCGCACCGAAGTGGAGCGCACCAACCGGGTCAACTTCTCCCGGTCGCCTTCCCGCAACAGCAGCGGGGCCGCAGGATGATTTGCCATAACCCATGGTCCCACCCGATCAAGCGTTTAGATGGTTCAAAGACGGCCCACTTGGTGTAAGCAGCGCGCCACCCGCGGCAGGCTGCTTGGGGAATCCTGGAACCGCCGTTCATCTCAACCGGAAGGCCGTCACCCATTTCTGCTGTCAGAATTCACCCGCTCCGGCTGTGGGCCAACAGCTTGGCCCCGTCCTCGCGCAGCTCCCCCGTCGGTGAGACGTGGCGGTAGAGGGTCTGACGGGTGACCCCGAGCTCCTGGCACAGTTCCCCGACGTTGGTGCCGGCCTGGCCCATCGAGGCGGCGGCCAGCCTCACCTTGGCCGGCGTCATCTTGTAGGGGCGCCCGCCCTTGCGTCCCCTCGCCCGGGCGGAGGCCAGACCGGCGGTGGTGCGTTCGGAGATCAGCTCGCGCTCGAACTCCGCCAGGGCGGCGAAGATCCCGAACACCAGCTTCCCCGAAGCCGTGGTGGTGTCGATCGCCGCGCCCTGCCCGGTGAGAACCTTGAGTCCGATCCCGCGTTCGGTGAGCTCGTGCACCACGTTCACCAGATGGCGGAGGTTGCGGCCCAGCCGGTCGAGCTTCCACACCATCAGCGTGTCCCCGGCCCGCAACGCTTTCAGGCACGCCGCCAGCTGCGGACGGTCGTCCTTCGCCCCGGAAGCCCTGTCCTCGTACAGGGCGTCGTTCTCGACGCCGGCGGCCAGCAGCGCGTCGCGCTGCAGGTCGGTGGTCTGGGACCCGTCGGCCTTCGACACCCGCATGTAGCCCACCAGCATGGCGCTGACCCCCCATCACTTATACGACCGTTTGCGTTACAAAGCCACCGTGAATCCGGCAACGCCACTTCTGTGTCACTTAACCCGTTACTTATCCTACGTCATACAAAGGGCCAAATTCCGATGATATGTGACAGACACGGAGGGGTTCAATACGCTACAGAAGGTGCATGCGGTGCAGGGCGTGCAGGACATGAGTCCGGATTATGGTCGAATCGGCGGTGCAATGATTACGCTGAAACCACTGGTCTAGTTCAGGACCCTTGTATTGAGGGGAGACCATGGTGGCGTTTGAGGTGTTCGACAAGAGGATGACTCCGTTGGCGAAGGCGCCGGCCGTGAAGATTCAGAAGCGTGGGGTGATCTCGCTGAACAGGGCAGCCCATGAGCTCATCGACTCACCGGAGACGGTGGAGCTGCTCTTCGATGCGCAACGCAGTGTCATGGCGTTGCGCCCGGCCGATGACACCTCACCGCACGCCTACGGTGTGCGGACAGGGTCGACGAAGGGACCCGGGCAGGCCATGGTTTCGGCCACCGCGTTCACCCAGCACTACGGAATCGACACCACGGTGACCAGGCGGTGGCGGCCTTTCGTGGAGGACGGGATGCTGTGCATCGACCTCACGCAGACGGGCACCGTCATCGAGGGCAACCGCGCCAAGAACCGCACCCCATCCACCCCGGATGCCGGGACCGACCCCCACGCCTCCGATGCCACCCCATCCGCCACTCAGGACGCTGACACCTCCCCAGACGCTGAAGACACAGCAGCCGCTGAAGAGGACTGACTTCGACCTTGGGTCCCATGGTGTGCGCTGCAGGGGTCTCGAGAACACCCCCGGCGATGCCACCGGCGAGATGGCCCAGGACTTCCTCGTGAAGAGCGCACAGCCCCTCACACTGACCCCGAATGCCGAGGGATGCACTCTTGGCACCATGAGGTGCCCCTGTCTGGCCGGATGCCCATAAAGGCTTTCTTCTCAGGTAAAGTATTCCATTGCTCGCTCTTACTCCCCCGTTAGAAGTTTGCGGCAGACAGATGACCCGATGCCGCATCGACGGTGGGCTGCCCCTGCTTCCCTGTGACTTCTCAGCCATGGTGATGTCCACCCAGGCTAATTGTCACTTTCCGCACCACGGGGGTAAGGTCGATATCAATGCGCGCACCAACGTGTGCACATTGTCGATGCGAAAACAAAAGCAGTAGGGAAAGGCAGCAGAATGGCTCAGAGCGTGCAGATCATCCTGGAAGACGACCTCGAGGGCGGGGAAGCGGACGAGACCGTCCAGTTCTCCCTCGACGGCAAGGACTACGAGATCGACCTGACCACCGCCAACGCCGATAAGCTGCGCGAAGCCCTGCGCCCCTACGCCGCCGCCGGACGCAAAGCCGGCCGCGCCCCGGCCCGCAGCACCGGGGCACGGGCCTCGAAGTCGGACCCGGACACCGCCAAGATCCGCGCCTGGGCCAAGGAGAACGGCCACGAGGTCTCCGACCGCGGCCGCATCCACCAGTCCGTCAAGGACGCCTACTACGCCGCCCACTGACCCGGCACCACCCATACCGGCACCGGGTCATGTCCGGCCATTGGGATAGACCCCTACAGCTTGCGGCCTGGCCACGGTGCAGCTTCATGCTGGAATGGGCCGTCGACAGAATGCGCCGGGGCATTTGAACCGGCGCCGCTCAAGCGGCGTTCGAAAGCGCATACACACGGCAGGGCCCTGCAGGAATGCCTCCTGCAGGGCCTTTGACCGTTACCGGTCACGAAGGACCGGATGCCGGACAACACTGTCCGGACCTAAAGGCAGGCCCAATATCCCCTCGCCGTGATGGGGTGCCTTATGCCTTCGCCCGTCAGTGCGGGAGAACCAGCAACGGATTAGCCTTCTCCTTCGCCGCCCTGGCCACGCCTCAGGGATTCTCGCCGTTTCGGAGCCAACACCTCAACGCTTTGTGGGCCGAAAGGCCACCGCACCGCGCGAATGGGGGTGCGGAAGTGGGGACATCATGAGTATCGATCATCTGTCTACTCGTTGGTAATCTCGAGCTATCGCGCACGGGCAGGATCAGCCGGGGGGCTGAAACGCCGGCGTGGATCGCACTCAGGTGATCGGTCGGGGGGCCGGCCATCCTGGGCGTCGATCATGACGCCGCCGCCCTGGTGGCACAGGACCACGTGACCGGTCATCTGCGGTCAGTCGTTGGGGGACGACTCCTGAAACCACCAGGGCGCGGCGACCACACCACCGCACCACCCTGCTCACCAGGGCACCTCTGCACCCAGCAGGCCAACACGTCACCCTTCCCACCGATTCTGCGAGGCAGGACCCCGTGGTCCGCGGGACTGACTCCCGAAGCGCTGGTGGTCGGCAGCCGTATCTCCAGGGCACACCCGGGCCCCGCCCTCACTGGGGAGGCACGCGAACTGCTGCAGACACCACCCGAGGAGCTGAAGGAGCAAGCCACACATGCCCGGCCATCACGCCCCGCACAGCGCAGAAGCTCCCACAGCATCCCTGGTGGATGCGCCGGCCCGGGCCGCAGCCTTCGCAGCCCTCGGCCCAGCACTGGACACGTTGGCATCCCAAGCCGGCACCGATCCGCGCCTAAGTCTCGATGCCCGTCGAGTGTTGCGCGCCATCACCGGGACCCGGCCCCAGGACACCCTGAGCCTGGCCGGCCTCGCCGTTCGGGCCAGCACACCGAGAATCCGCGTTCCCACTGCCTTGAACGAGCTGCACACCCACGGATACCTGGCCCGGGTCGCTGAGATTGCCCCGCACCTGAGCACAGCACTGCCCGCCATCGACACGACTACCGCGGCCGTGACCCCTCCTCGGCCACAGGCGCAATAGCCGCTGAGCAGACTGCGACGAGGCCCAAGAGAGCGGCCGGTGTAGGCCCTTCAGCATCTTCCCGATGGCCTGCACCGGTTCATGCGCCGCGGTAGGTTCCCAGGGTCCACAGGTTGCCGCCGCCGTCGCGGACGGTGAACTGGTGCGAGCCGTAGTCGGTGTCCGTCAGCGGTTCCAGGACCTCGGCCCACCCGTTCTCCTGGACCCGGGACCAGGCCCTGTCCACGGTGGCGGGCTCCGCGGCCACGACATAGACCCCCTGGGGGCCCAGGGCGCCCCACGCACCGATCTTTCCGCGGGAGCCGAACATGACGCCGCCACCGTCGGGCCAGCGCGCCTCGGCGTGCTGCACGGTTCCGTCCTCGTCCTGGTACTGGGTGGTGACGGTGAATCCGAGGGTCCGGGTGAGGAAGTCGACACCGGCGGCGACATCGGTGAACCCGATACTGGGCCACACGGTCGGAGCCGGTGAGCCGGTGGAGTGCTGGTCGTTGTTCTCGTTCATGCTGGTGAGTCTGCCGCGAAAGGTGGGGTGTCGTCTTGGACGAATGGGAGCTCCTCACGCATCCACGTCGTCGGGCTGCAGCCGGTGAGCGCGCGCCACTCCCGATCCAGGTGGGACTGGTCGGCGTATCCGGTGAGCGCGGCCGTGCGCGCCAGCGGCCACGGAGCGGGACCCGTGAGCAGGGCGCGTGCGGCCTCGAAGCGAGCCACCCGAGAGAGCTGCTTCGGGGTGAGCCCGGTCGCCTCCCGGAACCGTTCCGACAGGTGCCGCCGGCTCCAGCCCACCTGCGTTGCGACCGCGGACACCGGCAACCGGCCCCGACCGGTCAGAATCAGCCGCCACGCCTCGCACACCTCGGCCGGCACCGGCGGCACGCCGTCCTCGAGGTGGCCCACCAGGGCCCGGTCGACCACGGCGAACCGTTCAGCCCACGTACAGGCCTCATGCAGCTGGTCCACCACATCAGCGGCCGCCGGCCCCAGCACCTCCGCCAGATCGACCGGGCGATCATGCAGCTCAGCAGCCGGCACGCGCAGCACCGCGCGAGCCCCCAACGGCGTCAGGGCGTACTGCACCCCGTCCATCGGCGCACGCGCGTCGATCAGCGCCGCACGCGTGTGCAATCCACACACCACCGCGTGTGAGCTGATCGCCGCACTCAATCCAGTGATCCGTAACCGTCCACCCAGCTCGAACACCAGAGTCATCGACGACGAGGGCAATCCCCGGTGCACACCCAAGGGATAGCTCGGCACGCGGTAGCCATGGGCTGCGGTCACGAAGGGAGCCAACAACGGTGGAGGTAAGTGCCGGACGAACTCCATACGCCCAGTCTGCGCCGGAACCCCAGACCGCACCACGCCCCTGCTCGGGTGTGAAGAACTAGCAGAACACCCGAGCGAGCAACGCTTCTACGCCCTCCGTACACACCCAGCGGCGGCGTCTGCTGAACCACCCGAAACGCCGGCCCTACGAACCGTTCTGCATGTCTCACAACTAATGCGCCTCGTAACCCTTGCCTTCCGGGACGTCTGGAAACCAGACAGGTCGTCCCCTGGATGGCATGCACCTGAGTGTGGCGGGAAACTGATGCACGAAGTCGTGACAGGTCGAGGCAGGCAGCCTGGACACAGTCACAGTCACAGTCACCGTCACCGGCATCCCGGCATCCCGGCATCCCGGCATCCCGGCATCCCGGCATCCCGGCATCCCGGCATCCCGGCATAAGCCTGGCTTCCCAGAATGCACCCCTTTTTGTGCCCCCCTTGTCCCGCAGTAGCATCCACGCAAGAAGACTTGTCTGTGATCGACACCTCACAGGCGCGCTCAGCACCTGACCCCGCCTGGACGTGCCACCCAGCTCAGACCCCACGCAAAAGTCTTGACCGGCTCACCCGGCGGTGGTGCAGTGAGGGTGCACCGTTTCTCGGCCGCGGTTCTCCGCGGGCCCGATCTCCTGGGGGAATCATGACCGAAACCGCCAAGCGCACCCTCCTGCCGATGCTGGGGCACACCCGCGGCAAGCGCAGCCCTGTGACCTGTCAGCTCAAGTGCGGCGATGCCTGCGCCGGTCCAGGGTGCAACTCCTCACCCAACGGCTACTTCCGCGACATTGCCAGTGCGGCGCTGACCCGCCGTTCCGCGTTGGGTCTCGGGGCGGCGGCGGCCGTGACCGTCGGCGTGGTCGGCGCCACCCCCGAGGCGGCCCTGGCCCACGGGCGTGGTCACTCGGGGCTGTCGTTCACCCCGATCGCGCCCGTGCCGAACACCGTGGACGACCTCACCGTGCCCGAGGGCTTCGACTGGTCTCCGATCATCCGTTGGGGCGATCCTCTGTTCACGGACTCCGCGGAGTTCGATCCCCGTCACCAGACGGCGGAGGCGCAGTCGGGCCAGTTCGGCTACAACTGTGACTACCTGGACATCCTCCAGGACCGGGGCGGGCGCACCGGGGTGCTGGTGAACAACCACGAGTACACCAACGAGGACCTCATGTTCCCGGCCGAGCAGCGCGAGGACGTGCAGCTGGTGGCGCGGGTGGCCATGGCGGCCCACGGCATGTCGGTGGTCGAGATCACCCGCACCAAGGTGGGCGAGCCCTGGTCTTATGTCCGCGGCGGGTTCCGCAACCGGCGGATCACCGCGCACACCGAATTCGCCGTCGACGGCCCGGCCGCCGGCTCCGAGTTGCTGAAGACCGTGGATGACCCCACCGGCACCGTGGTGCTGGGCACGCTGAACAACTGCGCCGGCGGCACCACCCCGTGGGGCACGATCCTGTCCGGGGAGGAGAACTTCAACCAGTACTTCAAGGGCCTCGCCTCCAAGGAGCACGGCCGCTACGGGATCTCGGAGGAGGCCCCGCCGCGTCGCTGGCACGAGGTCGACCCGCGCTTCGACGCGACCGCGCCCGGGTACGTGAACGAGCCCAACCGTTTCGGCTGGATCGTGGAGATCGACCCGCACGATCCCTCCTCCACTCCGGTCAAGCACACGAGCCTGGGCCGGTTCAAGCACGAGGGCGCGACCGTGCGGATCGGCGAGGACGGCACCGTGGTGGCCTACTCCGGCGACGACGAGCGCTTCGAATACGTGTACAAGTTCGTCTCGGCCAAGAAGTACGTGGAAGGCGACCGGGCGCACAACATGACCCTGCTCTCCGAGGGAGACCTCTACGTCGCGAAGTTCACCGGTGACACCGTCGCCGAGATCGACGGCTCGGGCCGGCTGCCCTCCGACGGGGCGTTCGACGGTTCCGGGCAGTGGTTGCCCCTGGTCGTCGACGGCGCCTCCGCGGTCGGGGGCATGTCGGTCGAGGAAGTCCTCGTCCACACCCGTCTGGCCGGGGACAAGGTCGGCGCCACCAAGATGGACCGGCCCGAAGACGTCGAGCCGTCCCCGCAGACGGGCAAGCTCTACATGGCGCTGACCAACAACACCGAGCGCGGCACCGAGGGCAAGGCCGGTCCGGACGAGGCGAACCCCCGCACGCAGAACCGCGAGGGGCACGTCATTGAGCTCACCGAACGGGGCAACCGAGTCGACGCCCTCGAGTTCGACTGGAATATCCTCATCGTGGCCGGGGACCCGGCGAAGAACACCTCCGCCTACTTCTCCGGCTTCCCCCCGGAGAAGGTCTCCCCGATCTCCTGCCCCGACAACCTGGCCTTCGACTCCGAGGGCAACCTCTGGATCTCCACCGACGGCGCCCCCAGCACGATCGGCTACAACGACGGCCTGTTCAAGGTGGGCCTGTCCGGCGGCAACCGCGGCAACGTCCAGCAGTTCCTGGCCGTGCCCCAGGACGCCGAGACCTGCGGGCCCGTGATCCACGACCAGGAACGGATGATCTACGTGGCCGTGCAGCACCCCGGCGAGGACGGCTCCTTCGAGGAGCCCCGTTCCTACTTCCCCGACTACGTCGTGGAGACCCGCCAGGGCGACGGGGAGTGGTCCGTGGCGCGGCCGTCCGTGGCGCAGGTTTTCGCCGTGGACCGCGACGAGGAACCGCAGTTCCCCGGTGTCGTCTACGACAAGCCCGGCCGGGAGCACAACCAGCACAAGCAGCGCAAGAACGGCGAACGCGGCCCCCGCTACCGCGGCTACCGCGGCAAGGCCACCCCGGAGACGAAGAAGGCCGCGCGCAACGCCCGCCACTCCTACTGAGCGCGGTCACCGCACGCACCCGTCCCCCGTCCGGTCCCCGTCCCGCCCCACGGCGGGCCGGGGACCGGCCTATTCCGGAACCGGGGAGGAGCCCGGCCGGCGGGTTGAGCACCTATGTCGGGCGCACCCGGACACTACGGTCATGGCCCCACCGAGCAGGCCGCCACGTCCTCTACGGGGTCGGACCAACCGGTCTGGGAACATCTCGCAACCAAGGTGCCTCTTAACCCTTGCCTTCCAGAACGGATGTGCGAGGGTGCTGGAGGAGTACCGGCTCACCGACCAGACGATGGCCGGGATGGAGATCATCGGTGGAGCGGGTCGAGACCGTCCCGGCGACCGGTGCGGTCACCGGCTTCACCGTCGGGTCACCAACGACCTGGCCGACCGGACGTCGGCGATCGTGCTGAACCCGGACGTGCTGGACAACAACGGCGGGGTGCTGGCGACGACCGCCACACTGCTGGCCGGAGCAGCGTACTCTCGGGCCCGGAGCAGTCACCGAAGCGCAACGTTGCAGGAAAGCGTCAGCCCGGCTCCCACATCCGCCGGCGCAGCTTTCGCGGAGGCCGCGGCAAGCGCTGATCCTTCAGTGCATGGGCGCACCTGGAGTCAGGTTCCGTCGAGTGCGTCGGCAGCAAGCCGGTCAGCGTCGTCGACGAGATGACCATAGGTGCTGACCGTCGTGGTGATGGACTCGTGGCCCAAACGGGCCGACACCGCGTGAATGGGCACATCCCGAGCAAGTAGGCAGGTGGCATGGGTCTGGCATAGATCGTGCAGTACCGGCCGATCCGACAGTGCACCCTGCCCCTCGATTTCCTCCATCGCCGGGCCCCGGACATGGTCGTGGAACGATCCGTTGCGCGCGTGGCCTCTCCCGGGCCGGGTGTGGACGAGATCCTTGAGCCCACGGCCGCCCGGGTCACCGAGCCGTCCTCGCGCGAACGCTCTCCAAAGCCGGCCATGGCCATGACAGAAGCCCCGCCGCCCACAGGATTCGTTCTCCTGTCGGCGACGGGGCCTCCGTCTCCGGATCGCTCCGGCCCTGCTCTGTGCGCGAGGGGGGACTTGAACCCCCACCCTCTAATACGAGGACTAGCACCTCAAGCTAGCGCGTCTGCCTATTCCGCCACCCGCGCGAGTGGATCCAGGAGGAACGTCCCGCCGTTTCCGGCCGTTCTTTCCTGAACGCAACAGGAAATAAGTTACCACATGCGGGCGCGCAGTTCACATCGGAGCGCCGGGGCGGCAGGACGCCGGCGGGCTCACAGCACGGAGCGGTAGACCTCCACGGTCCGCTCGGCGATCGACTCCCAGGCGAAGTGCTCCTCCGCCCGGCGCCGGCCGGCCGCGCCCATCTCGCGGGCCCGTGCCGGGTCGGAGACCACGTCGGTGAGCGCGGCGGCGAAGTCGGCCACGAACTTCTCCGGGTCCAGCGGCGTGCCGGTGCCGTCCTGGGTCTGCTCCAGGGGCACCAGCCGGCCGGTCTCGCCGTCGACGACGACCTCCGGGATCCCGCCCGTGGCCGAGGCGACGACGGCCGTGCCGCAGGCCATGGCCTCGAGGTTGACGATGCCCAGCGGCTCGTAGACGGAGGGGCAGGCGAAGGCCGTGGCCCCGGAGAGGATCTGGACGATCTCCCGGCGCGGCAGCATCTTCTCGATGAGCACGACCCCGGACCGGGTCGCCTTCAGCTCGTCGATCAGCGCGTTCACCTCGGCGCCGAGCTCCGGGGTGTCGGCCGCACCGGCGCACAGCACGAGCTGGACGTCGTCGGGCAGCTGGGCGGCGGCGCGCAGCAGGAAGGGCACGCCCTTCTGCCGGGTCACCCGGCCCACGAACGCCACGGAGGGCTTGGCGGGGTCGATGCCGTAGGACTCGAGGACGTCGGTGTCCTCGTCGCGGACCCACTGGCTGACGTCGATGCCGTTGTGCACGGTCCGCACGCGCTCGGGGTCGACGTCGGGGTAGGAGCGCAGGATGTCGTTGCGCATGCCGTCGGACACGGCGATGATCGCGGCGGCGGCTTCGTAGGCGGTCTTCTCCACGAACGAGGAGACGGCGTAGCCGCCCCCGAGCTGCTCGGCCTTCCAGGGCCGCAGGGGCTCCAGCGAGTGCGCGGAGAGCACGTGGGGGATCCCGTGCATCAGCGACGCGAGGTGCCCGCCCATGTTGGCGTACCAGGTGTGGGAGTGGACCACGTCCGCGCCGGCGATGTCGTCGATCATGGCGAGGTCCACGCCCAGGGTCTGGATCGCGGCGTTGGCCCCGCCCAGTTCCGCGGGCACGGGATACGCCTGGACCTCGACGCCGTTCACCCGGGGTTCTCGCGGGGCACCGAAGCACCGCACCCTCAGGTCGACCAGCGGGGCCAGGACCCGCGAGAGCTCGGACACGTGGACTCCGGCGCCGCCGTAGATCTCGGGCGGGAATTCCTTGGACAAGATATCGACTCGCACGGTTCCGAGCGTACTGCAGGATCCGGTCCCTGCCACGGGAAGGACGCGGCGAGGGGTCGACATCCCCAGTTCTGGTGACACATCGGGTTACCTGTGCCGGGGGTCACGCCCCTTCGCGTCGGTTAAGACACAATGAAGGCCACTGTCGAGTGGTTCCGCGCCGCGAGGCGGAGTGGATGCGCCCGTTGCCGAAGATGTCAGAGAGGTTCCCATGCCCCACCGCAAGAAGGTACTCGCGATCGTCCTGGCCGGAGGCGAGGGCAAGCGCCTGATGCCGCTGACGGAGGACCGCGCCAAGCCGGCCGTGCCCTTCGCGGGCGGCTACCGGCTCATCGACTTCGCCCTGTCCAACATCGTGAACTCCGGCTACCTCCAGGTCGTGGTGCTCACGCAGTACAAGTCGCACTCCCTGGACCAGCACGTCACCCAGACCTGGCGCCTCTCCGCCCAGCTGGGCAACTACGTGGTCACCGTGCCGGCCCAGCAGCGGCGCGGCAAGGACTGGTTCCTGGGCTCCGCCAACGCCATCTTCCAGTCGATGAACCTCATCGAGGACGAGAAGCCCGACATCGTCGTGGTGGTCGGCGCGGACCACGTGTACCGGATGGACTTCTCGTCGATGGTGGACTTCCACATCCGGTCGGGGGCCCGCGCCACCGTGGCGGGCGTGCGCCAGCCCATGGAGATGGTGACGTCCTTCGGCGTGATCGAGACCGACCCGCAGGACGTCACGAAGATCACCCGCTTCGTGGAGAAGCCGCAGAGCACGGCTCCCCTGCCCGACGACCCGGACGCGTTCTTCGCCTCGATGGGCAACTACGTCTTCGACACCGACGCGCTCGTCGAGGCCCTGCGCGCCGACGAGGCGAAGGAGGACACGAGCCACGACATGGGCGGGGACATCATGCCCTGGTTCGCGGACCGCGGCGAGGCGGCCGTCTACGACTTCACGGAGAACGACGTCCCGGGCTCCACGGACCGGGACCGGCAGTACTGGCGCGACGTCGGCACCCTGGACTCGTACTACGACTCGCACATGGACCTGATCCGTCCGCTGCCCGTGTTCAACCTGTACAACTACGACTGGCCGCTCTACACCAACGAGATGCAGGCCCCGCCGGCGAAGCTCGTGCGCGGCCCGCACGGGGAGGGCGGCATCGCGACGGACTCGATCCTCTCGCGCGGCGTGCTGGTCACCGGCGGACGCGTGACCGAGTCGGTGCTCTCCCCCAAGGTGCTGGTCCACAACGACGCCACCGTCAACCAGTCGGTCCTGCTGCCCAACGTCCAGATCGGCGAGGGGGCCGTGGTCGACCGGTGCATCCTCGACAAGAACGTGGTGGTGCCCCCGGGCGTGCAGGTGGGCGTGGACCGTGAGCTGGACCGGGACCGCGGCCTGACGGTGACGCCCTCGGGGCTGACGGTCGCCCCGAAGAACTTCCGCTTCGAGCGGTAGCCGAGTCCCGCACGACGGCGGAGCCGCCCACCTCCGGGAGGTGGGCGGCTCCGCCGTCGTCATGCGGTCTGCGTGACCTCGACCGTGACGTCGAGCCCCGAGGTCCCGCCGCCGCCGGTGACCATGCCCTTGAGCGGGGTGACGTCGGTGTAGTCGCGGCCGCGGCCCACCGTGACGTGGAAGTCGGTGAGCCTCGTGTGGTTGGTGGGGTCATAGGCGTACCAGCGGTCGTTCCACCACTCGACCCAGGCGTGGGACTCCCCCGGCACGGTCGCGCCGATGCCCGCCTCGTAGTCCGGGTGCAGATAGCCGGAGACGTAGCGCGCCGGGATCCCGATGTGCCGCATCATGCCGATGGCCACGTGCGCGAGGTCCTGGCACACGCCCTTGGCCTCACGCCAGGCGGCCTCCGCGTCCGTGTGCACCCCGGTGACGCCCGGGACGTACTGCATGTGCGTGGCGATCCCGGCGAAGATCGCGGCCGCGGCGGCGGCGGGGTCCGCGGACTCCTTGCGGATCTCCTCGGCGACCCGCTCCAGCTCGGGCCCGATCCGCGTCAGCGGGGTCTGCGGCACGTGGTCGGAGACCGCGTCCAGAACCGGGGGGTCCGCCAGGTCCGCCCAGCCGAGCCCGTCGGAGGCCTCGTCCCCGGGCCGGCGGTTGACCTCGACCGTGGCGGAGGAGCGGATCTCCAGGTGCCGGTGCCGGCCCTGGATGTCGAAGGCCGCGACCCGGGTGCCCCAGTAGTCCCGGTAGTGGCTCACCGTGGCGATCCCGGGGCTCAGGGTCAGCTCCGCCTCGAGCACGATCTGCTCGTCGTCGGTGAGGGGCGTCATCCGGGCCTCGTTGTAGGACTTGGAGACGCTGTCGTTGTAGTCGTAGCGGGTGACGTGGTCGATCTTGAGCCGGGTCACAGCATGCCTCCGAACCAGGACGCCTCCAGGGCGTGCGAGAAGTACTTGGCGCCCACGGACTCGGACGCCTTCGCGCACGCGGCCTGGACGTTGTTCAGGTGCTCGGGCAGCACGGCGATGAGGTCCTCCGCGTGGTGGAACTCCAGGGCCGTGCGCGCCTCGCCGATGATCCGGCGGGCGTCGTCCTTGAACCCGACGCGCTGGAGGCCCGGTTCCAGGTTCACGAGGATCTCCTCGGCCGTGGTCAGCGCGTGCAGGATGGAACGGGGGAAGAGCCGGTCCAGCAGCAGGAACTGCGTGGCGGACTCGTCGCTGAAGGTCCCGTAGCGGGTGCGCAGGAACGCCTCGTAGCCGCCGGCGCAGTGCAGGATCGACACCCAGGACATGCCCGAGGTGGACGTGGACCGGGTCCACAGCAGGCGGGACGTCATGTCCGCCCGCTCGATCGCGGCGCCGAGGGACAGGAACATCCACGACTCGTCGTGGGACATGGTCATCTGCACCTGCCCGCGCACGGTCGCCATCCGCTCGATGGTCCAGTGGCAGACGCGGAACGTCCCGACGACGTCCCGGCGGTGCTGGCCCAGGCCGTAGTAGGTGGAGTTCAGCGACTCCCACATGGCCGAGGAGACGGTCTCCCGGGCACGGCGGGCGTTCTCGCGGGCCGCGTGCAGCGAGCCCGAGATCGAGGTCAGGCAGTCCTTGTTCCAGGCGAGCTCGTGGATCATCGACCGGACGCTGTAGTCCCCGTCGGCGGGCTCCACGCCCATGACCGCCATGATCCGCCGCACCTCGGCCTCCTGCTCGCCCACGGGCAGCTGGGTGATGCGCTCCAGGTGGACGTCGAGGATCCGGGCGACGCCGTCGGCCCGCTCGACGTAGCGGCCGATCCAGAACAGCGACTCGGCAATACGGCTCAGCATGAGGGCCCCTTCCCGGCGCGGGCGGTGGTCGTGGCGGCGGAGCGCGCCTGCTGCTGCTGCTGCTGCTGGTCGCTGTCCCCCTCGTCCTGCCAGGACGCGGAGACCGGCCAGGTGTGCACCGAGGCGTCCACGTCCGGCGGCGGGGCCTGGCCGGCGTCCAGGTCCTGGATCTGCGGCTGGCCGAGCACCCAGGTGTCCTTCGAGCCGCCGCCCTGGGAGGAGTTCACGATCAGCGAGCCCTTCTGCATCGCCACGCGGGTCAGGCCTCCGGGCAGGACGTAGACCTCCTCGCCGCTGTTGACCGCGAAGGGACGCAGGTCCACGTGGCGGGGGCTGAACTCCCCGTCGGCGAACGTCGGCACGGTGGACAGCTGCAGCACGGGCTGGGCGATCCACCCGCGCGGGTCGGCGAGCACCTTGGCCCGCAGCTCCTCGAGCTCGGCCGCGGTGGCCTGGGGGCCGATCACCAGGCCCTTGCCGCCGGAGCCGTCCACGGGCTTGACCACGAGCTCGTCCAGGTGGTCCAGGACGTAGGCGCGGGCCTCGTCCTCCTCGAGCCGGTACGTGTCCACGTTGGGCAGCACCGGCTCCTCGTCGAGGTAGTAGCGGATCAGGTCCGGCACGTAGGAGTAGGTCAGCTTGTCGTCGGCCACGCCGTTGCCGATCGCGTTGGCGATGCTCACGTTGCCGGCCCGGGCCGCGTTGACCAGCCCGGAGCAGCCCAGCTCCGAGTCGGAGCGGAAGTGCAGCGGGTCCACGAACTCGTCGTCGATGCGCTTGTAGATCACGTCCACGCGCTGCTCGCCGTCGGTGGTGCGCATGTAGACCTTGTCCCCGCGGACCACGAGGTCGCGGCCCTCCACGAGCTCCACGCCCATGAGCCCGGCCAGCAGGGTGTGCTCGAAGTAGGCGGAGTTGAACACGCCGGGGGTGAGCACCACGACCACCGGGTCCTCGGCCGCTTCGGGGGCGGTGGCGCGCAGGGCCCGGTAGAGGTGCCGGGGGTAGGCCTCGACGGCGCGGATCGGCTGGGACATGAACGCCTCCGGCAGGCCCTTCGCCATGGCCCGCCGGTTCTCGATCACGTAGGAGACGCCGGAGGGCACGCGCACGTTGTCCTCCAGCACGCGGAACACGCCGTCCTGGTCGCGGACCACGTCGATGCCCGCCACGTGGATCCGCACCCCGCCGGGCGGGCGGAACCCCCACACCGCGCGGTGGAAGTGGGCGGAGGAGGTGATCAGCGCCTTCGGCACGATCCCGTCGGCCACGACCCGCTGCTCCCCGTAGACGTCGTCGAGGAAGCACTCCAGCGCCCGGACGCGCTGCTTCACGCCGCGCTCGATCACGGCCCACTCGCGGGCCGTGATCACGCGCGGGACGATGTCCAGGGGGAACGGGCGCTCCTCCCCCGCGAAGTCGAAGGTCACGCCGCGGTCCAGGAAGGACCGGGCCATCGAGTCCGCGCGGGTGTTGACGTCGCTGAGGGACAGTTCGCCCAGCACCCCGCCGATCCGCTCGTAGCCGGCCCTGGCCCGCTGGTCCTGGGTGAACATCTCGTCGTAGGCCGCCGCGCCGGACATGTCGGCGGCATAGTGGTCGAACAGGTCGGGCATGTCGGGCGATCACACGCCTTTCGGGGTCGTGGCGGTCGTTGCCCGAAGTATGGACGGGCCGTATTTCGCAACGGTAACCGGGGTTCCGGGCGCGCTTCCGATTCTGTCACGCGCCGCGCCGCAGGACACCGGACGACGTGCCCCTACGATGGGATGGCGCGCCCGCGCGAGGCGGGCGCGCCGCCGCGCCCGCCGCGGCCGCCACGAGCGGAGAGGAACCGATGGACGCCCCGGACCCCCAGCACCGCGTCACGGTGGTCGTGGCCACCCGCAACCGGCGGGAGGAGCTCGTCGCCCACCTCGGCCGGCACGAGGGGCCCGTGATCGTCGTCGACAACGCCTCCACGGACGGCACCGTCGAGGCGGTGCACGCCGCGCACCCCCGGGTGCGGGTGGTGCCCCTGCCGCGCAACGTCGGTGCAGTGGCCCGGACCGTGGGCGTGCGCCTGGCCCGCACCCCGTACGTGGCCTTCGCCGACGACGACTCCTGGTGGGCCCCCGGCGCGCTCGTCCGCGCGGCCGCCGTCTTCGACGCCCACCCCCGGCTCGGTCTTCTCGCCGGTTCCATCGCCGTGGGGCCCGAGGAGCGTCCGGACCCGCTCAACGCCGTGCTGGCGGCCTCCCCCCTGGGCATCCCGACGGGGTGCCCGGGCCCCGCCCTGCTCGGCTTCGTGGGCTGCGGGGCGATCGTGCGCCGCTCGGCGTTCCTGGAGGCGGGCGGCTTCGACGACGTCGTGCGCTTCCCCGGCGAGGAGGAGCGCCTGGCCCTCGACCTCTTCGACGCCGGCTGGCGCCTGTCCTACGTGCCGGAGATCCGCGCCCACCACCACCCCTCGCCGCGCCGGGAGACCGGCGACCGCCGGCAGCGGGAGCTGGTGCGCAGCCGCCTGCTCACCGCGCTCATGCGCCGGCCGTGGCGGGTGGTGGCGCACGAGCTGCGCTGCGCCCTGCGCGCCGGGCGCACGGGCCGCCGCGGGCTGCTCGGGGCCCTGCCGCGGGTCCCGGCCGCGCTGCGCGCCCGCCGCCGCGTCTCCCCCACCACCGAGGCCGCGCTCGCCCTGCTGCACGCCCCGGCCGATCCGACCCCGAACGCCCCGACCCCGACGGAGGACAGCCCGTGACCGAGACCGACCCCACCCCGGACACCGTGCAGGGCACGGGCCCCGACGAGCGCGTGGCGGTCGTGATGATCACCTACAACCGCCGGGACGAGGCGCTGCTGGCGCTCGCGCGGCTGCGCGAGCTGCCCGAGCAGCCGTACGTGGTGGTCGTCGACAACGGCTCGGAGGACGGGACCGCGGAGGCGGTCCGCGAGCAGCACCCCTGGGCGGAGCTGGTCGCGAGCCCGGTCAACCTCGGCGCGGTGGGCCGCAACGTGGCGATGGACCGGGTGCGGACTCCCTTCGTGGCCTTCTGCGACGACGACACCTGGTGGGAGCCGGGGTCGCTGCGCCGGGCGGCCGACGCGCTGGAAGCCCACCCCGGCCTGGGCGTGGTCACCGGCAGGATCCTCGTGGAGCCCGGTGCCCGTGAGGACGCGATCAACGCGGAGCTGCTGCACTCCCCCGTCGAGGGGCCCGCATGGATGCCCGGACCGGCCCTGGGCAGCTTCCTGGCGGGCGCCTCCGTGGTACGCCGCACGGCGTTCCGCGAGGTCGGCGGGTTCAGTGAGCGGCTGTGGCTGGGCGGCGAGGAGGAGCTGCTGGCCGCTGACCTCGCGACCGCCGGGTGGGAGCTGGTGCACCTGCCCGACGTCGTGGTCCACCACCAGGCCTCGAAGGTCCGCGACCCGCACCTGCGCCGGCGGCACGGGCTGCGCAACACGCTGTGGTTCATCTGGCTGCGCCGCCCCCTCCGGGCCGCGCTGCGCCGCACCCGGGACGTGCTCGGCGGCGCGCCGCGGGACCGGGTCACGGCCCTGGGCCTGTTCGACGCCGTGCGCGGGGCTCCGTGGGTGCTGCGCGAGCGGCGCCCCCTCCCCGAGCGCGTCGAGCGGCGCTTCCGGGCGCTGGAGGAGTCCCAGCGCAGCAGCGCCGCTCGTCGCTACGTCAGCTGAGCGCTCCGGTGGAGGCCACCGGCAGCGACGGGACGAGGAGGGGCCGGGCGGTCAGCCGGCCCGGCTCGCGGCGCCGGCCTGCGGAGCACCGGTCGAGGTGCGGAACCACTCGACCGTGCGCGCCAGGCCCTCCGTCCACGGCACCTCGGGGTCCCAGCCGAGGACCTCGGTGGCCAGCGTGGTGTCGGGCCGGCGCACCATGGGGTCGTCGACCGGGCGGTCGACGAACTCCACGGCCGAGGAGGAGCCGGTCGCGGCGATGACGTCGCGGGCGATCTGCAGCACGGACAGCTCGTGCGGGTTGCCGATGTTCATCGGCCCGCTGTGCCCGCTGCCGGCCAGGGCGAGGATGCCGCGCACCAGGTCGGAGACGTAGCAGACGGAGCGGGTCTGCGCCCCGTCGCCGGTCACCGTGAGCGGCTCCCCCGCGAGGGCCTGCCGGATGAACGTGGGGATGGCGCGGCCGTCGAAGGGGCGCATCCGCGGGCCGAAGGTGTTGAAGATGCGCACGATCCCGGTGTCCACGCCGTGCTGCGCGCGGTAGGCGACCGTGAGGGCCTCCGCGAAGCGCTTGGCCTCGTCGTACACCCCGCGGGGTCCCACGGGGTTGACGTGCCCCCAGTAGCTCTCCGGCTGCGGGTGGACCTGCGGGTCCCCGTAGACCTCGGAGGTGGAGGCCAGCACGAACCGCGCGCCCTTGTCCTTGGCCAGGCCCAGGGCGTGGTGGGTGCCGATCGAGCCGACCTTCAGCGTGTGGATGGGCAGCTTGAGGTAGTCGATGGGCGAGGCCGGGGAGGCGAAGTGCAGGACGAGGTCCACCTCGCCGGGCACGTGCACGTAGTCGGTGACGTCGCACTGGACGAGCCGGAACCCGGGGTCGCCCACGAGGTGCTCGATGTTGGCCGCGGAGCCCGTCAGGAAGTTGTCGAGGCAGACGACCTCGACCTCGCGGCGGCGCAGCTCGGTGCACAGGTGGCTGCCCAGGAAGCCGGCGCCGCCGGTCACGACGGCGCGGCGGATCGGCCGGGCCGCGCCCGGGCTGGTGGTCACGTCTGGCGTGGGGTTCACGGTGCTCCTCTGGGTCGAAAGCGGGTGGAGAGGCCGGCGCGCACGGGGACCGCGGCTCCGGCCGGGTCAGGTGCGGGCGACCGCGTCGAGCTGGGCCCGGGCCGCGGCCAGGACCTCCTCCGGGGTGACGGCGCCGAGGCGCTCGTCGAGCTCGTCCGCGTGGGGGTCGCCCCAGGCGTGCGCGCCCGGGTCCCCGTGCCACAGGACGGTGTGCAGGCCGGGGTCCACGGCGGGACCCCACCACGCGGGCGGGGTCGGTCCGAAGAGCACCACGGAGCGCACGGCCAGCGCGGTGGCCACGTGCGCCACCCCCGTGTCGGCGCTGAGCACCGCGGCGCACCCGCCGACGGTCTCCGCCAGCCCGGCCAGGCTCAGGGTGCCGCACCGGTTCTCGGCGCCGTCCACGCCGTCCACCACGGCGGCGGCGAGCTCCGCCTCGGCCGGCGAGCCCGTGACGAGGACCCGGTGCCCGTCCTCGACGAGCGCCCGGGCGACCTCGCGCCACCGCTCCGCCGGCCACCGCCGGGCCCCGGACGCCGCGCCCGGGTGGATGAGCACGGGGGCGTCCGCGGGCGCGGGGCGGTGGTCCCGCAGGCGCAGGTCCTCGGGACCGCACGGCCCGCCGGCCTCGCGCACCAGGCGGCACCACCGGTGCACCTCGTGCTCGTCCCGCCGCCAGGCCGGGCCGTCGTGGCCGGCCTCCGGGGCGGCGAAGCCGACCAGCCGCTCGGGCCCGGTGGTGAGGAGCAGCTCGTGGCTGCGCGGGCCGCGCCCGTGCAGGTTCACGGCGACGTGCCCGCCGCGCACCGGCGGCAGCGGCACGAGCCCCTGGAGGGGCAGCACGCCGTCGACGACGCCGAGCCCGGCCAGCCAGGAGCCCACGGCCGCCGGGGCGGCGAGGAGGATCCGGTGGCCGGGCAGCATCCGGCGCACGCCCCGCAGCGGGGCCACGGCGGTCAGTGCGTCCCCGAGGCCCAGTGCCCGCAGCACCAGGACGTCCCCGGGGCCGACCGTGGCGGGGTCCACGGTCCACGGGCCGGGCGCGGGGAGGACGTACGCGCTGCCGGGCTCAGCGCTCACGGCCGGCCTTCTGCAGGATGGCGGTGGTGGAGCGCCCCGACAGGTACGGCAGGACGGTCACCCGCCCGCCCCAGCCGCGCACGTCGGCGGCCTCGGGCAGCTGCTCGGGGGTGTAGTCCCCGCCCTTGACCCACACGTCGGGACGGAGCAGGTTCAGGGCGGCGCGGGGGTCGTCCTCGTCGAAGACGACGACCGCGTCGACGCTGCGCAGGGCGCCCAGCACGCGGGCCCGGTCGGCCTCCCCGACCACCGGGCGGCCCGCTCCCTTGAGCCGGCGCACGGAGTCGTCCGCGTTCAGGAGCACCACGAGGGCGTCGCCGAACTGACGCGCGGCGTCGAGGGAGGCGATGTGCCCGGCGTGCAGGACGTCGAAGCAGCCGCCGGTGGCGACCACGGTCCCGCCGCGGCCGCGGACCTCGCTCAGCAGCTCCTGCACCTCGCGGGGCAGCCGTTCGGCGCCCGGGTGCAGGGCCGGGCGGACGTGCACGCCGGCGGCGCGGCGGGTGCGGTAGGTGGCGGCGCCGCCCGCGGCGACCCACTGGCCCGCGGCCTCGACGGCGGTCTCCACGGCGGCCGTCACGTGGGTGCCCCCGCCGAGGGCGAGGGCCGCGGCGGAGGCGAACCGGTCCCCCGCGCCGCAGGGGTCGGTGTTCTGCACGGGTGCCGCGGGGACCAGCTCGGTCCCGGTGGCCGTGGCCAGGTACGCCCCGTCCGCGCCGGCGGTGACCGCCACCGCGGCGGCGGCCCAGTGCCGGCGCAGCGCGCCGGCGAGCTCCCGGGGGGCGCCCGGGCCGTCGAGGACCGCCGCGGCCTCGTCGGCGTTGGGGGTGACGAGCGTGCAGCCCGGCACCGGGGCCCCGCCGCGCGGGTGGGGGTCCCAGACGACCACGCCGGTGCGGGCGTGCTCCTCGAGCGCGGCGCGCACGGCGGGGTCGCGGGTGACCCCGCCCCCGTAGTCGGAGACCAGGACGGCGTCGGCCTCGGCCAGGACCGCGGCCACGTGCCGGGCGGTGACGCCGACCGGGGTGCCGGGCCCGCCCTCGTCCACGCGCACGAGGGTCTGGCCCGCGCTGCGGATGCGGGTCTTGGTGCGCGTCCCGCCCTCGTGGCCCAGCCGCTCCAGGCGGACCTCGCCGAGCGCGTCGGCCAGCTGCCGGCCGGCCTCGTCGTCGGCCACCGGCGCCAGCAGCGTCACCGCGGCCCGCGCGGGCACGGCCCCGACGGAGGGCGGCTCCGCGCACAGCAGGGCGGCCAGGCCGGCCCCGCCGGGGCTCGCGAAGACGGCGTCGACGTCGACCACGGGGACCGGGGCGTCGGGGCTGAGCCGGGTCGAGGTGCCGGCCACGTCCCGGTCCAGCAGGGCGTCGCCGACCACGACGATGCGTGCCGTGCTCATGCGACCCCCGCCCGGACGGCGGTGCGCGCCGGTGTCCCGTCGGTCCGCTCGCGCGCGGCCGGGGGTCCGGCCGGGGCCAGCCGGGCGTCGACCGCCGCGCACACGGCGTGCAGCAGCATCAGGTGCACCTCCTGGATCACCGAGGTGCTGGGCGCGGCCACCGTGAGGGCCTCGTCCGCCAGCTCGGTGAGCGGGTTGGGGCCCGGGCCGGTGAGAGCCCAGACGTGCAGCCCGTGCTCGCGCGCCCGTTCGGCCGCGGCCAGCACGTTGGGGCTGCGCCCGCTGGTGGAGAGCACGACCAGGACGTCGCCGGCCCGGCCGTGGGCGCCGACCTGGCGGGCGAAGACCTCCTCCGGGCCGTAGTCGTTGACGATGGCGGTGAGGCTCGAGGTCTCGGCGGACAGGCACACGGCCGACAGCGGCCGGCGGTCGTCGACGAAGCGGCCGACGAGCTCCGCGGTGAAGTGCTGCGCCTCCGCGGCGCTGCCGCCGTTGCCCGCGGCGAGCACGCGCCCGCCGTCGGTCAGCAGCCCGGCCAGGCGGGCGCCCCAGCGGTCCACGACGTCGGCGTGCTGGGCGGCCTCGCGGGCGGCGACGGCGAGCTCGTCCGCGTGCGTGCCCAGCCAGCGCTCGGTCTGCGCGCGCAGGGGCGGGTGCTCGCGGCGGTGGCGCTCGACGACCCGGGCGTAGGCGCGCTCCGTCTGCTCGGCGACCCGGCGCCAGCCGAAGAGCCGCTCGACGCGCTCGCGGCCGGCGCGGCCCATCCGGGCGGCCAGCTCCTGGTCCTCGAGCAGGGTGCGCAGGGCGGTGGCGGTGGCGGCGACGTCCCGCGGGGGGACGTGCAGCCCGGTCACGCCGTCCTCGATGCTGTCCAGCAGCCCGCCCACGGCGGTGCCCACCACGGGGCGGGCGCAGGCCATCGCCTCGAGCGGGACCATGCCGAACGGCTCGTACCAGGGGGTGCAGGCGACGACGTCCGCGGAGGACAGCAGGGCGGCGGCGTCGTCGTGGTCCACGCGGCCGAGCAGCTCCACCCGGTCGTCCACGCCGAGCTCGCGGGCCAGCGCCCGCAGGCGCAGGGCCTCGGGGTCGCGGTCGAGGGCGGCGCGATCCGGCCCGCCCGCCACGACGAGCTCCGTGCCGGGCAGCTCGGCCAGCGCGCGCACGACGACGTTCACGCCCTTGCGCTCCACGAGCCGGCCCAGGGCCAGGATCCGGGGCCGGCGCGGCCCGGTGGGCGGCGGGGCCGGGACGAACGCGTCGAGGTCCACCCCGCACGGCACCACGTCGAGCCGGGAGTCCTCCCCGCCCAGGGCCAGCAGCTCCGCGCGCTCGTCCCGGCAGGTCGCCAGGACCAGGTCCGCCGCGGCGACGATCTCGTTCTCGACCGCGAGCCGGCCGGCCGGGCTGGTGTCGGCCGCGCCCTGGTGGCGGCGCTTCACGGCCCCGAGCGCGTGGAAGGTCTGCACCACCGGGATCTGCAGGGTCTCGGCGGCCCGGCGGGCGGCGATCCCGGACATCCAGAAGTGGGCGTGCACGAGGTCGGGGGCGCCGTCGCGCGCCCAGTCGCGGGCCAGCCAGCGCCCGAACTCGTCCATGTAGGGGGCGAGGTCGTCCTTGGGCAACGGGCTCGGGGGCCCGGCCGGGACGTGCACCACGCGCGCTCCTGGCGCCAGCTCGACGACGTCGGGGCTCACCGCGTCGTCGCGTCGGGTGTAGACCGCCACCTCGTGGCCGAGACGGGCGAGCCCCGTGGCCAGGGCGGCGACGTAGACGTTCTGCCCTCCGGCGTCGACCCCGCCGAGCGCGGCCAGGGGGCTGGCGTGCTCGGAGACCATTGCGATTCTCATGCTGTCACCTTCTCCAGGATGCGGTCCCAGTCCGCGAGGAAGCGGTCCAGACCGTAGTGTCTCAGGGCGTGCTCGCGGGCGGCGGTGCCCGCGGCGGCCGCCGCGTCGTGGTCGTTCAGCCAGTGCCGGGCCTGCGCCGCGAGGGCCTCCGGGTCGTTGGAGAGCAGCCCCGCCCCCGGCGGCACCGCCCGCGGCGCCTCCGTGGTCGAGAGGCCGAGCACCGGCATGCCGATGGTCATGGCCTCCAGCAGCGCGAGCCCCAGGCTCGTCCACCGGTAGGGGTGGAAGTAGGCCCGGTGGGCGCCGAGGGCCCCGTGCAGCCTCTCCTGAGGATAGTTCTCGTGCAACCGCCCGGCCATGTGGGGCGCATGCGCGGCGAGCTGGTCCATGCCCATGCCGTACACGTCCACCGGCAGCTCCTCGGCCAGCGCCGTGAGCAGGTCGGTGCCGGCGATCCGGCCACGGCGCACGGGCTCGTTGACCACGGCCGCCAGGCTGGCCGTGCGCCCGGTGTAGAGCGGGCCGGGGTCGAGGATGCCGTGCTCCACCACAGCGGTGGGGGCGGCCCCGTTGTCCCACATCATCCGGTTGAAGTGCGTCACGTGCACCACGGGGATGTCGGTGCGCTCGGCCAGCGGGTGCCGGGTGGCCACCGCGGGCCCGCGCGGGGTGTCGTGCTCGACGTACACGGCCGGCACGCCGGTGCCCGCCCGGCGCCCGGTCCAGCGCTCGAGGAGCTCGAGCTCGTGCGGGCGCTGGAGCACCACGACGTCGATCTCGGCGTCGGCCAGCTGCGCGGGGCTCAGCTCCACGGCGGAGGCCGGCCACTCCCAGGTCTCGGCGCGGCCGCGGCCGTCGGGGCCGCGGTCCTCGACGACGGGCAGCAGGTAGGTGTGGGGACCGTGGACGAACGAGGTCGTCCACGAGCCGTGGACGTGCCAGATCAGGATGCGCACCGGGGTCCTCCTTCCGGTTGGGGGACGGTGGCGGGGGCGCCCGGGGCGCGGTGCGCCAGGTCCTCGACGGCGGCGACCACGTCCGAGGGGGGCACCGAGGACAGGCACGGGTGCCCCGGGACGGGGCAGTCGCGGGCCCGGGAGCCGCGGCAGTCCGCGGTCCGGTCCCCGAGCAGCACGACGGGCACCCCGTAGGGGGCCCACCGCTCCGGCGGGACCACCGGGGAGAACAGGGACACGACCGGGGTGCCCACGGCGGCCGCGAGGTGGGCGGGTCCGGTGTTGCCGACGACGACGCAGGCCGCGGCGTCCAGCACGGAGGCCAGGCCCGGCAGGTCGGTCCGCCCGGCGAGGTCCAGCACGGCCGCGCCGGGGACCCTGTCCCGTGCGGCGGCCAGGGTCGCGGCGGTGAGCGCGCGCTCCCCCGGGCCCCCGGTGAGGACCACCGTGTGCCCCGCGTCCGCGAGTCCGGCGGCCAGGGAGCCGGCGTGCTCGGGGGTCAGCCCGCGCGACGGGACGGAGGCCCCGGGGTGCAGCACCACGTAGCCGCCGTCCCGCAGCGCGGCGGGGAGCTCCTGCGGCAGCGGGGGCAGCGGGCGGCGCACGGCCAGGCGCAGGTCGGCCTCGCCGGGCGCGGGGGCGCCCGCCGCGACCGCGAGCTCCATGGCCGCCTCGACCTCGTGCCCGCCGCCGGGCGGGTCCGCGCGGCGGTGCCGGACGTCGAGCAGCGAGCCGGGGTAGTCCTCGCTGGTGGCCACCACGCGGCCGATCCCGGCGAGGCGGGCGAGCAGCGCCATGGGCAGCGGGCTCTGGTGGAAGGACGTGAAGACCACCGCGAGGTCGTAGCCGCGGGCGGCCAGGTCGCCGACGAGACCGAGCGTGGCGTCCCGGTCGAGCGGCGGCGGCCGGAACCCGGACCAGGGGGCGGAGTACTCGAGGACCTCCGCCACGTCCGGCAGCAGCCGGGCGGCGGCCGCCCCGGAGGGCGAGGCCAGCAGGTCCACCGGGTTCCCGGTCCGGGCCAGGGCCCGGACCGCGGGACCGGTCAGCAGGACGTCCCCGTCCGAGTCGAGGCGGACGGCGAGGGTGCGGCCCATGCTCACCCCCGGGCCGCGGCCGACGGGGCCGGGACCTCGGTCGTGGCCGCCGTGGCGGCGCCGAGGACGGAGGCGACCGCGTCCGTGAGGGTGGTGGCCACGGCGGGCGCGGCGGCGACCTCCTCCGGGCGGGTCACGGGCGTGGGCACCAGCACGGAGCGGGCGCCCGCGGCCTGGGCGGCCTCGACGTCGGCGCCGATGTCCCCGATCAGCACGCACTCCGAGGGGTCCACGCCCAGCGCGGCGGCCGCGGCGAGGACCATCCCGGGGCGGGGCTTGCGGCACGCGCAGTCCTCCTCGGGGGCGTGCGGGCACAGCTGCCAGGTGTCGAACGGGCCGAGCAGCTCGGCCACGCGGGCGTTGACGGCGTCGACCTGTCCGCGGGTGAGCAGACCGCGGCCGATGCCCGACTGGTTGGAGACGACGCCCACGGGCAGCCCGGCCGCGCGCACCGCGTCCACGGCCTCCTGCGCCCCGGGGACGAGCTCGACCTGCGCCGGGTCGCCGTTGTAGGGCACGTCGTGGATGAGGGTGCCGTCGCGGTCGAAGAGCACCGCCCGGACCGGGACGGGCCACGGGCCGGTCCCGCGGTGCCGCCACCGTCCGCGGAGCTTGTGCTGCACGGCGGCGACGGGGATCACCGCGCTCGTGCGGAGCATCCGGCTGAGCTCCGGGAGGAACTCGGGGTCCCCGGGACGCGGGCCCGGCCCGATGCGCAGCAGCACGAACCGGCCGGTGAGCCAGGCCCAGGCCGCCGCGCCGGCGCCGGCGCCGGTCAGGGCGGTGCGGGCGCCCGAGCCCCGGCCCCGCGCCGCGGCGACGAGGGCGGCGGCGAGTCCGGTCCCGGTGGCGGCCAGGGCGCCGACGGTCGCGACGTGCCACGGGAAGCCGCCGGCGGGGGCCTCTGCCGCCGCGCGCCAGCCGGGTCCGTGCAGCCGGCGCATCAGGGCGTCGTCGGCGTTGCCGGCCTGCACGCGCAGGCTCACGAGGTCGTCGGCGGGACGGACCGGGTGGGTGATCCGCCGCCGGCCGTGCACGAGCTGCCACCCCGCCCGGCGCACGCGCAGGGCGAGGTCGGCGTCCTCGCGGTAGGCCCGGGGGAAGCGCTCGTCGAAGCCGGAGACGGCCTCCAGGGCCGCCACGCGGTAGGCCATGTCCGCGGTCGCCCAGTCGGCGTTCTGCAGGGAGGCGGTGTTGCGCTCCCAGTCCGTGGGCCGGCTGGAGTCCGGGAGCGGGACGTCGATGCGGCCCTGGGTCGCGCCGACCTCCGGGCCGCAGGCGGCCAGGTCCTCGGCGAGGCGCTGGGCCCAGCCGGCGGGCAGCTCGACGTCGTCGTCGAGGAACGCGATCCACTCGGCGCCGGAGCGCCGGGCGGCGCGCCAGCCGCGGTTGCGGGCCGCGGCCGGGCCGCGCCCGTAGCCGCGCACCGTGCGCACGGTCCAGGCGACGGTGTCCGGGACCGTCAGCCGCAGGGGCTCCACGTCCCCGCGGCGGTCGTCGACCACGACGACCTCGAGGGGCCCGGGAGCCTGCGCGTCGACGTCCTGGGCGGAGAGGGTGTCCAGCAGCCACTGCAGGGTGGCCCGCCCCACCGAGGGGACGACGACGGCGTAGCCCGCCGGAGCGGCGGGGGCCGGCGTCATCGGGCCTCCTGGAAGAAGGAGGCGCGGCGGACCAGGTGCGGGCCGAGCACGAGCGCCGCCACGGGCGCGGAGCCGAAGAGCTCGAGGGCGTCGCGCGGGTCGTCGACCATGGGGCGGCCGGCGGTGTTGAGCGAGGTGTTCACGACGACGGGCACGCCCGTGCGCTCGTCGAAGGCGCGCAGCAGGGCCGCGATGCCGGCGTTGTCCTCGTCCGTGACGGTCTGGATGCGGGCGGTGCCGTCCACGTGGGTGACCGTGGGGATCCTCTCCCGCCACTCGGGGGCCACGTCGTGGACGAAGAGCATGAACGGGCTGGGCATCGGACCGCCGCTGAAGATCTCGGCGGCGCGCTCCTCGAGGACCATGGGCGCCACCGGCCGGAACTGCTCCCGGCCCTTGACGTCGTTGAGCCGCTCGAGGTTCTCGGCGTGGATGGGGTTGGCGATCAGGGACCGGCGGCCCAGGGCACGGGGGCCGAACTCGCTGCGGCCGTCGAACCACGCGACCACCCCGTCGTCGGCGAGGACGTCGGCGACCTCGCCGGCGAGGTCCTCGGGCGTCGTGAAGGGCACCTGCGCGGTGGTCAGCCACTGCGCGAGCTCCTCTCCGGACCAGCTGCGCCCGAGCGCCGCGGTGGGCTGCGGCTCGCCGAGGTCCCCGGCCTCCTGGGCCAGGTGCAGGGCGGCCCCCAGGGCGGTCCCGGAGTCGCCGGAGGCGGGCTGGACCCAGACCTCGTCGAAGGGCGTGTCCCGCCAGATCCGGGAGTTGGCCACGCAGTTCAGGGCCGTGCCGCCGGCCATGGTGAGCACCCGGTCGCCGGTCTGCCCGTGCAGCCAGGTGGCAAGGTCCACAAGGACTTCCTCGACCACGGCCTGCACCGAGGCGGCGAGGTCGGCGTGGTCGCCGCCCCAGGTGCCGTCGTCGATCCGGCGCGGGGCGAAGCGGGCCCAGTCCGGGGCCTGGGCCGTGAAGCCGCCGTCGCCGGTGGCGCGGACGGTCTCGCGCAGCTCGGGCAGGAAGCGGGGCTCGCCGTAGGAGGCCAGCGCCATGACCTTGAACTCGTCGGAGGAGCGCAGGAAGCCGAGGTGGTCGGTGAGGGACTCGTAGAGCAGGCCCAGGGACTCCGGCAGGGCCTGGCGGTGCAGGATCTCGAGCTCTCCGTCGCGGTAGCGCCCGGCCAGGTGCGAGTGCGCCTCGCCGCGGCCGTCGACCACCAGGACGCTGCTCGTGCGGGAGGGTGCGGCCAGACCGGCGGAGGCGGCGTGGGCGACGTGGTGCTCGACGAAGCGGACCTTCTCGCGGTCCAGGCCGGGCAGCGCCTCGGCGATGAACCCCGGGGCGCGGCGGGCGTAGTCCACCCGGACCGGGTCGTACGGGTCGTCCGGCATCTCGGCGGCGATCGCGGGGTCGAAGGAGTAGCCGACGGCGTCCAGGTCCGCCGGGGTCAGCCCGGCCTCGGCGAGGCACCAGCGCATCGCCTGCTCGGGCAGCTCCCACGCGGAGAACGGCACGGGCCGCTTGCCGTGCTTGCGCCGGGAGAACCGCTCCTCCTCCGCCGCCGCCACCACTCTGCCGTCCACGACGAGCGCCGCCGCGGGGTCGTGAAAAATCGCGTTGATGCCCAGGTAGTTCATGGATCGGAGTATTGCACAGACTGATCAGGCGGCTGACTTTGGCGCCGTGTCACCGCTGGTGCCAGGGCACTCCGGCCGTCTCGAGGCGCTCGTCGACCGGCTCCTCGACCGGCTCCTCGACCGGCACCCCGGCGGGCCGGCCGGCCGGGTCGTGCCGGGGGGTCCCGCCGAGCTCCCGCACGAGGTCGTGGAGCTGCTCGGCGCCGCTGGGGTCCTTCGCGGAGCGCGCCTCGGCCGCCTTCCGCCCGGCCGCCGAGAGGCACCAGCGCAGCTGCTCCCCGAGGCGCCCCGGCCCGAGCTCCTCGGCCCCGACCACGGCGGGCCAGTCCCAGGCCCGTGCCTGCGCCGTGACCTTCCCGCCGCCGGCCACGGGGTCGACGGCGAGGACCGGGACGCCGGCCCGCAGCGCCAGGACGAGACCGTGCATGCGCATGCTCACCACGGCGTCGAGACGGGAGATGACGGAGCCGACCTGCGCGGCGGTCGCGGGCAGGCGCCAGTCGCGCGGGTCCAGCCGGGTCTCCAGCGGCAGCCGCGCCGCGTCGAGGCCGCCCAGCCACTCCTCGAGCCCGGCCCGCGCCGTCTCGTGCCGGCGGCGGGCACCGTACTCGTGCTGGCCGGAGGTGAGGTAGACGCCCAGCACGGGCACGAGCTGCGGCACCGGGCGCGCGGCCAGGTCGCGGCGGGCGAGCACCCCGGGACGGTCGCGGGCGATCACCCGGTGGAACCCGGAGGTCACGGGGTCCCCGGGGTCGAGCACGCTGACCCCCACCGCGATCCGGCGGCAGTGGGCGAAGCGCTCGTGCAGCTCCGCGATCGAACGGCCCGTCGCCGGGCCGCAGACGAACACCAGGTGGGTGTACCGGCCGGGATCGGCGTCGTCGAGCCGCAGCCCGCCGGGCGGGCACATCACCGCGCTCCAGGCGACGTCGTACCGGATGCCCGCCGCGTCGAGGGCCTCGGCCACGGCCTCCGTGGCGAGGACGTCGCCGGCCGTCGCCTCGCCGTGCAGGACGCTGGACCAACCGACCACGAGTGTGCGCATGTCCCGAGGCTACCGGCCGCTCCCGGCCGGGCGGCGCACCCCGCGCGACGGGCGGGCGGGTGCGCCGCCCGCCCGATAACGACTCCGCACCACGGCTGGTGGCCCGGGTCACACGGGACTAGGCTCGAGTTCATGGGTCAAGCAGCCGGCCGTGACATCCCGTCGTGGAAGGACCCCTCCATGGACCACCAGCTGTCCGCCGTCACGCCGCTCGGCCCGGACACCGGCGACGTGCACCCGGTTGCCACCGGATGCCCCGCCCGGTCCGCCCCGGCGCTCGCGGGCACCGCCGATCGCGGTGGGGTGGCGGCGTGAGCGGCCTCGACGTCGTCCCGTCGCCCGCGGGCCCCGGCACCGGAGGCACGCCGGACTGCGGGACGTCCCTCGGCCCGCAGTGCGCGTTCCCGGCCGAGCTCGCCGAGCTGTCCCTCACCGAGCTGCAGGTGCTGCACAGCAGGATCGTGTGCCAGCTCGAGCACGAGTACCTCACCGAACCGGGCGGTCCGCACCCCGTCACCCAGGACCGGCACGAGGAGCTCGTCGCCGAGCTGGAGTCCCGGGGCGGGACCGCGACGGCGGACTGACCGGGCTCGCCCGGGCCGCCGCCGGACGCGCCCGCGGGCGGCCGGCCGCGTACCACCGGGCGAAGAACACCACGAGCAGGGCGACGTGCACGGCGTCCCCGCCGTAGTACATGAGCTGAGCCCCGAGCTCCGCGTCGGCGGCGCCCACCCCGGGTGGAGGGTCCCCGTAGAGCCGTTTGGCGAGCACCGAGTGCACGGTCAGGAAGCCGACGAGCACGGCCGCGCGCAGCCGGAACGACCCCCGGTGCGGGTCCGGGTCCACCCCGGCGACCGCCGCGGTGAAGAGGTACCCGGCGAGCAGCACGTGGGCGTGCACGGCGGCGTGCACGAGCGCCGAGGTGTGCATCGCGGCGTACAGCCCGGTCGTGTACAGCAGCCAGAGGCCCCCCGCGTCGAGCGTCCCGGCCACCACCGGGTGGGTCACCACCCGCACCGGCGGGGTGCGCAGGAACCGGGTCAGGGTCCGGGCACCGGCGACGGGCAGCGCGCGCAGCACCAGGGTCACGGGGGCGGCGAGCACGAGCAGCAGCGGCGCCACCATCCCGAGGAGCAGGTGCACCACCATGTGGGCCGGGAAGCTGCCGTGGGCGGCGCGGGCCAGGGGGCCCAGCAGGGCCGCCCCCGCACAGCCGAGCCCGGCGAACCACAGGACCGTGCGGCCGTGCGGCCACGGGCTGCGGTGCCGGGACCACCACAGGGCCGCGGCGTAGCCGGCCGCGCCCGCCGCCAGCACCAGCACGGCCACGGCGTCGAGGACCGCCCAGCCCGCGCCGCCGTGGTGCGGACTCACCGGGCGGGCCGGGTGCGGTGGAGCACCGCCAGGCCCACCGCGAGCGCGAGCACGGCGGTGCCGATCCAGGTGACGTCGTAGAGCAGCAGGTCCACGTCGTAGCGGATCTGGTGGATCCGGAGCACCTTGTGCAGGACCACGCCGTCGAGGAGCTGGAAGCCGCCCAGGCCCGCGAGCAGCCCCCCGGTCCAGCGGCCCCAGGGCGCAGGGCCCCGGCGCCGGACGTCGGCGAGCAGGAACAGGGAGCCCACCGTCACGAACCACCCGAAGGCGTGGAAGATCCCGTCCGAGAACAGTGCGACGCCGGTGGTCGAGAGGTCGTAGAAGTGGTGCCAGTGCAGGATCAGGTGGAACACGGCGAGGTCCACCACGGAGGCGGCGATGCCGGCGCCCAGCAGCACGCCCGAGAGCACGCTGCGGCGGTCCTGCCGGGCCGGGTCCGCGGGCTCGGGCGCGCGCCCGCTCCGGGCGGCGGAGGCATCGGCCATCGGGGGCTCCTTCGGTCGGGGCGGTAGTCGTCTCCAGCCTAGGCACCGTCAGCCTGCTGTCCAGGGACGGCGGCCCCGGGCCGGACCCGGATGGTTCAATGGCACCGTGCGCAACGACAACCTGACCCGCCGCGAGGCCGCCGACCGTTCCGAGCTGATCACCGTGGAGGACTACGACGTCCTGCTCGACGTGTCCGCCGCCCCGGACCCGGAGGCGGACTCCTTCCGGTCCGTGACCACGCTGCGCTTCGGGGCCGCGGAGGGCGCCGGGACCTTCCTGGACTTCATCGCGCACTCGGTGGAGTCGGTGACCCTCAACGGCCGGGCCCTGGACCCGGACGACGTCGTGGAGGGCTCCCGGATCCGGCTGCCGTCCCTCGGGGCCCGCAACGAGGTCACGGTGGCCGGCCGGGGCCGGTACTCGCGTTCCGGGGAGGGCATGCACCGCTTCGTGGACCCCGCCGACGGGCGGACCTACCTCTACACGCAGTACGAGCCGGCGGACGCCCGCCGGGTGTTCGCCGGCTTCGAGCAGCCCGACCTCAAGGCGTCGTTCCGGTTCACGGTCCTGGCCCCCGAGGGCTGGGAGGTGTCGTCCAACGGGGTGCGCATGGCGACGTCCGCCGCCCCGGACGCCGAGCGCCCCGGTGCGCTGCGCCACGAGTTCTCCAGCACCGAGCGGATCTCCACCTACATCACCACGGTCCTGGCGGGCCCGTACCACCGGGTGGCCGGCGAGTGGCGGCACTCCTTCGAGGACGGCAGCCGGATGAGCGTGCCGCTGGCCCTGTACTGCCGCGCCTCGCTGGCCGAGCACCTGGACGCCCGTGAGCTGTTCGACCTCACCCGCCAGGGGCTGACGTTCTTCACCGAGCTGTTCGGCCACCCGTACCCGTTCGGCAAGTACGAGCAGGCCTTCGTGCCCGAGTACAACCTCGGGGCGATGGAGAACCCGGGCCTGGTGACCTTCACCGAGGAGTACCTGTTCCCCGACGGGGCGACCCGGGCCCAGCACCAGGGCCGGGCCAACACCCTGATGCACGAGATGTCCCACATGTGGTTCGGGGACCTCGTGACCATGCGCTGGTGGGACGACCTGTGGCTGAAGGAGTCGTTCGCGGAGTTCATGGGCGCCCACGCGTCCGTGCAGGCCACCGACTTCGAGGAGGCGTGGATCGCGTTCGCCGACCGGCGCAAGGCCTGGGCGTACCAGCAGGACCAGCTGCCGACCACGCACCCGGTGGTCGCGGACATCACCGACCTCGAGGCCGCCCGGCAGAACTTCGACGGCATCACCTACGCCAAGGGCGCGGCCGCGCTCAAGCAGCTCGTGGCGTTCGTCGGCTACGAGGCGTTCATCGACGCCTGCCGGTCCTACTTCCACCGCCACGCCTACGGGTCCACCACCCTGGAGGACTTCCTGGCCGTGCTCGAGGAGGCCTCCGGGCGCGACGTGCGCGGCTGGGCGGAGTCCTGGCTGGCCACCTCGGGGGTCTCCACCCTCGCTCTGGACCTCGCCCGGGACGACGACGGGGCCGTGACGTTCGCGGCGCTGCTCCAGGAGCCCGGGCCCGGGGTGCTCCGCCCGCACCGGCTGCTGCTGGGCGGCTACGAGCGTGGCCCCGGGGACGTGCTGGTGCGCACCGGGACGGTCAGCGTGGACCTGCCCGCCGAGGCCTGCGTGGAGGTCCCCGAGCTGGTGGGCTCCACCGCTCCGCTGCTGGTGGTCAACGACGAGGACCTCACCTACGCCAAGATCCGCCTGGACCCGCTCACGCTCACCACGGCCCTGAGCTCCCTGTCCTCCGTGGAGGACGCCATGGCACGCGCCCAGCTGTGGTCCGCGCTGTGGAACGCCACCCGCGACGCCGCGCTGGACCCCGGGGACTGGGTGGGGGCCGTCCTGGACCACGGCTTCGCCGAGCAGCAGGCAGGGATGTTCTCCAACGCCGTGGACCACGCCGTGCAGGCCGTGGAGCGCTTCACCCCGACCGCCCGGCGGGACCGCCTGCGCGGGCGGCTGCTGGACGCCGCGGTGCGCGAGCTGCGCCGGGCCGGTCCCGGCAGCGACCGCCAGCTCGCCCTCGCCCGGCTCACCGCGCGCCTGGCCCGCCACGACCGCTCCCACGCCGGCTGGCTGAGGGACCTGCTCACCGGGGCGGACACCCTGCCCGGGCTGGCCCTGGGCTCCGAGCTGCGCTGGGCGCTGTGGACCGCGCTGGTGGCGACCGCCCACGGAGCGGACCCGGAGCTGGAGGCCGCCGTGGAGCAGGAGCACGCCGCGGACCGGACCCGCACCGGCCAGATCGGGTGGGCCCGCACCCGCGCCGCCCGCCCCTCCCCGGAGGCGAAGGCCGAGGCGTGGGAGGCGATCACCGGCGAGGGGCTGTCCAACGACCTGCTGACGGCGACGATCGCCGGCTTCCGGCTCGGACCGGACGAGCTCGTGGAGCCCTACCGGGAGCCGTACTTCGCCATGCTCGAGGAGGTGTGGGCGCGACGGTCCATCGGGATGGCCACCCGCACCGTCCAGGGGCTCTATCCCTCGGACGCCGACCTGGAGCCGGGCCGCGACCCGGAGCACCACCCCGTGGTGGCCCGCACGGAGCTGTGGCTGCGCCACCACGCCGGTGCGCCGGCGGCGCTGCGCCGGATCCTGGTCGAGGAGCAGGACCACCTGCTGCGCGCCCTGCGGGCGCAGGCGGCGGCGCGGGACTGACGGCGACCCGCAGGCCAGGTCCTCCTCGCCGGTGCCGGTCCTGGGCCCGCAGGGACGGAGACCGGGCTACGGAGCCTCAGCCGGCCCGGCGGCCCGAGCGGCGCAGCACGCGCTCGACGGCGCGCTGGGCGTCCTCGTTGGACTTGAAGATCCGCCGGTCCAGGCTCTGGCCGAGCGACATCGACGAGTTGCCCATCTGCAGCACGTTCACCTTGGAGTCGTTGCGGCGCTCGCGGCGCGGCTGCGGCGTCTGCGGGCCGGTCCGTGCGTCATAGGCCATGGTGGGTCCTTTCCGTGACCCCTCCAGTGTAGGAGGCCGCCGACCCACTGAACAGAGCGCCGCCCCTCACGGCCCGTGCCGCCGCGCCCGCGCCGTGTAGCGGCCCCGGTCCACGGCCCGCCGGACCCACCAGGTGCGCACGACCAGCACGAGCGAGAGCACGTGCACGAGCAGCAGCAGGGCCCAGTAGGCCCCGGCGGCCGCGGCGGTAAACGGCACCGACGCCGCGCCGGCGAGCATCAGCATCACGAAGGCCTCCAGGTTCAGCGCGTAGCGCAGCGGGCGCATCACCCGCACCGAGAGGTCGTGCTCGGGCTGCCGGTTGATCCACGACAGCAGCACCGCCACCACGGACATCACGATCGACGCCGCCGCGGAGGGCACCTGCCAGCCGGGCCCCAGCACCTGCTGCGGCACGAGCGCGACGACGCCCACGAGCAGCAGCACCGCGGTGACGAGGCTCACCGCCACGGAGGCGAACGCCGTGATCCCCTGCCGCGCCGGCAGGATCACCATCTCGCAGAAGGCGTCGTCGAAGCGGGACGTGGGCCGCAGCGCCAGGTGCCCGCGGACCGCGCCCGGCCACCGCCGCACGGTCCGGTCCTCGGCGAGGACCCGGTGCACCGCCCGGTGCGAGCCCGCCGGGGCGGCGGGGCGGTCGTCGTCGGAGGACAGGACCGTGAACTCGTGCAGCCGCACCTCCGCCGGCACCGTCAGCTCCAGGTGGAAGCTGCGGCAGGACGCGAGGTCGTGCAGGCCCACCCGCCCCACCCAGGGCATCCAGCAGTGCCGCAGCCGGTCGCGCGCCCGCGGCCGGCTGCCGGCGGCGTACTGCTCGTCCATCGCGTACTTGAGCACGAGCCGCCGTCCCGCCAGCTCGGCCGGCAGCGCGAAGGTCAGCAGGAAGCCCCGGGCCAGCTGGTCGGCCACCGTGGTGAACAGCGCGAAGTCGCCGTCCCAGTTCTCGGCGTCCTCGGCCGGGAGCCGTCCCCGGTCGATCAGCTCCTGCACATCCGCGCGCAGGTGCTCGCAGTGGGCCCAGAACCCGTCGAGGGCGTCCTCGACGAGCAGCTCGGGGACGTGCACGACCGCGGGCACGTGCTGCTCGGCCAGGACGGCGGCCTCCGCCGGCGGCAGCTGCTCGGGGATCAGCCCCCGCAGCAGCGCCTCGGCGAGCGCCCCGTTGTCCTCGGTGCTGAGCACGGGCGCGGGCTCGCCCTCGCACACGGCGTCGAAGTTGCGCAGAGGCTGCTTGGCCTGGATGGTCACGGGCACCAGGAGCCGGCCGGCGGCGTCGGCCGGCCACGGGTCGTGGGCGGCGAGGTCCACGTCGAGGGAGACCTTCCGCCGGGTGACGCCGTCGGGGCTCATGAGCACGGACTCCACGCGGCGGTGGATCCAGTCGCGGGGGCTGAGGAACAGCGTGCGCAGCACGTCGACGTCCACGGCCGTGCGTTCGGGCTCGGGCGGGGGGACCTGGCCCTGGGACATCCGCACGCCTCCTCTCCGGCCCCGGTCCGGCTCTCGTTCCGGGGCTCGCACCGGGGCCCGCCCGGTGTCCTGATCGGTCTCTGGACCGGTGCCCATTGCACCAGCCGGCCCGGACACCGTAGGGGCCCGGCGATGAACGGGGTGCCCCGGGAATCGTGAGAAGCTATTGACGACTCGACGCCCCAGCTCCATCGAGGGAGACCATGACCGACTACGCGCTCAACGACCGCGGCTCTCTGGAGATCGTCACGGAGAACTTCTACGACACCGAGATCATGCGGGTGTTCGGCGGTCTGTCCTTCGGCAAGCTGCGCACCTGGACGGGCAACGCGGCCCTGGTTCCGGAACCGGACAACCCCTTCGACCCGCACACCGTCTCGGTGCGGATCGGCCCCAACAAGATCGGCCACCTCGCCCAGCAGGACGCGCAGCGGTACTGGCCCTACCTGGCCCGCGTGATCGCCTCGGGCTACACGCCGGTGGCCCCGCTGAAGCTGGACGCCACCGTGCTGCGCCAGGACGGGCAGGCGGAGGTCGAGGCGACGGCGAGGCTGTCGATCGCGGCCCCGGACCTGCTGTTCCCGCTGAACACGCCCCCGACGCACGCGGCGGTGCTGCCGCAGGGGCCCTCGATCAAGGTCCTCGACGAGCAGGAGTTCGCCGAGTACCTGCACAGCGTCGTCCCGCCGTCCGGGGAGGGCCGCGTGATGCTGACCCTGGAGACCAACAAGGTCAAGAACCACCACGGGCAGGTCCTCGACATCGTGGACGTGCTCTACGAGCGCCGGCAGGTGGGCCGGCTGTCCACCCAGATGTCCCAGCAGTTCATCCCGATCATCGACCACGCGTTCCAGCACGAGCTGCTCACGGCCGTGTGGGGCACGATCCGCGGCTCCGCCTTCGAGGTGTCGATGACGATCCAGGCCGCCCGCCCGGAGGAGATCCCCGCGGAGTGGTTCGAGCGCCTGCCCAACGACGTCCCCGAGCTGCTGCCGCCCGCCGAGAGCCACCCGGTCCCGGACGCCTACGTGCCGGCCGAGGCGGACCGCTCGCGCAACGCCAAGAAGTGGCGCAAGGGCCTGGCCGTGTCCGGCGCGGCGGCCCCCGGTCCCGAGCGCTCCGCCCACGACGACGACGTCGGCGCCCAGCGCTCCTCCGTCCGGCCGCGCTCCCGTGCGCTGGGGCGGGTGGGCGTGGCGGTGTGGGCGCTGCTGGCCATGACCCTCCTGCTGGCCGGGGTCGGCGCGGTGTTCCTGGGGATCGAGCCGCTGGTGAGCGCGCTGTGCTTCATCGTGGCGGTCGCCACCGGCTTCATGTCCTTCTACCTGACCCGGATGAGCACCGGAGTGGCCGGCCGATGATCAGCCGCCGCGAACGCTTCCTGCAGATCCTCGAGGTGCTCTCCAAGCACGGCTTCGGATTCGCCCTCGGCGGGATCAAGGAGGAGTGGCGGGCCCCGCTGGCCCGCGTGCGCCTGATCGATCCGAACAAGCTCTACAGCCAGCCGGTGCACCTGCGGCAGGCCCTCGAGGAGCTCGGGCCCACGTTCGTGAAGCTGGGACAGCTGGTGTCCACCCGACCGGACCTCCTGCCGCCGCGGTACATGCAGGAGCTCGCCCGGCTGCAGGACGACGCGCCCCCGGTGCCGCCGGAGCGGATCCGCGCGATGATCGAGTCCGAGCCGGACTCGGCCGCGGAGGAGATCCTCGCCCAGATCGATCCCGTCCCCCTGGCCACCGGCTCGATCGGCCAGGCCCACGCGGCCGTCTACCAGGGGGTGGACGTCATCGTGAAGGTGCGCCGCCCCGGCGTCGTCGAGGAGGTCAACCGGGACCTCGAGATCCTCTCCGAGCTCGCCAAGCTGCTGTCCACCTACTGGCCCGCCGTGGAGCACTTCGACCTCGTGGGGCTCGCGGACGAGTTCGCCCAGTCCCTGCGGGACGAGCTCGACTACCTCACCGAGGCCCGCAACGCCCAGCGGATGGCGGAGAACTTCCGGGGCGACCCGCGGGTGCACATCCCGGAGATCTTCTGGGACGCCTCCACCTCCCGGATCCTCACCATGGAGCGGATCCACGGGACCAAGATCAACGACTACCCCACGCTCGAGGCGGCCGGGCTCGACCGGCACCTGCTGGCCGTGGACTCGACCGAGGCCATCTGCCGGATGATCTTCGAGCACGGCTTCTTCCACGCCGACCCGCACCCGGGCAACCTCTTCGTGGAGACCGGCGGGCGGATCGGCATCATCGACTTCGGCATGATGGGCGCCCTGACCGACGAGTTCCGGGACCACCTGGTCACCCTCATGCTCGGCGTGGTGCAGCAGAACCCCCGGCGCGCGGCGGCCGGGCTGCTCGGGCTCACGTTCCAGGAGCAGGACGTCAACAAGAAGGACCTGGAGCGGGACGTGGCGCTCATGCTGCGCCGCTACGCCAACAAGCCGCTGCAGGAGGTCCGCGTGGGCCACCTCATGGGCGACCTCATCCGGCTGCTGCGCCGCTACCGGATGCACCTGCCGCGCGAGTCCGCCCTGTTCCTGCGGATGCTCGTCACGGCAGAGTCCGTCGGCACCGGCCTGGACCCGGACTTCGACCTCGTCACGGTCCTCACCCCGTACGCGCAGCGCTTCGTGCTGCACCGGCTCTCCCCCGAGGTGCTCGTCAAGCGGCTGCGGGACGTCCTGGAGGACGCGGTGCAGATGGGGGTGGAGGCGCCCGAGTACCTGCGCCGGCTCATCGTGGTCCTGGAGCGCGGCGGCTTCGACGTCCACCTGCGCGCCGACGAGATCGAGCCGCTGCTCCGGCGCGGCGAGAAGGTCGGCCACCAGGTGGTGGCCGGGGCGGTGATCGCCGCGTCGATCAACGGGATGGCCCACATCCTCGCCTCGGACCCGGAGCGGTGGCGCCGCTACCACACGCCCCTCATCGCCGGCGGCGCGACCACCGTGGGCACCCTCGCCGGGTACCTGGTGCTCTCCACCAACGTGCCCCGGGTCCGGCGCCTCGCGGCCACCGTCCGGGCCCGCCGCCGCTTCTGAGCCCGCCCGGGCCCTGCTCCGCCCGGCGGCGACGGGGCCCGGCCCACGAGGCGGCGGTGCCACGGCGGCCCGTCCGGTGCCGCCCCGCCCTGCTGCGGGGGCGGGGCGGCAGGGGTCAGCCGCGGACCGGCGGCATCTCGATGTGCACGACCTTCACCTGGGTCATCTCGTCGAGCAGCTCCGGGCCGTAGCCGAAGCCCGCGCCGGACGCCCGGCGCGGCTGCGCCGCACCGCCCGGGGCACCGCCGAAGACGTTGTTGACCTTCAGGGTGCCGACCGGCAGCTCCGCCACGGCCTGCTGCGCGTGGGCGATCCGCCCGGTCAGCACGGTCGCGGCGAGGCCGTAGCGGTCGTCCGCGGCCCGCCGCAGCCCCTCCTCGAAGCTGTCGACCACCTGGACGGGGGCCACCGGCCCGAAGGTCTCCTCCGTCATCACCGTCATCCCCGGGGCGCACTCGCGCAGCACGGTGGCGGGGTAGAAGGCGCCGGGCCCGTCGGGCAGCTGCCCGCCCTCGAGCACGACCGCGCCCGCGGCGACGCTGTCCGCGACCTGGCGGTGGACCTCGTCCCGCATCCGCTCGTCCACCAGCGGGGCGAGCGAGCCCTCGGCGTTGCGCCGGCGCGCCTCCCCGGCCAGGGCCGTCAGGAACGGCTCGGCCACGGCGCGGTGGACGTAGATCCGCTCGACCGCCACGCAGATCTGGCCCACGTTGGCGAAGGCGCCGAGGGCCGCCTGCCCGGCGGCCCAGGCGGGGTCGACGTCGTCGTCGACGACGAGGGCGTCGTTGCCGCCGTTCTCGCGGATGACGTGGGCTCCCGTGCCCACGGCGGCGCGGGCGATGGCCTCGCCGGTGGCGGTGGAGCCCACGTGGGCGAGGACGTCGACGTCGGGGAGGCCGGTGAGCAGCCCGCCGACGGACGCGCCGCCGTTGACGGTGCCCAGCACGCCGGCCGGGAGCGCCTCGGCGAGGATCTGCCCGAGCCGGGCCCCCACGTGCGGGCAGCGCTCGCTGGGCTTGTGCACCACGGTGTTGCCCGCGACGACCGCCGCCCCGAGCAGGCCGGCGGCCACGGCGACGGGGTCGTTCCAGGGGGTCAGGGCGACGACGACGCCGCGCGGTTCCGCCACGGTGTAGTCCGACGCCAGGACGTCGCCGCGCAGGCTGCGGCCCCGGTGCACCGGGCCCAGCTCCGCGTACTGGTACAGCGTGCCGATCCCGGCCTCCACCCCGCCCAGCGCATCCTCGAAGGGCTTGCCCGTCTCGCGGGTGTTGAGCTCGGCGAGCTCCCGGGCGTGCTCCGCCAGGCGGTCGGCGGCGGCCCGGAGGGCCTTGCCGCGCTGCTCGGGGGCGGTGCGCGCCCAGTCGCGGGCGGCGGCGCGGGCGGCGGCGACCGCGCCGCGGACCTCGTCCTCGGTGGCGGCGGCCACGGTGCCGACGACGGAGCCGTCGCGCGGGTCCAGCACGGTGAGCTCGGTGGTGGGTGCTGCGGTGGTCATGGATCTCCTTCTCCGGCGAGCGGACGCCCGCCGGCCGCGGAGGGGCCGGCGGGTCCGGGGGCTGTCCCGATGAGCATACTTACCGATGGCCTGCGACCGGTTACGGTAGCAGGGACCAGGCCGCCGCACCCGCGGGGGCCTGCCCCCGTGTTCCGACGAGGAGCAGCACGCCCGCCCGCGGCACCGGCCGCGGGCGGAGCAGTGTCCAGCAGAGAGGAAGTTGCATGAGTTCCCAGCCCACCAACCCCGGTCGCGTCCTGATCACCGGCGGTGCCTCCGGGCTCGGCGCCGCCGTGGCCGAGGCCGTCCGCGACAACGGCGGCACCCCCATCGTCCTGGACCGGGACATCAGCGCGCTGAGCGGCGTCACGGCCTACGAGGTGGACGTCGCCGACACGGCCGCCGTGACCGCGGCGGTCCAGCAGGCCGTGCAGGCCGTGGGAGGTCTCGACGCGGTCGTCACCGCCGCGGGCATCGACCGCTGCGGCCGGCTTGAGGACGTGGAGATCGCCGAGTGGGAGAAGGTCGTGCAGGTCAACCTGTTCGGCACGGTCTCGACCGTCCGCGCGGCCCTGCCCGCCCTGCGGGAGTCCCGCGGGCGGGTCGTCACCGTCGCCTCGACCCTGGCCCTGAAGGGGGTCTCCGACGCCACGGCGTACTGCGCGTCCAAGTTCGGGGTGCTCGGCTTCGGCCAGGCCCTGGCCGCCGAGCTCAAGGGCGAGGTGGGTGTCACCCAGCTCATCCCCGGCGGCATGAAGACCCGCTTCTTCGACGACCGCGACGAGCAGTACAAGCCCCAGGACGACTCCCAGCTCAACGACCCGGAGAACGTGGCCCGCGCGGTCCTGTTCGCCCTCTCCCAGCCCCGGGGCTGCGAGATCCGCGAGCTGTTCATCGCCCACGCCGAGGAGGGCTCCTGGCCGTGATCGGCTGAGCGCGGCGGCCGGCTCCGGAGAGGCGCCGCCCCGGGCCCGGCCGCCGGCGCATCCCTCCCAGTGAGCGTGCTGTTGTCCCCACAAGCGGTGACAAGTCGCTGACTCCGGCGGATGCGTGTGCATCTATGATGGAGCTCACCCCCCGGTTACGGCAGGAAGGCTCGATCACCCCGTGGACACCCCTCTCGTCACCGCGGTGGCCCGCGTGCCGATCGTCGTCCGCTTCCGCGACGCCCGTGGACGCCCGGTGAGCCTCTCGGGACGCACGCTCAGCCGCGCCTCCACCGATCTGCAGGACCTGCTCCGCCTGGCCTACCGGGCCGTGCGCGGGGACGTGCCCACGGAGACGGTCACCGTGTCGTTCCTCGAGGAGGACGCCGGCAGGCTGCAGCTGGAGTACCTCGTGGTGGACCGCACCCCGCCCAGCCGCTGGCGGCGCGGCCGCGACCGGCGCCGTGCGGAGGGGAGCCGGGCGGCCCTGATGCAGGCGACGATCGTCGTGACCGCGGCCGTGGAGGCCGTCGGCGCCCTCGCCGCGGCCACCTCGGCGCGGTGGGTGGACAGCGACAGCCCCGACTTCGCCGACGTCGTGCTCGACGGCGCGCGCGCCGTCCGGGTGCCCGGCACCGTCCGGGCGTGGACGGAGGACGGGACCACGCTGGACCTGCTGCGCGGCACCATGTCCATGTTCGCGGACGACGACGTCGAGCAGCTGGTCATCGGCAAGGACCCGGAGACGCCGGGCCACTACCAGGAGGCGGTCGTCGCCCGCTCCCCCGCCCTCCTGCGCTTCCTGGCGGGCGGGCCGCTGGCGTCGCTCGTCAGCTCGGACCCGGAACCGGCCTGACCGCCTCGTCCAGCCGCCGCACCGTCGCGGCGACCTGCTCCGCGGGGACCACCGGGAAGCCCTTGGCCCGCAGGACCTCGGGATCGGTCACGGCCGACCAGTCGCAGTAGTTGGCCACGGCGGTGGAGCCGTCCGGGCGGGGCTCGAGGACCCATCCCCAGCGCCAGCCCTGCGGGTCGTGGCCGTGGTCGGCCACGAGCCACTCCAGGGCGCGTCCGGGCTCGTAGCGCGTGACGTGGTTCTCGACCCGGTACTCCCGCACCCCGTCCGTCCACAGCATCTCCATCACGAAGCGCTGTCCCACCCCGGTGAGCGGCCCGGTGCCCTCGGCCGCCCGGACCATGCCGGAGCCGTCGAGCTCCCCGTGCCGTGCGGGGTCGGCCAGCAGCTCGAAGATCCGCTCCACGGGGGCGTCGACCACGGCGCTGACGCGCACCTCGGTGGGGCCGGACTCGTCGGTCGTTCGCAGTTCGCTCATGCCCCCACCCTGGTGCACCCCCGCCTCCCGCGCAACGGGTGTCGGAGCCGGGACCCATACTGGGACCTCCGAGGCGCACGGACCGGGAGGACGCACACGTGGGACTGATGACACCGCTGCAGGACCGGCTGCGGACCACCTTCGCGGGACAGTCCGACAGCGTCCCGGCGTGGGAGCTGGCCCTGGCCGACGGCGAGGACGCCGGCCACTTCCGGCCCGGCTCCGCGGTGTGGGCGGTCCACGGCTCCATGGCCACCATCCCCGCCGGGGTCCGGGCGCTGCTCACCCAGGCGCTGCACCCCGGGGCGCTGGCCGGGGTGGTGGAGCACTCCGACTACCGCAGGGATCCGCTGGGGCGCCTGGCGGGGACCATCCGCTGGATCTTCACCGTCACCTACGGGGACACGTCCGCCGCGCACCGGGCCTCGGCCCACGTGCGCAGGATCCACGAGAGCGTGCACGGCACCTACACCGGGGCAGACGGCCTCCGGCGGCCCTACTGCGCCAACGACCCCGACCTCGCCGAGTGGGTCCACCTCGCGTTCACGGACGCGTTCCTGCGCTCCCACCAGCGGTGGGGCGGGCCGATCCCGGGCGGCCCGGACGCCTACGTGCGGGAGTGGGCCGTGGCCGGCCGGCTGATGGGCGTGGCCGACCCGCCGCGCTCCGAGGCGGAGCTGGACGAACGGATCCGGTCCTTCGGCCCCCGGCTCGCCGGCGGGCCCCGGGTGGACGACGTCGTGGGGTTCCTGCGCCGCCCGCCCCTGGACCCGATGCTGCTCCCGGGCTACCGCGCCCTCTTCGCGGCGGTCGTGGACTCCCTGCCCGAGGACCGCCTGGAGCTGCTCGGCCTGCGGCGCCCCCGGCTGGGCCCCGTGCCGCTGCCGACCCGGGGTGCCGCCGGGCTGACCCTCTCGGTCGTGGGCAGGGCGCTCGGGGAGACCGGGCCGAGCGAGGCCGCGGCCCGCCGGCGGCTCCGGCGTCTCGGCCTGCTCTGAGGCCTGCCCGGCGGGCCGCTGCGGGGAAACCGTGCCTCCGCCCGCGGCACCGGCCGGCCCGGGGGCCCTGCGCCGCCGGGGCGCGAGCCGGCTCAGGCCGTGGCCTCCTGCGGTCCCGCGCGGCCCGTCAGGTGGTCGTAGGCCTCGGCCGCGTCGGCCGCGACAGTGTGCCAGGTCCGCGCGGGGACCGCGCGGCGCCGGCCCTCGTCGCCGAGGCAGCGGCGCACCGCGGGGCACTCGAGCATCATCTGCAGGACCGCGGCGAGCGTCTCCGGCTCCTCGGGCGGGGTGAGCATCCCGGTGATCCCGTCGTCCACCGTCTCGGCGAGCACCGGCAGCCGGGAGGCGACCACGGGCGTGCCGGTGGCCAGCGCCTCCACGGACTCGGTCGGGACCACGGCCCGGGTGCCCGCCCCGTCCTTGCGCGGGACGGCGAACACGTCGAACGCCTGGTGGTAGAGCACCACCTGCTCGTCGGGGACCCGGCCCGCGAACCGCACGCGGCCCGCCAGCCCCAGCTGCGCGGCGAGGGCCTCCAGCCGCGGGCGGGCGGGACCGTCGCCGACGACCACCACGAGCAGCTCGGGCACCTCCTCGGCCACGAGGGCGGCCGCGCGCAGCAGGTCGTCCAGGCCCTCGCGCTCGAGCAGCTCCGCGACGGCCCCCACGACCCGGGCGGACTCCGGCAGCCCCAGGACGCGGCGGGCCTCCCGCAGGGGGCGCGGGTCGGCGAGGTAGGGCCCGTCCACCGCCGGGGGCGCCACGCGGGCCGGCACCGGGCCCGCCGGCAGGGCCCGCGTGAGCTCACGGATCCGCTCGCCCATCGCCCGGCTCGGGGTCACGACGTCGTCCGCGGCGGCCAGGAGCTCGGCCTCGCGGGCGCAGCACAGCCGGTAGCGCTCGCTCGTGGCGGCCTCGGCGGGCCGGGAGGCCGCCCACCGGTCGGCCGGGAGCTCCCGCACCTCGTACACCCACGGGATGCCCAGGGCCTCCGCCACCGCGCGGGTGACGAGGGCGTTGCCGGCGTGGCTCGTGGTGCGCAGCACGGCGGGCCGGGACCGCAGCGCGAGCTCGAGCAGCGCCTGCGCCTCCTGCTGGAGCCGCCCGGTGGCCGTGCGCACCCGGCGGGCGGGCAGGATCCGGTGGTAGGCGACGCCGTCCACGATCCGTGCGGCCACGGGCTGCGGGGAACCGGTGTCCGGGACCGGGCCGGGGCGGGTCACCGCGGTCACGGTCCAGCCCTGGGCCACGGTCGCGGAGAGCAGGGAGTGCGCCCGCGGGGCGCGGCGGCTCCGGCGGTGTGCCGGCGTGCCGGGGAGCAGGTGCAGCATCGAGGCGGGCTCCGGCCGGTAGCCCACGACCGGGGGCAGCACGGGACGCCAGCCGGAGAGCAGCCGCAGCTCGTCCTCGTACTCGTGCAGCTGCCGCCGCTCCCGGGGTGTGGCCCGCCCGGCGGACGCGGCGCGGCGCAGGCCCACCACGGCCTCGGAGATCCGGCCCACGTGGCGGTGCCGCCTGGCCCTCGTGCCGGCGAGGCCCTTCGTGCCGGCGGGCACGAGGGCGAGGAGCCGGTCCGCCTCCGCGATCCGGCCCGCGGCGACGGCGAGCTCCGCGAGGTGGTGGGCGGTGCGGGCGGTGAGCCGGCGCTGCTGCGCCCGCCGCAGCCGGGCGTCGAGGTGCGCGTCCGTCGCGGCCCCGGGCCAGGGGCTGCGCAGCAGGGCGCGGGCGGCGCGCCGGGACGCCACGGCGGTCAGCAGGCGGGCTGCGGGCCGCCGGGTGGCGTCGGTCTCGGCGTCCGGGCGGAAGGGTCGGGGGGTGTGCGGCATGGCTCTCTCGCGGGGGTCAAGAGGGGCCGTCCCGGTCGATCACGGGGCGTGCTGCGGGCGGGGGAGGTGCTCCTCGCCGGACCGGGGAGTCCGGCGGGGGGAACTGCTGATCGTCGGGTTCAGCGTAGCAAGACATCCGCCCGGTCCGCGGCGCGTCGAGGCCTTCGCCGGCCGCGGGGCAGGGCGGGCGAGCCGTCGTCGGCCGCGGCCTCCGCTCAGGGCACGCGGGCGGTCCACTCCTGCGTGCCGAACTTCGCGGCCACCAGCTCGCGGGCCATGGCGAGCTCGTCCTCCCCGACCGCGCCCGGCACGGCCGCGTAGCGCCGGGTGAACACCTCCATCAGTCTGTCGACGACGTCGGCGCGCGCCATGCCGGTCTGCCGCCGCAGCGGGTCCACCCGCTTCCTGGCCGAGCGGTGGCCCTTGTCGGAGAGCTTCTCCTTGCCGATCCGCAGGACCTCGGTCATCTTCTGGGCGTCGATGTCGTAGCTCATCGTCACGTGGTGGACCATGCCGCCGCCGGCGAAGCGCTTCTGCGCGGCGCCGCCGATCTTGCCGTGCTCCGTGGCGATGTCGTTGAGCGGGACGTAGAACGCCTCCAGCCCCATCTCCTGGAACGCCTGCATCACCCACTGGTCGAGGAACGGGTAGGACTCCGAGAAGCTGAGCCCGTCCACGAGCGTCTGGGGCAGGTAGAGCGAGTAGGTGATGCAGTTGCCGGCCTCCATGAACATGGCTCCCCCGCCGGAGACCCGGCGCACCACGGAGATGCCGTGCCGCCGCGCCCCCTCGGCGTCCACCTCGTTGCGCAGCGACTGGAAGGACCCGACCACCACGGACGGCTCCTCCCAGTCCCACAGCCGCAGCGCGGGCCGGCGCCGCCCGGCCCCGACCTCCCGGGCGAGCACCTCGTCCAATGCCAGGTTCTCCAGGGTGGGCCGGACGGTGGGCGGGATGACCTCCCACTCGTGGTCCTCCCAGGTCGTGGCCCTGGCCAGGGCGCGGCGCACGGCCGTGGCGATCGCCTCCGGGGAGAAGCCGAACAGCACGACGTCGGCCGACAGGGCCGCCCGGACGGCCCCCGCGATCTCCTCGTGGGGCGCGTCCTCGGGCAGGCCGGTGAGCGCCGCGTTGATGACCTCGAGGGCCTCGTCGGGCTCCAGGAAGAAGTCCCCGTTGACGGAGACGTCGGCCAGGCGCCCGTCGACCACACGGAGGTCCGCGACCACGAGCTTGCCGCCCCGCACCTTGAACTCCCCGTGCCGGTGCTGCTGCTCCATCCGCGTTCTCCTGTCGTGCGTGCTGGTCGTGGTCCCGGGTCAGCCTACGCCGGGCCGGATGCGGGCCCGGCGCGGGAACGGTGCCGACCCGGTGCGGGCCGGAGCCGGGCCGGTGCCGGGCACGACGCAGGCCCGGACCGATGCGGTCCGGGCCTGCGTGCGGTGCTGCGGGGACCCCGCGAGCGGGGCCGGCGTCAGCTGCCGGACTTGCCGAAGCTCTTGAAGCGGGCGTTGAAGCGCTCCACGCGGCCGGCGGAGTCCATGATGCGCTGCTTGCCCGTGTAGAACGGGTGGGACTCCGAGGAGATCTCGACCTCGATGATCGGGTACTCGTTGCCGTCCTCCCACGTCTCCGTCTTCTGCGAGGTGGCGGTGGAGCGGGTCAGGATGGTCTTGCCGGAGGCCAGGTCGCGGAAGAGGACCGGGTGGTAGTCCGGGTGGATGTCAGTCTTCATGGGGTTCAAACCTTCTGTAGGTGCCTGGATTTTGCCAGGCACGGTTTCGCTCGGTGGGCGGTGCACCGTCGTCGTCCGGCCGCGCGGTCCTCACGGGAGGGCGCGGGCGCGGTCCCGTGCGGGAGGCACCAACGCTCCAGCCTACCGGATCCGGGCCCGCAATTCACGCCCGGCGGCGGAGGGGACCCGGCCGGGGCCCGGTCCCCTCCGCCCGTCAGCGACCCCGGGGCCTCACCACTGGTGGGCGACGTCGATCACCACGCGCGTCGTCTCGCCGGGGCCGGTGAGGAAGAAGGTCCGGAACGGCAGGCGCGCCCGCACGCCCAGTCCGATCTTGGACTGTCCCTCGAAGCTGCCGGCCCAGGCGACCTGGCGGAAGGTGTCGTGGCCCGTGGTGTCGACCAGCTCCTGCGGGTCGGCCGGCCGGTAGGTGGCGTCGCCGTCGGAGTCGTGGCCCGGGGACTCCACGAGGATGCTCAGGTCCGCGTCCCCGCGCAGCGGGATCGGCAGTTCCGACCCGATGCCCGTGACCTCGTCCACGTAGCCCACGGAGTAGCTGCCGGTGAAGCCCTCGATGTCGACGACCAGCCGGTCGAAGCACTCGTGGCGTCCGGCCCGGACGTCCACGAGGTGGGTCTCGTGGACGGGGCTGGAGACGGACTGCTCGTCCGTGGAGCCCCACGTGATGCCGCAGTACGGCTCGGCGGCGGCGGCCGGGACGACCGTCCCCGCCCCCGCGGCCAGCGCGAGTGCCGCCGACCACGCGATCAGTTTCTTCATGATGTGCCTTCTCGGTTCCCCCGTCTGCCCCCGGACGCCGGCTGGTGCCGCGATTTGTGGGACCGGGCCTGGCAGACACCCCCAGAATAGAATTCACGAATGCCAACGTCACTGGTCAGGTCGCGATCGACACCCGAACCGTTACTGCGGGGAGTTCAGGACCGGACCGGGCGGGTCTCCCAGAACGCCACGGCGGAGGCCGCGGCGACGTTGAGGGAGTCGACGCCGTGGGACATCGGGATCCGCACGGTGAGGTCCGCGTGGTGGACGGTCGCGGCGCTGAGCCCGTCCCCCTCCGTGCCGAGCACCAGGGCGAGCTTCTCGTCGCGGCGGGCGGAGAGCTCCTGGAGGGTGATCGAGTCGTCGCTCAGGGCCAGTGCCGCGGTGGTGAAGCCCGCGTCCTTGATCTGCTGCAGGTCCGCGGTCCAGTGCTCCAGCCGCGCCCACGGCACCTGGAAGACCGTGCCCATGGACACCCGGATCGCCCGCCGGTAGAGCGGGTCGGCGCAGCGCGGGGTGACGAGCACGGCGTCCACGTCCAGCGCCGCGGCCGAGCGGAAGATCGCCCCGACGTTGGTGTGGTCGACGATGTCCTCGAGGACCGCCACGCGGGACGACGACGCGAGCAGCCGCTCCAGCGCCACCGGCTCGGGCCGCTGCATGGCCGCGATGGCGCCGCGGTGCAGGTGGAAGCCGGTGATCTGCTCCAGCACCTCGTCGGGGCCGACGTACAGGGGCACGTCCGGGTGCGCCGCGAGCACGTCCGCGAGGTCCTCCAGCCACTTCTGCGCCATGAAGAAGGAGCGGGGCCGGTGCCCGGCGGCGAGCGCGCGGCGCAGCACCTTGGAGGACTCGGCGATGTACAGGCCCCGCTCCGGCTCGAGCTTGCGCCGCAGCCTGACGTCGGTCAGCCGGGCGTAGTCGGCCACCCGGGGGTCGTCGGCGCTCTCGAGGCGGACGAGGTGGGGGAAGTCGGTCACGGGTTCTTTCGGGGTCGGAGGAGGAAGGCCGCCACGATCGTAGCCGGTGCCGTCCCGGGCGGGCGCGGGCGCCTCAGAACAGCTCGGAGACCAGGCTGACGAGGGCCACGAGGCCGAGCGCGACGATCACGGTGCGCAGCACCACCGGGCTCAGGCGCCGACCGATCTTGGCCCCGGCCCAGGCCCCGGCGGTGGAGCTGACGGCGATGAACAGCACGACCCACCAGTCGATCCGGTCCAGGGCGAACAGGACGTAGGAGACGGCGGCCACGATGTTGACGAGCGCCACGAGCACCACCTTGACCGCGTTGGCGGCCTGCAGGGAGGCGAGCAGGAACACGCCGAGGATGCCGAGCAGCAGGATCCCCTGGGCGGCCACGAAGTAGCCGCCGTAGATCCCGGCCAGGAAGACGAGGGCGTACAGGGACGCCGGCTGCGGGGCACGGTCGGGGTCCAGGGGCCGCGGGGCCTCCCCCCGGGCGGACGCCGCGGCGTCCGCGGCGTCCGCCTGCTGCTGCTTCCGGCGGCGCACCACGGCCTGCAGCCGGGGCTGGAACACGACGAACAGGAGGGAGACGAGGACCAGCACCGGCGCCGCGTAGCCGAACACGGTCTCCGGCAGGCGCAGCAGCAGGGCGGCCCCGATGACCCCGCCCAGCACCGAGAACGGGACGAGCTTGAGCAGGGTCCGCTCGACTCCCCGGAGCTCGTGGCGGTAGTGCCAGGCGCCGGTGAGGTTGCCGGCGATCAGACCCATCGCGTTGGACATCGAGGCGGTCACGGGCGGCACGCCCATGGTCACCAGCACGGGGAAGGTCACGAGGGTGCCCGAGCCCACGATCGTGTTGATCAGCCCGGCCCACACCCCGGCGAGCAGGATCAGTCCCACCTGCCAGGGCTCGAAGGGCACGGCGTCGACGAACTCGGCGAGGTGCTCCATGTACGGGGCCGCCGGTCAGGAGCGGGCGAAGGCCGCGTAGCGGTCGCCGACCCGCACCAGCTTCAGGGGCACGCCGAAGGTCTCGGAGAGGTTCCTCTGCGTCATGACCTCGCGCACGGGTCCCGAGGCGACGACCCGGCCCTCGCGCAGCAGCAGGGCGTGGGTGAAGGCGTCGGGCACCTCCTCCAGGTGGTGGGTGACCATGACGATCGCGGGGGCGGCACCGTCCCGGGCCAGTTCGTCCAGCCGGGCCACCAGGTCCTCGCGGCCGCCCACGTCCAGGCCCGCGGCCGGCTCGTCCAGCAGCAGCAGCTCGGGGTCGGTCATCAGCGCCCGGGCCACGAGCACGCGCTTGCGCTCGCCCTCGGAGAGGGAGCCGAAGCGGCGCTCCCCCAGGTGGCCGATCCCCCAGGCGGCCATCAGCTCGTGCGCCTGGGCCTCGTCGGCGTCGTCGTAGCTCTCGGTCCACCGCCCGGTCACGCCGTAGGCGGCGGTGACCACGCAGTTGAGCACGGTCTCCCCCTCGGGGATCTGGGCGGCCAGCACGGTGGAGCTCAGCCCGATCCGGGGGCGGAGCTCGAACACGTCCACCGCGCCCAGGATCTCGTCGAGGATGTCCACCATGCCGCGGGTCGGGTGCAGCCGGGCGGCCGCGATCGACAGCAGCGTGGTCTTGCCGGCGCCGTTGGGGCCCAGGATGACCCACCGCTCGCCCTCGTTGACGACCCAGTCCACGGACTCCAGCAGGGTCTTCTGTCCACGGACCACGCTGACGTCCACCATCTCCACCACAGCACTCATATCCGACACTGTAGGCCACCGGGGCCCGCCGTCCCGTGCTCGCGGCCCGCACCGGCCGGGGGCGCCCGGGCGCCCGGATACACTGGCGGCATGACCACCGACCTCGCTGTGATCGCGTTTGCACAGAATCCGGACCCGGAGGCCCGTGAGCGCATCCTCACCCTCGTGCGGGACGCCGGCGCCGAGATCGAGCGGTTCTCCACCGTGCGGGTCACCGGCCCCGGCTCCGCGGGCCCGGACTCCCGGGTGCCCGGCTACAACGCCTTCACCGCCCGCGTGCACGGCTCCGAGGCGACCGCCCTGCTCGCCGCGCTGCGCCCCGACCCCCTGTCCCAGATGCTGCCGGGCGTGGACGTCAACGTCGTGCCGACCACCCTGCTCGACCCCGGGCGCAAGAAGCTGCTGATCATGGACGTGGACTCCACGCTCATCCAGCAGGAGGTCGTCGAGCTGCTCGCCGCCCACGCCGGACGGGAGGCGGAGGTCGCCGCCGTGACCGAGGCCGCCATGCGCGGGGAGCTGGACTTCGCCCAGTCCCTGCACGCCCGCGTCGAGACCCTCGCCGGACTGCCCGCGGGCGTGCTCGACGAGGTCCGCGCCGCCGTGCGGCTGTCCCCCGGGGCGGACGTGCTGGTCAAGGCGTTCCTGCGGGAGGGCCACGCCGTGGCGGCCGTCTCCGGGGGGTTCGAGGGCGTGCTCACCCCGCTGGCCGAGCAGCTGGAGCTCACCCGGCACGCCGCCAACGTCCTGGAGGTCGCCGACGGCCGGCTGACCGGCCGGGTGCTCGGGGAGGTCGTCGACCGCGCGGTCAAGGAGCGCTGCCTGCGCACCTGGGCCGCGGAGCTGGACGTCGCCCTCGAGGACGTCATCGCCGTGGGCGACGGCGCGAACGACATCGACATGCTCACGAGCGCCGGGCTCGGGATCGCCTACAACGGCAAGCCCGCCCTGCGCTCCGCCGCCGACGCCCAGATCAACCTGCCCAACCTGGACGCGGTCCGCTTCTTCGCGGACCTGTGAGCCGAGGATCCGCCCTCGGCAGCTCCGCCCCCCGGCGGCCCGTCCCGGACCGCCACGACCGCCCGGCCGGAGGAGGGACCGTGACGACACGCCGCGCACGCCCCGGTTTCCTGGCCCGGATGCTGCTGCTGCACCTGGCCGTGGTCGCGCTCGTCGTGCTGCTCTGCGGCGGGGTCTACGGCTGGCTGACCTACGAACGGCTGGGCCGCGACGCCGAGCGTCAGGCCCTGTCGATCGCCCGGTCGGTGGCCGCCGACGACGACGTCCGCGCGGGCGTGGCGACCCTGGTCGACGCCGGTCCCGGGGACCTCGACCCGGACGTGCTGTCCCGGGGTGCCCTGCAGACCGCCGCCGAGGAGGTCCGTCGCCGCACGGACTCGCTCTTCGTGGTGATCACCGACGACGCCGGGCTGCGGCTGTCCCACCCCAATCCCGCGCAGCTGGGCCGGCCCGTCAGCACGGACCCGACCGAGGCGCTGGCCGGGCGCGAGGTCACGAGCCACGAGCGCGGCACGCTCGGGCACTCCGCCCGCGCGAAGGTCCCCGTGTACGCGCCGGGCCCGGACTCCGCCGTGGTGGGCGCGGTCAGCGTGGGCATCTCCCGCGAGGACGTGCTCGCCACCCTGGAGGAGGACATCACCCCGGTGGCCGCCACCGCCGTCGGCGCGCTGGCCCTGGGCGCCGCGGCCTCCACCGCGATCGCCCGCCGGCTCAAGCGCCTCACCCTCGGGCTCCAGCCCGAGGAGATCGCCGAGCTCGTCCAGGACCAGGAGGCGGTGCTGCGGGGGGTCGACGAGGGCGTCATCGGCGTCTCCCCCGAGCACCGCATCACAGTGATGAACCAGGAGGCCGGGCGGCTGCTGGGGGTCGCGGACCCGGCCCGGCTCGTGGGCACGCCCCTGGCCGGGGCCGGCCTGCCGGACTCCTTCCCCGCTCTGCTGGCCGCGGCCACCCCGGAGTCCCCCGCGGTGGAGCAGGTCGTGGGCCCGCACGTGCTCATCCTCTCGGCGCGCGCCGTCCGGCCCGCCGGTCCGGGCCTGCCCGGCCTGGGCTGGGTGGTGCTCGTCCGGGACCGCACCGAGCTGCAGTCCCTGACCCGCCAGCTGGACGCCGTGGGCGCCCTGAGCACGGCCCTGCGCGCCCAGCGCCACGAGTTCGCCAACCGCCTGCACACCATCTCCGGCCTGCTCGCGCTCGGCGACGCCGAGGAGGCCGGGCGCTACGTCGCCGAGGTGACCGAGACCGGACCGCTCACCTATCCCGCCGAGCAGGCCCGGCTGCTGCGCGACCCCTACCTGCAGGCCTTCCTCGGCGCCAAGAGCGTCGAGGCCGCCGAACGGGGCGTGGTCCTGCGCATCGGCGAGGACACCCTGATCCGCGGGCAGATCACCGATCCGCAGGACGTCACCACCGTGATCGGCAATCTCGTAGACAACGCCGTGCGCGCGGCGGTCCAGGGCGTGGCCGAGGACCGCTGGGTCGAGGTGGAGCTGCTGGACGAGTGGACCGGCGGGACGGGCACGCTGCACCTCGTCGTCGCCGACTCCGGCGACGGCCTGCCGGTGGCCGACCCCGAGCCCGTCTTCGCCCAGGGCTGGTCCACCGCGGCGCCGCGCGCGGCGGGGGACGGCGCCGCGGCGCCGTCCGTGCTGCCGGACGCCCACGGGCAGGGCTTCGGGCTGTCCCTGAGCCGGGAGCTGGCCCGCCGCCGCGGCGGGGACGTGTGGGTGGCCGACCCGGGCCGGCCGGGCGGGCCCGGCGCCGTGTTCTGCGCGCGGCTGCCCGGCACCGTGGTCCGGGGCAGCCGGGCCGGGGAGCGGACGGGCTCCGCCGGACGGGGCGGCGGAACAGGCGGAGCATCAGGCGGAGGACCGGGAGGAGCGGGATGAGCGACGACCTGGTGGTACTGGTGGTCGACGACGACTTCCACGTGGGACGGCTGCACGCCGGCTACGTGAACGCCGTGCCCGGGTTCACGGCCCTGCCCCCGGTCGGCACCGCCGAACAGGCCATGCGCACCGTGCACGCCCACCAGCCCGACCTCGTGCTGCTGGACGTCTACCTGCCCGACGCCCTCGGCCTGGACCTGCTGCGCGCCCTCGACGTGGACGTCATCATGCTCACCGCGGCAGCCGACCCCGCCTCCGTGCGGACCGCCGTGCGCCGCGGAGCGCTCGCCTACCTCATCAAGCCGTTCACCGGCCAGCGGCTCGCGCGGACGCTGCGCGCCTACGCCCGGTACCGGCGCCTGCTCGCGGACCGGGACGGGCTCTCCCAGGAGGGCGTGGACCGCGCCCTGCACGCGCTGCACCCGGCCGAGGCCGCCCCCGGGGAGCGCCCCCGGTCCGCGACGGAGTCCTCGGTGCTGGCGGCCCTCGAACCGGGGGCCCCGCTCTCGGCCGCGGAGATCGCGCGGAAGGTCGGCATCTCCCGGGCCACCGCCCAGCGCTACCTCTCCGCGCTGGCCGAGGACGGGTCCGTGGAGATCCAGCTGCGCTACGGCAGCACCGGACGGCCCGAGCACCGCTACGGGCCCGCCGCCCCGTAGCCGCGGCTCCGTGCCCGGCGGGCGCCCGTCACGCCGTGCGCCCGTCACGTTGGGCGTCGCGGGGGTCCGAACGCATAGGATCCCCGTGAGGCACGACCGAGTGCACCTGCTCGGACGCCCCGGTTCCCGCCCTCCACCGACAAGGACCCCACCTCATGCGCCGTCCTCCCGCCGCCGCGCTCGCCGCAGCCGCACTCGCCTCCGTGGTTCTGACCGGGTGCGGGCCCACCACCGACGCGATCGCCGCCCGGATCTCCGCCGACGGGCCCACCTTCGAGGACGCCCTGGCGCTGCGCGAGGCCGTCGTCGACGCCGGCGTCGAGTGCCCGGGCGACCAGCAGCTGCGCGACACCCAGGGCGGCACGGGCAGCACCCTGCTCCCGTGCGACTACAACCTGCTGCTGGCCGTGGCGGACGGCGACGAGATGACGGAGCAGCTGAGGTCGAACCTCGAGTCGATCGAGGGCATCCACTACCTGCACGCGGGCAACTGGGCGGTCGCCACCGACGACCGCGCCCTGCTGGACCCGGTGCAGCAGGAGCTCGGCGGCGAGATCACCTCCACCGGCTCCTGACCGTCCGGCGGCGCGGGCCCGCCCCCGCCCCGTTGTCGGCTCGGTACCGGCTCGGGGCGGCCGGTGGGGCACGACCACGGTGCACCGGTGGGCCCGTCCCGGTCCGCCCGGGACCGGATCAGACCCGGCGCAGGTCCAGCCAGTACACGTCCTGCGCGGTGTCGTGGCGCAGCAGCTTGACCACCGGGCCCTCGTAGACCTCGAAGGCCCGGAGGACCAGCTCCCGGACGTCGCGGGTCGCGACGGTGACCGTTCCGCCGAGGGCGTCGTCGGCCGTCTCGCGCACCACGACGACGCGTCCCGGGTCGACCCACGACGGCTCCCCGTCGGCGTCGCGCAGGACGTCGAGGGCGTAGTCGAGCTCCTCGCCGCCGGTGTCGGCGAAGACGTCCAGGCGCACGGCCTCGGGATGGTGGTGGGTGAGCGCCTCGGCGACCAGGCGCAGCAGCTTCTTCGCGTAGGTCCGCTGGGCCCGCTCCAGGGCGTCCTCGGCGGCCTGCAGCGTCTCCTCGGGGGTCAGGACGGTCGTATTCATCGGCATGAATACTATGCGTGCCGGCACCGGATCCCGTGCAGGGACCGGCGAGCCGCCGGCCGGGTCCGGCACAATGGCCGGATGATCGACGCCCACCTGCACGTCATCGATCCGCGGTTCCGGCTGGAGCCCAACCAGGGCTACGTGCCGCCGGTGTTCACGGCCGCCGACTACACGCGCCGGACCCGCTCCCTGGGCGTGGTGGGCGGCGCCGTGGTCAGCGGCTCCTTCCAGGGCCACGACCAGGACCATCTGCGCGCGGCGCTGGCCGAGCTGGGCCCGGGCTTCGCCGGGGTCACGCAGTTGCCGCCCTCGGTGCCGGACGAGCAGGTCCTGGAGCTGCACCGGACCGGGGTGCGCGCGGTGCGCTTCAACCTCCGCCGGGGCGGGGACGCGCAACCGGAGCGGATCGAGCGACTCGCCCGGCGCGTGCACGAGCTCGCCGGGTGGCACGCGGAGTTCTACCTGGACGGGCCCGCCCTGGAGCTGCTCGCCCCCGTGCTGCGGCGTCTGCCGCGCGTGAGCGTGGATCACCTCGGCATGACGGCCGACGCGCTGCCACGGCTGCTGGAGCTCGTCGAGCGCGGCGCCAAGGTCAAGGCCACCGGCTTCGGCCGGGTGGAGCTGGACGTGCCGCGGACCCTGCGGAGCATCCACGCCGCGGACCCGGCCGCGCTGCTGTTCGGCACCGATCTGCCGAGCACCCGGGCACGGCGGCCCTTCCGGGACGAGGACGTCGACCTCGTCGCCGCAACCCTCGGGGAGGACGCCGCCACCGCCGTGCTGCACGACAACGCCGCGGCCTGGTACGGGCTCCCCCGCACCGCGCCGGCCTGAGCTCCCTCGCCCGTGCCCGGCGCGAGGCCCGTCCCCGGCGACCACCTGCGAGCGGCGTCCGCCCGCCGGGTCCGTCCCGTCCCCGGCGACCCGTCACGGACGCGCCCGGCCTTCCTCCTCCTGGCCGGTCCGCGCCATGATGGGCCCATCGATCCAATCGAGGCGGAGGCCGACCCATGCCCATGATGCTCAATCCCTACTTCACCTTCCGGGACACGGCCGAGGAGGCCATGACCTACTACCGCTCCGTGTTCGGCGGGGAGCTGTCGATCAGCAGGTTCGGCGAGTACGGCGCCGACGACGGCCCCGCGGAGCAGGACAAGGTCATGCACGCGATGCTGACCACCGGCGAGGGCCTGGTGCTCATGGCCTCGGACACTCCGGACGGCCTGGACCTGACCGTCGGGGACAACGTGTCGGTCTCCGTCGGCGGCGACGACGAGGCGGTGCTGCGCCGCTGGTGGGACGGGCTCACGGCGGACGGCACGGTCACCATGCCGCTGGAACCGGCGCCCTGGGGCGGCCTGTTCGGGATGTGCACCGACCGGTTCGGCATCCACTGGATGCTCAGCATCGGTGACGGCACGTCCTGAGTGCTCCACCCCGCGTCGCGGGGCCCGCTCCCGGCCTCAGCGGAATCCTGCATCCCCGCCGCGGAGTACCTGATGGGTCAGGACGGGGTGGCCCGCGGGGTCGAGCTGTCCGGTGGGCTCCGGCGCGGCCGGCTCAGGCGCGCGCCCGGATGCCGCTGCCCCGCTCCTCCCGGAGTACCACCGGCGCCGCGAACCCGTGCGCTTCCACCGCGGCCCGCACCCGCTCGAGCAGCTCGGCCTGCCGGTCGGGGCGCGGTCCCGCCCCGTAGGCGATGAGCAGCGAGCCACCGGGGGCCAGGGCCCGCCGCAGCACGGACAGCTCCGTGGTGGCGGTGCTGGTCCAGAAGAGGTTGACGTCCACCGAGAAGGCGACGTCGAAGGAGGCCGCCGGCACCGTGAGCCCGGCGAGGGCCACCTGCCGCACGGTGAGCGTGCCCGCCTGCACGTGCCGGCGGTTGCGCTCCGTGGTGCGGGCCACGGCCGTCGCGGAGCGGTCGATCGCGAGCATCGTCGTGTCGCCGGACCGCTCGCACACGAGCTGCGCCGCCGCCCCGGACCCGCAGCCGACCTCGAGCACGCGGCAGCCCGGCCGCAGAGCCAGGTGCTCGACGGCCCACCGGATGCGCTCCGGCACCGCGCGCGGCGTCCCGGTCACCGTGAGCTGACCGTGGCGAACTTGCGCAGGCACAGCGGCACGAAGACCACGAGCAGCAGCAGGCTGCCGGCCAGCACGGTCAGGACCGGGTGCTGCATGGGCCACACGTCCGGCACGGGTGCGGACCCGGTGTTGCCGAACAGCTGGCGGGCGGCCTGCACGAGCGCGGAGACGGGGTTCCAGTTGGCGAAGGTCTCGAGCGGGCCCGGCAGGTTCTGGGACTGCACGAAGGCGTTGGAGATGAACGTCAGCGGGAACAGGATGATGAACGAGGCGTTGTTGACGGTCTCCGGGCTGCGCACGCTCATGCCCACGAGCGCCATGACCCAGCTGAACGCGTAGCTGAACAGCAGCAGCAGGGCGATCCCGGCGAGGAACGACCCGAGCGACGTGGTGAACCGCCAGCCGACCACGAACCCCGTGGCGATCATGATGACCATGGACACGGCGTTGAGCACCAGATCGCTGTTGGTGCGCCCGATCAGGACCGCCGACGGGCTCATCGGCAGGGTCCGGAACCGGTCGACGATGCCCTCCTTGAGGTCCTGCGCCATTCCGGCCCCGGAGAACGTGGAGCCGAAGAGCACGGTCTGGCCGAAGATCCCGGCCATCAGGTACTGGGTGTAGTCGGTGCCCTCGACCCGGATCGACCCGGCGTAGACCTGGCTGAACAGCAGGACGAACATGACGGGCTGGAGCACGGCGAAGACGAGCATGTCCGGTGAGCGCCGCAGCTTGATGAGGTTGCGCTGGGTGATCGTCCAGCCGTCGGCCGCCCAGCTGCCGAGGCTGACGCCGGGGCTCGTCGCCCCGGGCAGGGTGTGGATGCTCATCGCTGCTGCCCTCCGCCGGTCGGGGCCACGGCGCCGTGGGGAGCCCGGTCGTCCGGGCCGGCGGCCGGGGCGGTCGTGTGCCCGGTGAGTGAGAGGAAGACGTCGTCGAGGGTGGGGCGGCGCATCCCGGCGTCGTGCAGGGCCACTCCCTGGGCGTCGAGGTCCGCGAGGATGCGCTGGAGCGCCGACGGGCCCTGCCGGACCGGGACCTGGAGCTCGCGCCCCTGCTCGTCGAGCGTGGGGGCGCTCTCCCCGTGGCGGGCGAGCACCTCGGCAGCCCGGGCGGCATCGGCCCCGTCCTGCAGCATGACGACGACGCGGTGCCCGCCGAGCTGCGTCTTCAGCTCGTCGGGGGTGCCCGCCGCGATGACGCTGCCGTCGTCGATCACGGAGATCTCGTCGGCGAGCTGGTCGGCCTCCTCGAGGTACTGGGTGGTGAGCAGCACCGTGGTGCCGTCCTGGACGAGGGATCGGATCACGTCCCACAGACCGATGCGGCTGCGCGGGTCCAGGCCGGTGGTCGGTTCGTCCAGGAACAGGACGCGGGGCCGGATCACCAGCGCCCCGGCGAGGTCCAGCCGGCGCCGCATGCCGCCCGAGTAGCCCTTCACGGGACGGTCCCCGGCCTCCTCGAGGTCGAACAGCTCCAGCAGCTCGGCGGCCCGGCGGCGGGCGGCCGCCCCGCCCAGGTGGTAGAGCCGGCCGACCATCCGCAGGTTCTCGGTGCCGGTGAGGTTCTCGTCGACCGCGGCGTACTGGCCCGAGGCGCCGATCATCCGCCGGATCCGGGCGGGCTCCGCGACCACGTCGACCCCGTCGATCCGCGCCGTCCCGGCGTCCGGGGTGATGAGCGTGGTGAGCACCTTGACCACGGTGGTCTTGCCCGCTCCGTTCGGGCCCAGCAGGCCCTTGACGATCCCCTCCGGCACGGACAGGTCGAGACCCGCCAGGGCATGGACCGTGCGCGAGCGGGAGCGGTAGGTCTTGGTCAGGCCTTCGACCTCGATCAGTGGACCTGTCATGGTGTGGCTCCGTTCCGGGGCGCACCCGCCCCTGTCCCCGGCCGGTCCCGTCCTGCGCCCGGCCGTCCGATCGGCGATGGGAGGAGCATCCCACCCGCCTCGGACAGCGCACCAGTCCCCGGGACGGGGACGGCGCGGTGCCGGGAGGGCCCCGGCCGGACTACTTCTGCCCGGCCTGGGCCAGGAAGTCGTCCGCGCCGCCCACGAGCTCGACGTGCCCGGTGGGGACGTCGGCGGTGACCATGCGGGCGATCTCCTCGGCGAACTCGTGCACGGAGTAGAGCTTGCCGGCGGCCTCGCGGCGCTGCTCGAGCGCGCCGGGCCGGGCCCGGTTGAGCAGGGTCGCGGTGACCGTGCCCTCGATCATGTCCCCGGAGACCACCACGAACGTGATGCCCTTGTCGTCCAGCTCCGGGACGCGGGCGGTGAGGGTGTCCTCGCCGGCGCGCTTGGACTTCGCGACCTGCACGTACTCCGGCATGGTCTCGACGTCGTTGATGAAGTGGGCCTGGTGGCTGGTCACGAACACCACGCGCCCGCCCTCGGGCAGGTGCTCGAGCGCCGCGGTGAGGGTGTCGTCCTGGGCGTCCCGGTTGAGCTTGAGGGCGTAGTCCTCGCCGAGGTCCGTCTCCATGCCCCCGGAGGCGTTGAGCACCAGCACGTCCACGCCGCCGAAGGCCTCCACGGCCCGGGCGAAGAGGGTGCGGACGTCCTCGGGGGCCGTCATGTCGGCCTGCACCGCGATCGCGTGGCCGCCGGCCGCCTCGATCTCCTTGACGACCTTGTTGGCGCGGGGCGCCTTCTGCCGGTAGTTGACGACGACGTTGGCGCCCTCGGCGGCGAGCAGCTTGGCGGTGTCGGCGCCGACGCCGCGCGAGGACCCGGTGACGACGGCGGTCTTGCCTGCAAGTGAACTCATGGTGCTCCTTCGGTGGAACGTGCGGGGAACGGGTGCGGCGGGGCTCAGTGGCCCATGCCCAGGCCGCCGTCCACGGGGATGACGGCGCCGGAGATGTACTTGGCCTCGTCGGACGCGATCCAGCGCACGACGGCGGCGACCTCCTCCGGCTCGGCGAACCGGCCGGCGGGGATGGAGGCGCGGTAGTTCTGCTGGGTGTCCTCGGGCAGCGCCGCGGTCATCTCGGTGTTGATGAACCCGGGGGCCACGACGTTGGCGGTGACGTTGCGCCCGCCCAGCTCGCGGGTGATCGAGCGGGCCATGCCGACCAGCCCGGCCTTGGACGCGGCGTAGTTGACCTGCCCGGGCGAGCCGTAGAGGCCCACCACCGAGGAGATCAGCACCACGCGGCCCCGCTTGAGCCGCATGAAGCCCTTGGCGGCGCGCTGGACCACGCGGAAGGCCCCCGTGAGGTTCGTGTCCACGACGTCCTGGAAGTCCTGCTCCTTCATCCGCAGCAGCAGGGTGTCGCGGGTGATCCCGGCGTTGGCGACGACGACCTCGACGGGGCCGAACTCGGCCTCGACCGCCTTGTACGCCGCGTCGATCGACGCCGCGTCGGTCACGTCGGCCTGCACTGCGAAGAAGCCCTCGGGGGCCTCGCCGGAGCGGTAGGTGACGGCCACGTTGTCACCGCCGTCCTGGAACGCCTGCGCGATGGCCCTCCCGATCCCGCGGTTGCCGCCGGTCACGAGGACGGTGCGGGGGGCCGGGCTGCGCTGCTCGTCTGCCATGGGGAATGGGGCCTTTCGGTCGGAGGTCGCCGGGCACCGCCGTCCGCGCCGGAGGCGGGTCCCGAGGAGGATCCCTCCGATCCTACCGGTCGGCCGGGGCGACCGCCCGGTAGCCCCTGGAGGGGTCTGCCCGATGTCGGACCCCGGTGAGAGAATGAGATGTCTGTTGGGAGGACCATGAGCAACCGCTATCTGACGACCGGCGAGACCGCCGGTCAGGACGACGTCCACTCCATCACCGCCACGGCCGGGGCGCACACGCAGGACATGAGCCACCGGATGAAGGTCTACAGCGTCCAGATGGGCCTGCGGATCCTGTGCCTGATCGTCTTCGTCGCGGTGGACAACATCTGGGTCCGCGGTGTCGCGATCCTTGGTGTGGCCGTGCTGCCGTGGATGGCGGTCCTGCTGGCGAACAGCAACGACCGCTCCACGCGGACCAGCCACTACTACGAGCCGCCGTCCGCCCCGGCGCTGGCGGCCGCACCCGAGCCGGGTCGGCCGGCGGAGCCGCTCGCGATCGGCTTCGTGCTGGAGGGCGAGTTCGTCGCCGGCCACGCGGACGACGACGCGGAGGACCCCGGGACCGGGCGGACCGGGGCCGGGAGCACGGCCGCTCCCAGCGGGGACCCGGCTTCCTCCGCTACTGTCGAGGACGACACCTCCCGGCGCCGCGGCGCGGCCTGAGCCCGCCGCGGGCCGTCCCGGGACCTCGACCGCAGACCCTGAGGAGCACGACCGCCGTGGAGTTCGACCTGCTCGGATCGCTGTCCCCGCACGGATCCGACGCTCCGCCGGCCGGGCCCGACACCCCGCAGTGCTCCCGCCGGGGCTGCCGCGCCGACGCCGCGTGGCAGATCCGCTGGAACAATCCGCGCATCCACACCCCGGAGCGCCGCAAGATCTGGCTCGCGTGCCCCGAGCACCGCGGGGACCTCGAGCAGTTCCTCGGCGCCCGCGGCTTCTGGAAGGACACCGTTCCGCTCGGCCACGCCGGGAAGGACCGGCCGTGAGCGGCTACCGCTTCCTGCTCAGCGGCACGTGGATCGGCTGGTTCCTGCTCGCGTGCGCCGCCGCGGCGCTCTCCCTGTACCTGGGCGGCTGGCAGATGGACCGCAACGACCACCTGGTCGGGGAGAACACCAAGGTCACGCAGAACTACCGGGCCGAGCCCCTGACCGGGGACGAGGCGAGTGCGCAGTTCGCCGCCCACGACGAGCGGCTCACCTGGCACCCGGTGGAACTGACCGGCGAGTACCTGCCCGGGGACCAGGTCCTCGTCCGCAACCGGCCCCAGAACGGGCGGGTGGGCTACGAGGTGCTCGTCCCGTTCCGCACGGAGGGCGGGGACGTCGTCGTCCTGGACCGCGGCTGGATCCCCACGGGCTCGGCGGCCAACGGGATGCCGGACGAGGTCCCGGAGCCGCCCGCCGGGGAGGTGACCGTCACCGCGCGGCTGCGGCCCGGGGAGCCGGCCGTGGACCGCGGCGCCCCGGAGGGCCAGATCGCCACGATCGAGCTCGAGGAGCTGCAGGAGCGCTGGGGTCTGCCGATCGGCACAGCCGCCTACGCCGAGGTCTTCGCCGAGGACCCGGCCCCGTCCGGGGCGCCGGCGCCCGCGCCCGAGCCCGAGATCGACTCCGGCCCGCATTTGTCCTACTCCCTGCAGTGGTACGCGTTCGCCGCCCTGTTCTTCGTGGCCTACGGCTACGCCGCCCGGCAGCAGGCCCGCAACGACGAGTGGGACCGCCAGTACGCCGCGGAGATGGAGCGCCGCCTCTCCCGGTTCTACGACGAGGACGGCAACTACGTGGGCGAGGGCGACGAGGAGCTCGTCGTCCGGCAGCTGGAGATGGCCGACGACATGCCGGCCCACCTGAAGTCCCTGATGCGCCCGAAGCCGCAGCGCCGGCGCCACCGCCCGACGTGGGAGGACGAGGAGGACGCCCTGCTGGACGCCCTCGAGGACGGCGGCCGGCTCGAGCACCACGGACGGTAGCCGGCGGTGCCGCCTCCCGGCCGCCCCGTCAGAGCCCGAGCACGGCCCTGGCGATGAGGAAGTACACCACGAGGCCCGAGGCGTCCACGAACGTGGTGATGAACGGGTTGGAGAACACCGCAGGATCGACCTTCAGGGCACGGGCGGCCATCGGCATGACCCCGCCGACCGTGGCGGCGAGCACGCACACTGCCAGCAGGGTGAGCCCGATCACCGCCCCGACGTCCCAGCCGTAGATCACGCCCACCCCGGCGAAGCCCACGGCGCCCAGGGTGGAGCCCAGCAGCGCGCCGATCCGGACCTCGCGCAGCGCCACGCGGCCGACGTCCCGGACCCGCACGTCCCCCAGTGCCAGAGCGCGGGTCACGGTGGTCGCGGCCTGGTTGCCCGTGTTGCCGCCCGTGCCGATCAGCAGCGGCACGAACACGCTCAGCACCACCATCTGCTCCAGGGTGGACTCGAAGACCTCGAGCACGCGCACGGTCAGGCTCGCCCCGACGGCCAGGACGAGCAGCCACACGACGCGGGCGCGGAAGACGGAGGGCACCGGCGTGGCGAGGTACGGGCGGCGCAGCGGCTCGGCGCCGGCCGAGCGGGCCACGTCCTCGGTCTCCGCCTCCTCGAGGATGTCCAGGGCGTCGTCGAAGGTCAGGATGCCCACGACCCTCCCGGTGCCGTCGAGCACGGGCAGGGCCAGCAGCTTCTCCTTCGCGCACCGCCGGGCCGCCTCCTCGGCGGGGGTCTGCGCGCCCACCGTCACGGCTTCCCGGGCGATCTCGGCGACGGGGACGTCCCCGTCGGTCGCCAGGAGCCGCCTCAACCCCACGACGCCGGCCACGCGCTGGTCCTGGTCCACGACCGGCAGGGCGTACACGGTCTCCGCGTCGTCGATCCGCTCGCGCACGGCCGCCAGGGCGTCCGCCACGGTCGTGTCCAGGCCGAGGGCGACGAACTCGGGGCTCATCCGCCGGCCGACGGACCCGGCCGGGTACCCCATGACGACCCCGGTGGTGTCCTGGTCCTGCGGGGACAGCTCGGAGAGCAGGGCACGGACCACCGGTGCCGGCAGCTCGTCGAGGAGGCGGACCCGGTCGTCCGGGTCGAGCTCGGCGACGAGGCCCTGCACCTCGTCCGTGCGCAGTGCCGTGAGCAGCTCGCTCTGCAGCGAGGCGTCGAGGCGGACGAAGGCCTGGAACGCGGCCGAGCGCGGCAGGAGCCGGAACACCACGGCGCGGTCCCGGGGCGGGAGCCGCTCCATGAGGTCGACCTGCTCCGACAGCGACCACTGCAGCACCCGCTCCTGCACGTGCTCCAGGTCGTGCCGGCGCAGGTCCGTGCGGATCCGGTCCGGGAGGGAGTTCTCCGCGGGCCCGCGCTCCGGGGTCGGTGACGCCGGGATCGGCGCGGCCCTCGGCCTCCTGGTCATGCCAGGGAGATGAGGTCCTGGTACTCCTGGCTCCACAGGTCCTCGGTGCCGTCGGGCAGGATCACCACGCGCTCGGGGTCCAGGGCCTCCACGGCGCCCTCGTCGTGGGAGACGAGCACGACCGCGCCCTCGTAGGTGCGCAGCGCGTTGAGGATCTCGCGGCGGGAGGCCGGGTCCAGGTTGTTGGTGGGCTCGTCGAGCAGCAGCACGTTGGCCGAGGAGGCCACGAGCGTCGCCAGCGCCAGGCGGGTCTTCTCACCGCCGGAGAGCACCCCGGCGGGCTTGGAGACGTCGTCGCCCTGGAACAGGAACGAGCCCAGGACGTTGCGGACCTCCGTGTCGGCGAGGTCGGGGGCGGCGGAGCGCATGTTCTCCAGCACCGTCCGGTCGGGGTCCAGGGTGTCGTGCTCCTGGGCGAAGTAGCCGAGCTTGAGCCCGTGCCCGGGGACCACCTCACCGGTGTCCGGCTGGGCCTCGCCCGCCAGCATCCGCAGCAGCGTGGTCTTGCCGGCGCCGTTGAAGCCGAGGATGACCACCCGGGAGCCCCGGTCGATGGCCAGGTCCACGTCGTTGAAGATCTCGAGCGAGCCGTAGGACTTGGACAGGTCCCGGGCGGTCAGCGGGGTCTTGCCGCAGTCGGCGGGCTTGGGGAAGCGGATGTTCGCGACCTTGTCCGCCTGGCGCTCGCCCTCCAGGCCATTCATGAGCCGCTCGGCGCGCTTGATCATCTGCTGGGCGGCCACGGCCTTGCTGGCCTTGGCGCGCATCTTGTTCGCCTGGTCCATCAGCGCGGTGGCCTTCTTCTCCGCGTTGGCGTACTCGCGCTTGCGGCGGTGCGCGTCCTGCTCGCGCTGGAGCAGGTAGTTCTTCCAGCCCATGTTGTACAGGTCGATGACGCAGCGGTTGGCGTCCAGGTACAGGACCTTGTTGACCACCATCTCCATCAGCTCCACGTCGTGGGAGATCACCAGCAGTCCGCCCTGGAAGTTCTTCAGGAAGTCCCGCAGCCACACCACGGAGTCGGCGTCGAGGTGGTTGGTGGGCTCGTCGAGGAGCATGATGTCGGCGTCCGAGAACAGGATCCGGGCCAGCTCCACGCGGCGTCGCTGACCGCCGGAGAGGGTGCGCAGCGGCTGGCCGAGGATGCGCTCCGGCAGGTCCAGGTTGGACGTGATCGTGGCGGCCTCGGACTCCGCCGCGTAGCCGCCGCCGGCGAGGAACTCCGACTCGAGCCGGTCGTAGCCGCGCATGGCCTTGTTCCGCACCGCCTCGTCCTCCGAGGCCATGTCCTGCTCGGCCGCGCGCAGCCGGGCGACGACGCCCGCGAGGTTGCGGGCGGAGAGGATCCGGTCCCGGGCGAGCTGCTCCATGTCCTCGACCTTGGGGTCCTGGGGGAGGTAGCCGATCGCCCCGGTGCGCGTGACCGACCCGCCCGCCGGCAGGGTCTCCCCCGCGAGGACCTTGGTCATCGTCGTCTTGCCGGCGCCGTTGCGGCCGACGAGACCGATCTTGTCCCCCTTGTCCACCCGGAAGTTGACCTCGTCCATGAGCAGCCGGGCACCGGCACGCAGTTCGAGGTTCTGGACAGTGATCACGGAGGAGACCTTTCGGCAGGGACTGCGGGGCGGCAGGATGCGCCCGGACGGGCAACCAATCCATCCTACCGGTCCCCCTCCGCCGGCGGCACCCCGTTCAGCCGGCCGGGTCCGCGTTCTTGCTCACGTGGTGGACCGGCATCTCGTCGGCGAGCGCCGAGGACTCACCCGGCAGGGTGCGGGCGTTGTAGTCCGCGACCTGCCAGCCGCGGTGCGGGTGCTCCTGGAGCACGGTCCACGCGCAGTTGGCCATCCCGGCGAACATGTCGCGCAGCCGGGGCGGGACCCCCAGGAAGGCCAGCACCCCGCTGCGCAGGGCCGCGCCGTGGCCGACGAGCACGCCGGTGCGGCCCGCGTCCAGCGCGGCCGCGGCGTCGTGGAGCACGGCCGCCATCCGCTCGTCGACCTCGGAGGGGAGCTCGGCGCCGGGCACCCGGTAGTCCTCCTGGGTGAAGAACCGCTCGTAGATCTCGGGGTGGCTGTCGCGGAACTCCGCGAAGGTGGTCCCCTGGCGGATGCCCACGTGGTACTCGCGCAGGCGGGCGTCGAGGCGCACCTCGAGACCGGTCAGGGCGGCCAGTTCGCGGGCCGTGGCGTGCGCGCGGTCCAGGTCGCTGGACCAGATGAACGCGGGATCGAACGAGGCGAGGGCGGGCGCTGCCCGCCGGGCCTGGCGCCGGCCCACGGGGTCGAGGGGGATGTCGGCCTGGCCCTGGGCCCGGTCCTGGACGTTCCAGGAGGTCCTCCCGTGACGCCACAGCACCAGGCGTCGTCGGTCCTGTCCCGGAGTCGTCCTCGGCTGGTTCATCGGCACCTCTCGTCACGGAACTCCGGGCGGGACCCGGCTCGTTCCCATGATGGCGCAGGCCCGGCGCCCCGGCCAGGTCCCGCGCGCCCGGCGAGCGCGACGGACCGCACGAAACATTCACCCGGTGTCCCCGTCCCGCATCTTCCGCGCGGAGACATCGCTCTGTAATGTCCGGCTCGGACCAGCATCCGTTCTGCGATTGCCCAGAACCGTCGGAAGCGAGCGCCATGCAACAGGACGTCCAGGAGTGGTTCGCCACCCGCAGCTACCACGGCACGCAGTGGTCCCCGGAGCAGCTCCTGCAGCGGAAGCGCGGGACCAGGGTCAGCGTGGTGCTGCCCGCCCGCGACGAGGCGGCGACCGTGGGACAGATCGTCGCCGCGCTGCGGCGCGAGCTCATGGAGGACGTCCCCCTGATCGACGAGCTGGTCGTCATCGACTCCGACTCGACGGACGGCACGGGCGCGGTCGCAGCGGCGGCGGGGGCCCAGGTCCACCGTCAGGCCGAGATCCTGCCGGCCCACGGCAACGTCCCGGGCAAGGGCGAGGCGCTGTGGAAGTCCCTGGCCGTGACCAGCGGCGACGTGCTGGCCTTCGTCGACGCCGACCTGCGGGAGTTCGACACGCAGTTCGCGGTGGGTCTGCTGGGGCCGCTGCTCGCCGAACCGGGGGTGCAGTTCGTCAAGAGCTGCTACGACCGCCCCCTGCACGACGGCGCCACGATCCTGCCGGCCGGGGGCGGCCGGGTCACCGAGCTCGTGGCGCGGCCGCTGCTCAACCTGTTCTGGCCCCAGCTGTCCGGTCTCGTCCAGCCCCTGGCCGGGGAGTACGCCGGGCGCCGGTCCCTGCTGGAACGCGTGCCCTTCGTCTCCGGGTACGGGGTGGAGATCGCGATGCTGATCGACGTCCTCGAGCTCGTGGGCCTGGACGCCATGGCCCAGGTGGACCTGGGCGTGCGCTCGCACCGCAACTCCTCGGACGCCGCCCTGGCGCGGATGGCCGCCCAGATCCAGCTGACGGTCCAGGCCCGCCTGCGCTGCGATTCCCCGGTGGCCGGCGGCGGGCAGCTGACGCAGTTCCTGCGCCAGGGGGAGCGGTTCCTCTCCGAGACCCACGACATCGGCGTCCTCGAGCGCCCGCCCATGGCGCAGGTCCCCGAGTACCGGGCCCAGCCGGCCGGCCGCGTCGCATGAGCGGGCTGCGGGTGCTCGTCAACGCGGGCCCGTGGCTGCCCGTGCCCCCGGCCGGCTACGGCGGGATCGAGACGGTGGTCGCCACCCTCGTGCCGGAGCTGCGGCGGGCGGGGGTCCACGTCACGCTGGCCACCGTGGGGCCCAGCACCCTCGAGGCGGACGAGCACCTGCGGGTGCTGCCGGAGCCGGCGTTCCGTTCCATCGCGATGCCCTACAACCGGGTCTCGGGCATCGCCCACGCCCACATGCAGGGCCTGGTGGACGCCCTGCGGGACGGTGGGCGGTGGGACCTGGTGCACGACCACCTGGAGGTCGTGGGCCCGTCCGTGCTGGGCGCCATGGGCCCGCCCGCCCCGCCGACCCTGCAGACCCTGCACTGGGACCTGCGCAAGCACCCCGAGTTCTACTCCGGCTTCGACGGCCGCGGGCGCGTGCGCTTCGCCGCGGTCTCCGCCTCGCAGCTCGACCGGGCGCCGGCCAACCTGCGGCGGCAGACCCTGGGCGTCGTCCCGCTGGCCGCGCCCCCGCCGCTCGACGTCGAGGCGGCACCGGGCGAGCACGTCCTGGTGCTGGCCCGGATCACCGCCGACAAGGCCCAGGACGTGGCCGCCCGCGTCTGCCGGCGCGCCGGGGTCCCGCTCGTCCTGGCCGGCCCCGTCGCCGGCATCGACGACCCGGAGGAGCTCGAGCGCCGGCTCGCCGACGGCGACGAGGCCCTGCGCGCCCACCCCGACGTCCGCTACTGGCTCGACGAGGTGCGGCCCCTGGTCGACGGCACGTCGGTGACATGGGTGGGCGGGGTGGCCGGCGAGCGCAAGGAACGGCTGCTGCGCTCGTCGCGGGCCCTGCTGACCCCCATCCGCTGGGCCGAGCCCGGCGCCACCGGCGTCGTCGAGGCCCTGGCCCGGGGCGTGCCCGTGGTCGGGACGCCCCGCGGGGTGCTGCCCTCGCTCGTGGAGCACGGGCGGACCGGCTTCCTGGCCGCGGAGGAGGACGACCTCGTCCGGCACCTGCACGAGCTGGACGCCCTGGACCCGGAGGCCTGCCGGGAGGCCGCCGAGCAGTGGACCCCGGCCGGCATGGCCCGGCGCTACCTGGACCTGTACCACCGGCTGCTGGAGGAGAACCCCGCATGACGCTCAGGATCGCCCTCGTCGGAGCCGGCTCCGTGGCCCGGCGCCACCTCGACGTGCTGCACGGGCTGGGCGGGACCCGCGTGGTCAGCGTGACCGACGCCCACCGGCCCGCGGCCGAGGCCCTCGCCGCCGAGCTCGAGGTCCCGGCCTTCACCGACCCGGCCCGGGCCCTCGACGCGGCCGAGGCCGACGCCGTCTACGTCTGCGTGCCCCCGTTCGCCCACGGCCCCGCGGAGCTCGCCGCGCTGGAGCGCGGCAAGGCGCTGTTCGTGGAGAAGCCCGTGGGGCTCGGCCTGGACGTCGCCGAGCAGATCGGGCGGCGGGTCGAGGAGACCGGGGTCGTCACGGGCACGGGCTACCACTGGCGCTGCCTCGACACCGCCGTGCTGGCCCGGGACCTGCTCGCGGAGGCCCCGCCGCTGCTGGCCAACGGCTACTGGCTCGACAAGCGCCCGCCGGTGCCCTGGTGGGGCCGGACGGACCGCTCGGGCGGGCAGGTCGTCGAGCAGCTCACGCACGTGCTGGACATGGCCCGGTTCCTGCTGGGCGAGGCGGTCGAGGTCTACGCCGCCGGGGTCCGCGGCACCCCGGACGGCACCGCGCCGGACGAGGACGACGTCGACGACGCCACCGCCGCCACCGTGCGCTTCCGCTCCGGGTCCGTGGCGACCCTCGCGGCGACCTCCGCGCTGGCCGTCAAGCACCGCGCCGCCCTGCACACCGTCAGCCGGGGGCTGGTCCTGGAACTGGCCGAGGACGGACGGCTCACGGCCTTCTGGCCGGCCGAGCGCACCGAGCACGCCCCGGCTGAGGACCCGAAGGTCACGGTGGACCGGGAGTTCCTCGAGGCCGTGCGCGGCGAGCGCGGGTCCACCCGCGCGCCCTACGGCGAGGCGCTGCGCACGCACCGGCTCGCCTGCGCCATCGCCCGGTCCGCCCGGACGGGCCGGCCCGTCGGGCTGGTGGACGCCGGACCGGAGGACGCCCGATGAGCGCGCGGCGGAACCTCGTGGTCCCCGCCCGGGGCCGGGTCGAGATCGCCCAGGAGATGCTGCCGGCGGTCCCGGAGGGCGGGCTGCTCCTGGAGACGCTGGTCACCGGTCTGTCGGCGGGCACGGAGCTGGCCTTCGTCAAGGGGGACCACCCCGGGCTGCACTCCCGGCACGACACCGAGCTGGGCCTGTTCCGCCGTGGCGTCGCGGAGCAGGGCTACCCCGTGCGCCGGCTGGGCTACATGGAGGTCGCCCGGGTGGCCGAGTCCCGCACCCCCGCCTTCCGGGCCGGCGACGTCCTCGCGGCGGCCTACGGCCACGCCACCGCCCACGTGGCCGACCCGCTGACCGAGCACCTGGTGCCGCTGCCCGCCGGGCTCGATCCGCTGCTGGGGGTGTTCGTGGCCCACTTCGGCCCCATCTGCGCCAACGGCCTGCTCCACGCGGCCGCCGACGCCGGGCCGGTGAGCGGTCTGGGCGACGGCGTGGCCGGACGGCTCGTCCTGGTCACCGGAGCCGGCCCGGTGGGCCTGGTCACCGCCCTGTTCGCCCGCGCCCTGGGCGCCCGTGAGGTGGCCGTGGCCGACGCCGACCCGCGCCGGCGGGCGGTCGCGGAGCGCCTGGGCTTCCTCCCCCTGGACCTCGACGACGACCCGGGACGGGTGCTCAAGACCCGCTGGCGCCACGGCCCGGGCGAGCACGGGGCGGACGTGGTGTTCCAGTGCCGCGGCAAGGCCGGGGCGCTGCACGCGGCGCTGCGGGCCGCCCGGCCCCAGGGCAGCGTCGTCGACCTGGCGTTCTACACCGAGGGCGCCGACGCGGTGCGGCTGGGCGAGGAGTTCCACCACAACGGGCTGAGCCTGCGGTGCGCGCAGATCGGGCGGGTGCCCCGCGGCCTCGCCCACACCTGGGACCGCGCCCGGCTCTCCGCGGAGACGATCCGGCTGCTGGACGCCCACCCCGGGGAGTTCCGGGAGCACCTGATCAGCGACGTCGTGGGCTTCGACGACGCGCCGGCGCTCATGCACGACGTCGCCGCCCGCCGCCGGCACGTCCTCACCGCCGTGTTCGAGGTCGACGGCCGGTCCTGACGGGCACGGCACCGGTCCCGGGGCGGCCCCGGCCGGTGGACACCCTTCCGACAGCCGCCTTATGGTTGGGGCGAGCGCCGTCGTCGTCGCACGACCGCACCCCCGACCGCAGCCTTCCCCGAGGAGCCCCGCATGGCCACGTCGTCCCGCCCGGAACAACCACCCCGCAGCCCCGGCGGCGGCTCGTCGAGCGCCCCGCTGCTCGCCGAGAGCGTCCTCGGCGGGAAGGCCGACCCCGGAACGAGCACGATCCCCGCCGCGGGCCCCGGGACCGAACCCGCCGGCCTCGACGAGACGACCCAGGCCCTGGCCCCCGCCGTCGGACCGTGGGCGGACTCGCTCGGCCGGGCCGGCTCCCGGGCCGCCCAGACGCTGCTCGTGGCCACCGTGGTGGTCGGCCTCGTCTGGGTCCTGCTGCAGGTCAAGGTCGTGGTCATCGCGGCCATGGTCGCCCTGATCCTCGCCTCGGCCGTGGGACCGGTCGTGAAGTGGCTCGAGCGCAAGGGCTGGTCGAACCTGCTGGCCACCCTCGCGGCGTTCCTCGGCATCCTGCTGCTGCTCGGCGGCGTGATCACGGGCATCGTGCTCACGGTCATCAGCCAGTGGGAGACCCTCACCGCGCAGGCGTCGGAGGGCTGGAACGAGCTGCGCCGCCTGGTCGAGTCCACGCCGCTGCCGGTCGACACGGCCAGCGTCGACGCCGCCGTGCGCCAGGGCACCGAGTTCGTCACCAGCGGCAGCTTCGCCGGCAGCGCCCTCAGCGGGCTCTCCGCGGCGGCGACCTTCGTCACCGGGCTCGTCCTGATGATCGTCATCCTCTTCTTCTTCCTCAAGGACGCGGAGAAGATGTGGAACTTCACGCTGCGCTGGTTCCGCGGGGAGCGCCGGGCCAAGCTCGCCGAGTCCATCGACCGCGGCGCTCAGGTGCTGGGCGGCTACGTCCGCGGCACCGCCTTCGTCGCGCTCATCGACGCCGTCTTCATCGGTGTGGGCCTGGTGATCGTGGGCGTCCCGCTGGCCCTGCCGCTGGCCGTGCTGGTGTTCGTCACCGCCTTCATCCCGGTGGTCGGCGCAACCCTCGCCGGCGTCATCGCGGCCCTCGTCGCCCTGGTGACGAACGGTCCCACGGAGGCTCTGATCGTCGTGGGCATCATCGTGCTCGTGAACCAGATCGAGGGCAACATCCTGCAGCCCGTGATCATGGGCCGCACGCTCAGCCTGCACGCGCTCATGGTGCTGCTCGCCCTGACCGTGGGCACCCTGGTCGGCGGAATCTTCGGCGCCATCCTGGCCGTGCCGTACACCGCCGTCGCGTGGGCCGTGATCCAGATCTGGAGCAACGGCTACCAGATCGGCGACGACCCCGTGCTCGGTCCGGACCCAGTGAACCCCGGAGACCGCGTGGACGCCAAGGCCACGATGTCCGAGCGCTGGAAGTACCAGCGGATGCGCTACCAGCAGGCCTTCGGCGGCCGGCTCGGAGCCACGGAGCGCGACGCCGCCCGGCAGGGCGACGACGACCGGTCCTGACCAGCCCTGCCGGACCGCCTCACGGCCCGGCAGCAGGAGGCCCCCTCATGGTGAACTTCTTCTTCGACGGGTGGGAGCCGGTCGCCCGGATCCTGGTGGTCGGCACCCTCGGCTACACGGCGCTGGTCCTGCTGCTGCGGGTCTCCGGCAAGCGCACCCTGGCCCAGATGAACAGCTTCGACTTCGTCATCACCGTGGCGGTCGGAGCGTCCTTCGGCCGCATCCTCACCGCACGCGACGTGCCGCTGCTGGAGGCCGTCGCCGCGTTCGCGCTGCTGATCGTCCTGCAGCACGTCGTCGCCACCCTGCAGGTGCACTCGCGCCGGTTCAACCGGCTGGTGACTGCCGAACCGACCCTGCTGCTCCACCGCGGCGAGGTGCTGCACCACGCCCTGCGCCGGGCGCGGATCACGGAGAAGGAGCTGGGGGGCGCGGTGCGCAAGCACGGCCTGGGCTCGCTGCAGGAGGCCGGGGCCGTCGTCCTGGAGGCCGACGGCACCCTGTCGGTCGTCGGCCCGGACAGCGCCGGGGACGGCGGCGTGCTGCCGGGGGCCGATCAGCGCTGAGCCCCTCGGCGGGCACCCGGACACGTCGGCGTCCCTCTGATCCCGTGGACAGGCCCTAGGCTGGCCCCCATGAGCAACAACACCGAACGCCGCCGATCCGTCACCGCCGAGGACCTCGCGAACATCGCCGTCTTCGCGGCCCTCACCGCCGCCCTGTCCGTCCTGCCCGGCATCCCGCTGGGCGCGGCGGGGGTGCCGCTGACCCTGCAGACCCTCGCCGTGTTCCTCACGGGCCTGGTCCTGGGCGGGACCCGCGGTCTGCTGGCGGTGGCGCTCTACGTCCTGGTCGGGCTGATCGGCGTGCCCGTCTTCGCCGGCTTCCGCGGCGGCCTGGGCGTGCTCGCCGGCCCCTCCGCCGGCTACATCCTGGCCTTCCCGTTCGCGGCGGCCGCCGCGGGCTACCTGGCACAGTGGCTGATCCCGGCCCGCCGGGCCAACGACGGCGGCGCGACGAACGCCCGCTATGCGCGCACCGGCACCTACACGCTCCGGCTGCTGCTCGCGACCCTCGCCGGCTTCGTCGTGATCCGGATCGGCGGGATCATCGGCCTGGTGCTCAACGCCCGGCTGCCGTTCCAGGACGCCTTTCTGGCCGACCTCGTCTTCTGGCCCGGCGACCTCGTGAAGTGCGTGCTCGCCGCGGTCATCGCCGTGGGCGTGCACAAGGCGTTCCCCCGGATCGCGGGCACGCGCTGACCCGTGCCCGGCTCCCCCGGGGCCCCGGCCCTCGTGTGCACGGGCGTCACCGTCACGGCCCCCACCGCCTCCGGTGACCTGACCCTGCTGGACGGCATCGACGTGACCCTGAGCGGGCGGCGAACCGCCGTCGTGGGACTCAACGGGTCCGGCAAGTCCACGTTCCTGCGCCTGTTCAACGGGCTCGCCCGCCCCTCCTCGGGCACCGTCACCGTGCACGGCACGGACGTGGCCCGGGACGTGCGCGGCGCCCGCCGGCGGGTGGGCTTCGTCTTCACCGACCCACTGTCCCAACTGGTGATGCCCACCCCCGTGGAGGACGTCGAGCTGTCCCTGCGCGGGGCCGGCCTCCCCCGGGCCCGACGACGGACGGCGGCGCTGCAGCTGCTCGAGCGCGTCGGGATCGCCCACCGCGCCGAGCACAGCATCTACGACCTCTCCGGCGGGGAGCGCCAGCTCGCGGCCCTCGCGGCCGTGCTGGCCGTGGAGCCGGACGTCCTCGTGCTCGACGAGCCCACGACCCTGCTCGACCTGCGCAACCGGGGGCGGATGATCGAGCTGCTCGACGGGCTCCCGCACCAGTTGCTGCTCGCCACGCACGACCTCGGACTCGCGGCGACCGCGCCCCGCGTCCTGGTCCTGCACGAGGGACGGCTGGTGGCGGACGGCCGCCCCGGGCAGGTCCTGCCCGCCTACGAGCGCTGGTGCGCGGACGGCTTCCCGCAGGAGCGCGCTCCGTGAGCCGGGGCCCGGACCTGTTCGGCAGCTACTCCCCCGGTACGAGCCTGCTGCACCGGGCGCCGCTGTGGGGCAAGGGCGCGGGCATCGTCGTCGTGACCGTGGTCGTGGTGCTCGCCCCGGCGTGGCCGGTGCCCGCCGTGCTGACCGCCGCCCTCCTGGCGGCAGGCACGGCAGCCGGGGTCGGCGCCCGCGAGTGGTGGCGCGGCCTGGCCCCCGCGCTGCCCGTGCTGGTGCTCCTGGCCGTCTACCACGTGCTCACCGCCGGGCCGGGGCAGGCGGCCGACGTCGTGGGCACCATCGTGGTGTTCCTCGTGCTGACCCGCGTGCTGATGCACACCACCCCCCTGGCCGTGCTGCTCGACGGCGTCGTCCGGCTGTGCACCCCGGTGCGGCTCGTCGGTGCGGACCCCGAGCGGATCGGCCTCGCGATCTCCCTGATGCTGCGCTCGATCCCGTTCATCGTCGGCGCCGTGGGCGAGCTGCGGGACGCCGTGCGCGCCCGCGGCCTGCGGCCCAACCCGGTGCTGCTGGTCACGCCCGCCGTGATCTCCACGGTGGCCTACGCCGAGCGCACCGGCCAGGCCCTGGCGGCCCGCGGCTTCGACTGAGCGCCGCCGCACGACCATCAGTGCCCTTATGCTTTCCCCATGACTTTCAGCAACGACTCCCAGCTGGACCCCGGGCGGGTCGGCGGCGGTGGCGGCGGCCGTGGCGTCGCCGTGGGCGGCGGGATCGGCGGCACGCTGCTGCTGCTGGTCGTCGGTCTGTTCTTCGGCCAGGACGGCATCGACGCCCTCATCGGCGACGGCCAGGACGCCGGGGGCGCCGCCTCCGGGCAGGAGCAGTTCGCGCACTGCGAGACCGGGGCGGACGCCAACCGCTACAGCGACTGCCGGATGATCGCGACCGCCCAGAGCCTCGACCAGTTCTGGGAGGCCTACCTGCCGCAGGCCGCCGGGGAGCGCTACGTGCTGCCCGGCCTGGAGCTGTACCGGGGCCGGGACTCGACCGCCTGCGGGACCGCGTCGGCGGCGGTGGGTCCCTTCTACTGCCCCGCCGACCGGACCGTGTGGCTCGACGTAGGGTTCTTCGACGAGCTGCAGTCCCAGTTCGGCGCGGAGGGCGGGCCGCTGGCCGAGGAGTACGTGCTCGCCCACGAGTTCGGCCACCACATCCAGCACCAGATCGGCACCCTGGGCTACGCCCAGCAGGACCCGCAGGGACCGGAGTCCGGGGCCGTGCGGGTCGAGCTGCAGGCCGACTGCTTCGCCGGGCTCTGGGCGCGCGGCGCCTCCGGCGACACCTCGGGGACGGTCGACCTGGATGAGATTACACCCGAGCAGCTCGAGCAGGCGCTCGACGCGGCCGAGGTCATCGGCGACGACCGCATCCAGGCCACCACGCAGGGCCGGGTGAACCCGGAGGCGTTCACGCACGGCACCTCCCGCCAGCGGCAGCTGTGGTTCTACGCCGGGTACCGCACCGGCGACCTCGACCAGTGCGACACCTTCTCGGTGCGCGACCTGGACGACCCGCCGGCCTTCTAGCAGGCCCTCCCGAGCGCCGGCTCCTCCGCCCACGGCACCCCCACGCGCCGAGTCCCCAGTCCGGTGGCAGATCCCCACGATCCGCGCTGGGGATCTGCCACCGGACTGGGGACTCGAAGCTCGGACTGGGGACTCGGTGCTGGGTGGGCTGGTAGTGGACCCACGCCGGCTTGCCGTCCTGGGTGAACCCCGTGCGCGGTCACCTGCGGCGGCTGTCCCGCACCTGCACGCCCGGATTCTGCCGCCGGACGTCGAAGAGGCCCGTGGCCTCGATGAGGTCGCTGAGCTTGCGGTACCCGTAGTTGCGCGAGTCGAAGGACGCCTGGTTGCCGATCTGCTGACCGACCGCCCCGAGGTGCGCCCAGCCGTCGTCGCCGCTGGCGGCGTCCACCGCGCCCCGCAGCATCCTGACCAGCCGGGCGTCCCCGCGCAGCGCCTGCTGGGGCGTCGCCAGGGGGGCCTCACCCGGTGCCTCGGCGGCGGGCTCCCCCAGGCTCTCCACATAGGTGAACTGGGAGCAGGCGTTGATGAACGGCTCCGGTGTCTGCCGCTGGCCGAATCCGTAGACCTTGTGCCCGTCGGTGAGGATGCGCATCACCAGCGGGGTGAAGTCGGCGTCACTGGAGACGATCGCGAACCCGTCCACCGATCCGGCGTAGAGAAGGTCCATGGCGTCGATCACCATGGCCATGTCGGAGGCGTTCTTGCCGGTGCTGTAGGCGAACTGCTGGATCGGCCGGATCGCGTACGCGTGCAGCACCGCCTCCCACTGCTGCAGGCGCGGACTCTTCCAGTCGCCGTAGGCCCGGCGCACGTTGGCGGCCCCGTGGCGGGCCACCTCGGCCAGGACCACGTCGATCTTGGCCGCCGGCGCGTTGTCGGCGTCGATCAGCAGCGCGATGCGCTTCTCCTCGGTGCTCACGAGACGACTCTGTCACGGAGGGCGCACGAACGAACAGGGGGACACGCTGCAGACTCCCGGCGCGAGGAACGGTGCTGAACGCTCAGGCCAGCGACAGCGCGAAGGACAGCGCGAAGCCCGCCGTGGTGCTCAGCGCCACCGCCGGGCCGCCGTTCTCGTAGGCCTCGGGCATGAGGGTGTCGGCCAGGGACGCGATCACGGCGCCGGCGGCGAAGGCCAGCGGCAGGGAGATCGTCTCGGGGTCGCTGCCGGCCAGCGGTCCGGCGCCGATCAGCACGGCCGCCACCAGGAGCACACCACAGACCGTCCAGAGCAGGACGGCCTTGCCCTTTGACATGCCCTGCTCACGCATCGAGGCCGCCCCCACCAGGGACTCGGGCAGGTTGGACACGAAGATCGCCGCGAGCAGCGCCAGTCCGCCGGTGCCCTCCGTGAGCGAGACGCCGAGCGCCACGTTCTCGGGCACGCCGTCGAGGGTGACGGCGGCCAGCAGCGCCAGGCCCGCGGCCCCTCCGGCGGAGGCGGACGTCGGCGCCCTCTCGTCCGCGGCGGCATCGGTGTCCAGCTTGGCGCTGCCCTCCTCCTTCTCGGCCTCCTCGGCGCGGGGGCCGGGCTGCGCCCAGCGGTCGAGCAGGGCGCTGAGCGCCGTGAAGACCACGGCGCCCGCGAACAGCCCGACCACGGCCAGCACGAGGCCGCCGCGCTCGTAGGCGTCCTCGAACAGCTCGAAGGCCAGCGCGGTGATCAGCGCCCCGGCCGCGAAGGACAGCAGGACGGCGAGGACGCGCTTGGGCAGCTCGAAGCGCACCCCCACCAGGGCCCCGATGACCAGGGCGCTGGAGGCGACGATCCCGAAGATCAGCGTCTGGACCATGACCGCAGTGTAGGAGCCCGGCGGGCACCCGGACCCGGAAGCCGGAAGGTTACTCGTGGCGTCGTGTGCCCGGGGCGAAGCGGCACGACGACGGCGCCCCGCCCACCTGGCGAGAGGTGGTCGGGGCGCCGTCGTCGTGCCGGGAGGACGATCAGATGTTGAAGCCCAGGGCGCGCATCTGGTCGCGGCCGTCCTCGGTGATCCGGTCGGGACCCCACGGCGGCATCCAGACCCAGTTGACGCGCCACTCGTCCACCAGGGTGTCGAGGTTCGCGGCGCACTGGTCCTCGATGACGTCCTGCAGCGGGCAGGCCGCGGTGGTGAGGGTCATGTCGAGGACCAGGGCGCCGTCCTCGGCCCACTTGGAGCCGTAGAGCAGGCCCAGGTCGACGATGTTGACGCCGAGCTCGGGGTCGATGACGTTCTTGAGCGCCTCCTCGACCTCCTCCGCGGAGATCTGGCCCGCAGGGGCCTGGGAGCTGTCGACGGGGGTCTCAGCAGGGGTTTCGGCCATCGCTGGCCTCCTTTCGGAGCTGTGGGGCACGGAGCTTACTTGGCCGCGGCCAGGTAGCGGTCGTAGCCCTCGTTCTCGAGCCGGTCGGCGAGCTCGGGACCGCCCTCGTCGACCACGCGGCCGTCGTGGAACACGTGCACGAACTGCGGCTTGATGTAGCGCAGGATGCGGGTGTAGTGGGTGATGAGCATGACGCCCATGTCGTTCGTCTCGAGGGCGCGGTTGACGCCCTCGGAGACGACCTTGAGCGCGTCCACGTCGAGGCCGGAGTCGGTCTCGTCCAGCAGGGCGATCTTCGGCCTGAGCAGCTCGAGCTGGAGGATCTCGTGGCGCTTCTTCTCGCCGCCGGAGAAGCCCTCGTTGACGTTGCGCTGGATCATGTCGGGGCTGATCTTCAGCTGCTCCATGGCGGCCTTGACGTCCTTGGTCCACGTGCGCAGGGAGGGGGCCTCGCCGTCGATCGCGGTCTTCGCGGTGCGCAGGAAGTTGGAGGTCGTCACGCCGGGGATCTCCACCGGGTACTGCATGGCCAGGAAGAGACCGGCGCGGGCGCGCTCGTCCACGGACATCTCCAGGACGTTCTCGCCGTCCAGGAGGACCTCGCCGGAGTCGACGACGTACTTGGGGTGCCCGGCGATGGTGGAGGCCAAGGTGGACTTGCCGGACCCGTTGGGGCCCATGATCGCGTGCACCTCACCGGAGGTGATGGTCAGGTTCACGCCCTTGAGGATCGGCTTGGTGGTCTCGTCGTCGAGCACGACGGACGCGTGCAGGTCCTTGATCTCGAGAGTTGCCATGGATGGTTCTCCTGTGGGTCGAAAAAAGTGTGGGGAAGGGGCTCAGTAGTTCGCGGCGGCGAGCTCGTCCTGGATGGACTCGCGCAGCCGCTCCTCGATGTCCGGGACGCCGATCTGCTGGATGATCTCGAACAGGAAGCCGCGGACCACGAGCCGGCGCGCCTCGTCCTCGGGGATGCCCCGGGACATGAGGTAGTACAGGTGCTCGTCGTCCAGCTGCCCGGTGGTGGAGGCGTGGCCGGCGCCGGCGATGAGGCCGGTCTCGATCTCGAGGTTCGGCACGGAGTCCATCCGCGGGCCGTCGCCCAGGATCAGGTTCCGGTTGAGCTCGTAGGTGTCGGTGCCCTCCGCGGTGGCGCGGATCAGGACGTCGCCGATCCACACGCCGTGCGCGTTCTCGCCCTGCAGCGCGGACTTGTAGGTCACCCGCGAGGTGCAGTTCGGCTGGGAGTGGTCCACGAACAGCCGGGACTCCAGGTGCTGGCCGGCGTCCACGAAGGTCAGCCCGTACATCTCGACGGACCCGCCGGGGGCGTCGAAGCGTGTGGACGGGGTCACGCGCACCAGGTCGCCGCCGAGGGAGACGAGCACGTGCTTGAACGAGGCGGCCTTGCCGAGTCGCGCCTGCTGGGAGGAGGCGTGCACGGCGTCGTCGTCCCACTCCTGCAGCGTCACGACGGTGAGGTTGGCCGAGTCGGCCACGCGGAACTCGACGTTCTGCGAGAGCACCGCGGTGCCGTGGTGGCGCAGCACCACGAGCGCCTTGGAGAAGGGCTGCGCGTCGATCACGAGGTGCTGGGCCGCCGGGGTGGCGTCCGAGCCGTGGATGTCGACGAGGACGGGCGCGGCGATCTCCGCCTCCTGCGGCACCGTGAGCACAGTGGCCCCGGTGACGCTGTTCCACGCGTTGGCGGAGAGCCGGTCCTCGGGGATGCCGGCGCTGCCGATCCGGGCGTCGTCGGGGCCCACGGTCTCCAGGCGCACGGCGTCGGAGTCCACGGTGACCGCGGGCGCCGGGCCGGTCAGGGCGTCGGCGTGCAGGCCCTTGAGGCGCTTGAGGGGGGTGAACCGGAAGTCCTCCTCCTTGCCCGTGAGCTTCGGGAAGTCGGCGACGTCGTAGGAGGTGCGCCGCCCGGCACGGGAGGAGTCCGGGCCCTCGGCGCTGCCGCCGCGGGCGGACTCCCGCACGAGGGTGTCGTTCTCCACCTTGTCGCGGGCGAGCCGCTCGCCCTCCTGGTCCATCCCCGGGATGGCGACGCGGCCGTCCCCGGTGGGGACCCCGTCGACCTTCTCGCCCAGGTTGCCGTAGGCGTCCTTGGCCGTGTCGACGGCCTTCTCGGCCACCGCGGTGGCGGCGGAGGCGGCGGCCTCCGCCGCGTTGCGAATCGTTTCGTTCAGCTTGGTCATGTCAGCCAACGGATCCTTCCATCTGCAGTTCGATGAGGCGGTTGAGTTCGAGCGCGTACTCCATGGGGAGCTCGCGGGCGATCGGCTCCACGAAGCCGCGCACGATCATCGCCATGGCCTCGTCCTCGGCCATGCCTCGCTGCATCAGGTAGAACAGCTGCTCCTCGGAGACCCGCGAGACGGTCGCCTCGTGGCCCATGCTCACGTCGTCCTCGCGGATGTCGACGTAGGGGTAGGTGTCCGAGCGGGAGATCGTGTCGACCAGCAGGGCGTCGCAGACCACGCTGGACTTCGAGCCGTGGGCGCCCTCGCGGACCTGCACGAGACCGCGGTAGGCGGCGCGGCCGCCGTTGCGGGCCACGGACTTGGACACGATCGACGACGACGTGTTCGGGGCGATGTGCACCATCTTCGAACCGGTGTCCTGGTGCTGGCCCTCGCCGGCGAAGGCGATCGAGAGGGTCTCGCCGCGGGCGTGCTCGCCGGTCATGTAGACCGCCGGGTACTTCTGGGTGACCTTCGAGCCGATGTTGCCGTCGATCCACTCCATGGTGGCGCCCTCGTGGGCGATCGCGCGCTTGGTCACGAGGTTGTACACGTTGTTCGACCAGTTCTGGATGGTCGTGTAGCGCACCCGGGCGTTCTTCTTGACGATGATCTCGACCACGGCGGAGTGCAGCGAGTCGGTCTTGTAGATCGGCGCGGTGCAGCCCTCGATGTAGTGGACGTAGGAGTCCTCGTCCGCGATGATCAGCGTCCGCTCGAACTGGCCCATGTTCTCGGTGTTGATGCGGAAGTAGGCCTGCAGCGGGATCTCGACGTGCACGCCCTTGGGGACGTAGACGAAGGAGCCGCCGGACCACACGGCTGTGTTCAGCGACGCGAACTTGTTGTCCCCCACGGGGATGACCGTGCCGAAGTACTCGGCGAAGATCTCGGGGTGCTCCTTGAGCGCGGTGTCCGTGTCCAGGAAGATGACGCCCTGCTCCTCCAGGTCCTCGCGGATCTGGTGGTAGACGACCTCGGACTCGTACTGGGCCGCGACGCCGGAGACGAGCCGTCCGCGCTCGGCCTCGGGGATGCCGAGCTTCTCGTAGGTGTTGCGGATGTCCTCGGGCAGGTCCTCCCAGGTGGCGGCCTGCTTCTCCGTGGAGCGCACGAAGTACTTGATGTTGTCGAAGTGGATCCCGGACAGGTCCGCGCCCCACGTGGGCATGGGCTTGCGGTCGAAGAACTTCAGGCCCTTCAGCCGCAGGTCGGTCATCCACTGCGGCTCGCTCTTCTTCGCGGAGATGTCCCGGACGACGTCCTCGTCGACACCGCGGCGCGCGGAGGCGCCGGCGACGTCGGAGTCGGCCCAGCCGTACTCGTAGGTGCCGATGCCCTCGAGCTCCGGGTTCTTCTCCAGGATGTCGGAGATGACAGTGTCGTTGCCGCTGGCGATCTGTTCAGTCATGACGGCCTTCCTCTGTTGTCTGGTCTGTGGTGTGGTCCGTGGAAGCGGGTGCCGCGGCGGGTCCCGGCCGCGCGAGGGGCACGTGCGTGGTGCACACGTGCGCGCCGGCGGCCTGCGTGGAGAGCCGGCGGACGTCGGTGCCGAGCAGGCGGGCGATGAGCTCGGTCTCCAGCTCGCAGAACTGCGGGTAGCGCGCGGCCAGGTCCCGCACGGGGCAGTGGCCCTGGCACAGCTGCGCGGAGACGATGGTGCGCCGGTCCCCGCGGCCGACGGCCACCTCGTTCGTGGAGGCCGCGAAGCCGTCCTGGCTCAGCAGGCGCACGAGCACCGGCAGCCGGTCGGCGACCTCGGGGCCGGCGGCCTCGACCTCGGGGCGGTAGGCGGCCTCGAGCCGGTCCACGCGCTCCTGGATGAACGCGCGCACGGCCTCGGGCCCGGCGACCCGCCGGATGGTCTCGAGGGCGTCGGTGGCGATCTCGAGGTAGTCGTCGCCGAGCTTGGCGTGCCCCTCGGGGGCGACGACGTAGCGGCGGGCCGGGCGCCCGGCGCCGCCGGTGCGGCGGCGGACCATCGTGACCTCGACGAAGTGCTGCTGCTCGAGGGCGTCGAGGTGGCGGCGCACGGCGGCCGGGGTGAGCTCGAGCATCTCGCCGAGATCGGCGGCCGAGACCGGCCCGTGCTCGAGGACCGCCCCGAGCACGCGGGAGCGGGTGTTCTCCTCCTGCTCGGCCCGCGGCCCGCCCGCGGAGCGGGACCTGCTCCGGACGTCCGTGGTCTGAGTCATGGGTGAACCCTGTGCTTCCTGGTCGGAGGTGGGGAAGGTGGTCTCGTGGATCCCGTGGCGAACCCACTGAATACACAACCGAAGTATGTCCTTATTCATTCCGGTGCGGCCAGTAAGTTGACCCTTACCGGGTCCTTCGACCGAAAATCGCGACTTACTCATAATAACCCGCCCGTGCGGCCGGGCCAAGGGACCCGGGGCCCCGGCGCGCCCCACTACACTGGTCCGGTGCCCGTCCAGAGTCCCCCCGCGTCCTCGCCCGCGCTGGCGATCGAGCGCCTCGTCAAGCAGTTCCCCGTCCGCCGGCGACGCCGCGGCCCGGACCGGGCGGCCGACGTGGTGCAGGCCGTCGACGGCCTGTCCCTGACCGCCCGGCACGGCGAGATCACGGCGCTGCTCGGGCCCAACGGGGCAGGCAAGACCACCACCCTGGAGTGCGCCCAGGGCCTGCAGCGGCCCTCGGCGGGCACCGTCCGGCTGCTGGGGCAGGACCCGTGGCGGGCGGACCCCGACCTGCGCGCCCGGGTGGGCGTGATGCTCCAGGACGGCGGGCTGCCGCAGGCTGTGCGCCCCCTCGAGCTGCTGCGGCACGTGGCGTCCCTCTACCGCAGCCCCCGGGACATGGGCGAGCTCGTGGAGCGGCTGGGCATCAACAGCTTCGACCGCACGGTGGTCCGCCGCCTCTCCGGCGGCCAGCGCCAGCGCGTCGCCCTGGCGGCAGCGCTCGCGGGCAGCCCCGAGGTCCTGTTCCTGGACGAGCCCTCGGCCGGGATGGACCCGCAGTCCCGCAACATCGTCTTCGACCTCGTCCAGCAGCTGCGCCGCGAGGGCGTGTGCATCATCCTGACCACGCACCTACTCGACGACGCGCAGCGCCTGGCCGACCAGGTCTACATCGTGGACCACGGCCGGGTCATGGCCCAGGGCTCCGTGGCCGAGCTGGTGGCCCCGGGCGCGGACGCCCCGGCCGTGCTGGCCCTGACCCTGGCGCCCGAGCAGCTCGACGCGGGCCCGTTCCCGTGGGAGGGCCCCGGCTTCGAGGACGTCCGCGCGAGCCGCGCCGAGCGCACGGTGACCCTGACCGGCCCGCTGACCCCCGCGCTGCTCGAGGCCGTGACCCGCTGGTTCACGGCCACCGGGACCATGCCCGAGTCCCTGTCGCTCCAGCCCCGCACCCTCGAGGACGTCTTCCTCGACATCTCCGGACGGGAGATCCGATGACCGCACCCGCCCAGCCCCGCTCCACGCCCCCGCGCTCGGACCCGGCTCCCCTGGCCCGGCGGGTCGCCGCGCAGGCCCGCTACGAGGCGCTGACGATGCTGCGCAACGGCGAGCAGCTGCTGCTGCTCGTGATCCTCCCGCTCATGGCGCTCGTGGCCCTGACCCTCACCGACCTGCTCGACGCCAGCGTGCCGGCCGGCGCCTCCCGCGTGGACGTCGCGGTGCCGGGGGTGCTCGCGCTGTGCGTGCTCTCCAACGCGTTCTCCGGACAGGGCATCCAGACCGGCTTCGACCGCCGCTACGGCGTGCTCCGCTTCCTGTCCACCACTCCCCTGGGCCGCGGCGGGCTGATCGCCGGCAAGCTGCTGGCCATCGTGGCGGTGCTCGCGGTGCAGTACGTGCTGGTGGCGGCCCTCGGCGCGGCCCTGGGCTGGCGCCCGGACCCGGCGGCGGTGCTCGTCTCCGTGCCCGTGCTGCTGCTCGGGGCCGCGGCGTTCACGGGGCTGGGCCTGCTGCTGGCCGGGACCGTGCGCGCCGAGGCCACCCTGGCCGTGACCAACCTCGTCTGGGTGCTCCTCGCGGCGGTCGGCGGGACCCTCTTCCCGTCCCGCACGCTCCCGGAGTCGCTGGCGTGGCTGGTGGACCTGCTGCCCTCGGGCGCCCTGGGGACCGCCCTGCGCGAGACCTTCCTCACGGGCGCGCCCTCCCTGCTGCCGGTGCTCGTGCTCGCCGTCTGGGCCGCCGCCGCGTGGGCGGGCGCGGTGCGCTGGTTCCGCTGGAGCTGACGCCCCGCCGACCGGCGGCGCCCGGTCCGGCGGCGGGAGCGGGACCGCGGGGACGCGGATAAACTGGGCCCGGAACTCCCACGCACCGACACCCTCCGGAAGTGAAGCCATGACCCGCGCCAGCGACCCCACCGACGCCGACGTCCGAGCGGAGGGCAGCTTCCTGCTGCCGACCCGGATCACCCCGTGGGTGCGGTGGATGGCTGTGGCCTCCCTGCTCGCCAACTCCCTGCTCATCCTCACCGGCGGGCTCGTGCGGCTGACCGGCTCCGGCCTGGGCTGCCCCACCTGGCCGAGGTGCACGGACGCGTCCTGGACGAACACCCCCGAGATGGGCATGCACGGGGTGATCGAGTTCGGCAACCGCCTGCTGACGTTCGTGCTGGCGCTCGTGGCGGTCCTGACCTTCCTGGCCGTGCTGCGGCTGCGGCACCGGCACCGGGACCTGATGCTCATCGCGCTGACGCTCGGGCTCGCCATCCCGCTGCAGGCCGTGGTCGGCGGGATCGTGGTCCACACCGGGCTGAACCCGTGGCTGGTGGGCGTCCACTACCTGATCTCGAGCGGGATGATCGCCCTGTCCACCGTCCTGGTCAACCGCACCCGGCGGCGCTCCCTGCCGGCCGTGCGGGACGCCGAGCGCCCGGGCCAGGCCCTCGCCCAGCGGCGCCTGCTCCGCGCCCTGATGGTGGCCGTGGGCGTGCTCACCGCACTGGTCCTCTACCTCGGCACCCTGGTCACCGGCACCGGCCCGCACGCCGGGGACGACTCCAGCGCCCGGCACGCCTTCGACGCCTACCTCATCACCCGGGCCCACGCGGTGCCGGTGTACCTGCTCGTCGGCACCGTGCTCGCGGGCCTGGTGCTCGCCCGCCGGCGGCGCTGGCCCGTGCCCGTGGCCTCCGCGCTGCACGCCGTGCTGGCCGTGCTGGTCCTGCAGGCGCTGATCGGCTACTACCAGTACTTCAACGGCCTGCCGGTCGTGGCCGTGGCCCTGCACCTGATCGGCTCCGCCGCGCTGGTCTGGGCCGCCGCGCGGACCGTCGAGAAGGGCTTCGCGGTCACCCGCACCCCCGACGCGGTCGTGCGCGCCACCGGCGACCCGCAGGCCGCCGGAGCCCCCGCCCGCGGCTGAGCGCGCTCAGCTGCGCTCGTCGGGGGCCTCGTCGAGCAGCTCCTCCACCGCCTGGGCAAGCCGCTGCCGGCTCGCCGAGGGGATCGGCAGCAGCGGCCGCCGCGGCGGGGCCGTGCTCACGCCGCACACCTCCGCGAGGGCGTAGAGGGAGCTGAGCGGGCGCTCCTGGCGCAGGATCTCCATCAGCGGGGCCAGGGCGGCCTGCCACGTGCGCACGGTCCGCTCGTCGCCCTCGACGACCGCGGCGCGGAACGCGCTGTACTGGCGCGGGAGCACCGCCGCGATCCCGGAGTGCCACCCCGCCGCGTCCGGCGCCGCCTCGTGCAGCAGCCGCTCGCCGCTGACCCCGTGGGCGGTCCCGGGCTCGGCCAGCTCCGCGAAGCGGGCGCGGCGCCCGGCGCACTCCGCCGACGAGCCGGCGGTGTCCTTGAAGGCGTTCACGTTCTCCAGCCAGGACAGCTCGGCGGCGAGCTGCACCGGGTACGTGAACCCCGTCGTCGTCGGGTTGTTGTAGATGCACAGCGGCAGGGACACGGCCGCGGAGACGGTCTCCACCTGGTCCGCGATCTCCTCGGAGACGAGGGGGATGTAGGACAGCGGATTGAGCACGAGCCCGTCCGCGCCGCCGTTCTCGGCGGCGTAGGCCATCTCGAGCACCTCGCGGGTGGTCATGGCCGAGATCCCCGCCCCGACCGGAACGCCCGAGCCGCGCGCGGCCTCCACGGCGACACGCACGACCTCGGCCCGCTCCGCGCCGGAGAGGTACGCGAAGCTCCCGGAGCTGCCCAGGACCACCAGGGCGTCCACCCCGGAGCGGGCCAGCCGCCCGACGTAGCGCTCGAGGGACTCCAGGTCCAGCCGTCCGCCCTGCTGGAACGGGGTGATCGGGTAGGCGACGAGCCCGGTGAAGGTCATGCTGAGCATGCGACCATCCTAGGACCGCCGGGCGCGGCGCCCGGTCCGCGGCGCCGCCGCGCGGGCCTCAGAGGACGGGCCCGCCCACGAACGGGTCCACGGCCAGAGCGAGGAAGACGAAGGTGATGTAGGCGATCGAGCCGTGGAAGACGTACATCGCCTGCTTGTCGGTCGGGCGGCCGGCCACCGCGAGGGCGTGCAGCTTGTGGCTGTGCCACACGAACCACCCGCCCGAGGCCAGCGCGGTCACGGCGTAGACCCATCCGGCGCCGCCGACCGGCACGAGCAGCAGCGAGCAGACCACCGTGGCCCACGCGTAGAGCACCACCTGGCTGCCCACGGTCCGCGCGCTCGAGACGGCGCCCAGCATGGGCACCCCGGCGCGGGAGTAGTCGTCGGCGTACTTCATGGACAGCGGCCAGTAGTGCGGCGGTGTCCACAGGAAGATGAAGAGGAACAGCACGAGGGCCGGCCAGTCGAGGCCGCCCGTCACCCCGGCCCAGCCGATGAGCACCGGCATGCACCCGGCCACCCCGCCCCAGACGATGTTCTGGGCGGTGCGCCGCTTGAGGACGATCGAGTAGAACACGGCGTACAGGAAGATGGCCACGACGCCGAGGACGCCCGCGAGGACGTTGACGCCCACGGTGAGCCACACGACCGAGAGCACCGCCACCACCCAGGCGAACACGAGCGCCTCCCGGTCGGTGACCTCGCCGGTGACGAGCGGGCGCTTGGCCGTCCGCCGCATCACCCGGTCCTCCTCCCGGTCGATGTAGCAGTTGAACGCCCCGGCGGCGCCCGCCGCGAGCGTGCCGCCCACGAGCGTGTTGAGGATCAGCCAGAAGTCGGGCATGCCCTGCTGGGCGAAGATCATGGTGGGGACGGTCGCCACGAGCAGCAGCTCGATGATCCGCGGCTTCATGAGCGCCACGTAGGCCCGCAGCTTCCGGGAGAACGACATCCGTCCCTCGTGCCGGGAGGCCGCCGCCCCACCCTCGTGCTCGGTGCCGAGGACCGATCGCCCTGCGGTGCCCGACGTCTCGAGTGAGTTCACGAAATCATTGCTCCCGGTTGCGGTGGTGTCCCCCGCTCGGTGGGCGAGGAGGCCCGGAGACCGCGCGTCGTCGACACGGCGACGGTCGGCGCAGCAGCTCGCGGGCGCGGAAGAAGGTCCTATACAGCATAGCGCCTGGCACCGCCCGTTCCCGCCCCGGAGACGTCCGGATCCGGCGGGGCCGCCGCCCCGGACCGGTGCCGTCGGTCACGTCCCGGAAATCGGCGTGACCTAAGCTGGACCCAGACCGCCGGTCTGCGACCGGCGTCCGCTGCGCACGGCAGCGGCTCCCAGCAGAAAGGGCTCTGATTTTCGTGACCGATCTCGATGTGAAGCTGACATGGAACGAGCAGGACCAGCGCGCCGTGGACACGGTGCGGGTGCTGGCCGCGGACGCGGTGGAGAAGGTGGGCAACGGCCACCCGGGCACGGCGATGTCGCTGGCCCCGGCGGCCTACCTGCTGTTCCAGAAGGTGATGCGCCACGACCCCACGGACGACCGGTGGACGGGCCGGGACCGGTTCATCCTCTCCCCCGGGCACACCTCCCTGACGCTGTACCTGCAGCTGTTCCTGTCGGGCTACGGGATGGAGCTCGAGGACATCAAGTCCCTGCGCACCTGGGGGGCGAAGACCCCGGGGCACCCGGAGTACCGGCACACCACCGGGGTGGAGATCACCACCGGCCCGCTGGGCCAGGGCCTGGCCTCGGCCGTGGGCTTCGCCTACGCCCAGCGCTACACCCGGGGCCTGTTCGACCCCGAGGCACCGGCCGGGGAGTCGCCCTTCGACCACACCGTCTACGTCATCGCCTCCGACGGGGACCTGCAGGAGGGGATCACCTCCGAGGCGTCCTCGCTGGCCGGGGTGCAGGAGCTGGGCAACCTGGTGGTGATCTACGACCAGAACCACATCTCGATCGAGGACGACACCGACGTGGCGTTCACCGAGGACGTGCTCAAGCGCTACGAGGCCTACGGCTGGGACGTGGCCCGGGTGGACTGGACGAAGTCCGGGGACTACGTGGAGGACGTCGAGGAGCTCTACGCGGCGATCCGCGCGGCCAAGGCCGAGACCTCCAAGCCCTCGATGATCGCGCTGCGCACGATCATCGGCTGGCCGGCCCCGAACAAGAAGAACACCGGCGGGATCCACGGCTCGAAGCTCGGGGCCGAGGAGGTCGCCGAGACCAAGAAGATCCTCGGCTTCGACCCGGAGGCCACCTTCGAGGTGGCCGACGAGGTCCTGGCCCACACGCGCTCGATCCAGGACCGGATGGGCGACTACCGGCAGGAGTGGGAGCAGAAGTTCGCCGCCTGGCGGGAGGCCAACCCGGAGCGGGCGAAGCTCTACGACCGGATCCGCAGCGAGGAGCTGCCCGAGAACCACCGCGAGGCGTTCCCCGTCTTCGAGGCGGGCAAGGACGTGGCGACCCGCTCGGCCTCGGGGAAGGTGCTCAACGCGATCGCCGACACCTTCCCGGAGCTGTGGGGCGGCTCCGCCGACCTGGCCGGGTCCAACAACACCACCATCGAGTCCGCCGCGTCCTTCATCCCCGAGGCGCGCTCCACGGACAAGTGGACGGGCCACCCCTACGGGCGGGTGCTGCACTTCGGGATCCGGGAGCACGCCGCGGCGGCGATCGTCAACGGCATCACCATGTCCTCCCAGACCCGGGCGTTCTCCGGGACGTTCCTGATCTTCTCCGACTACCAGCGCCCGGCCGTGCGCCTGGGCGCGCTGATGAAGGTCCCCTCGATCTACGTGTGGACCCACGACTCCATCGGCCTGGGCGAGGACGGGCCCACCCACCAGCCCGTGGAGCAGCTCTCGGCCCTGCGCGCCATCCCCGGGCTCGACGTGGTCCGCCCGGCCGACGCCAACGAGACCTCCGTCGCCTGGCGGACGATCCTGGAGGGCCACGAGCGCCCGGCCGGGATCGCCCTGACCCGCCAGAACGTGCCGACCTTCGCCCGCCAGGACCTCCACCCCGACGCCGAGGGCGAGAAGTTCGCCTCCGCCGAGGGCGTGGCCCGCGGCGGCTACGTCCTGGCCGACACCGAGTCCACCCCGGACGTGGTGCTGATCGGCACCGGCTCGGAGGTGTCCCTGGCGGTCGAGGCGCGTGAGCTGCTCAAGGAGCAGGGCATCGCCGCCCGGGTGGTCTCCATGCCCTGCCGGGAGTGGTTCGACGCCCAGGACGCCGACTACCGCGAGTCCGTGATCCCCGCCGCCGTGAAGGCCCGGGTCACGGTGGAGGCCGGGATCGCCATGTCCTGGCACGACCTGCTCGGCGACGCCGGGCGGGCCGTGTCCCTGGAGCACTTCGGGGAGTCCGCCGACTACCAGACCCTCTACCGCGAGTTCGGCATCACCGCCGAGGCCGTGGCCTCCGCGGCCCAGGACTCCCTGACCGCCGTCCAGGAGTCCGTCTCCGCGAACCGCTGAGCCCCGGCGCGCACCCACCGAGCACTTCCCTCCGATCCCGAGGACTGACTGAGACATGACCACTCCCACCAAGAAGCTCTCCGACGCCGGCGTCTCGATCTGGCTGGACGACCTCTCCCGCGAACGCCTCACCAGCGGCAACCTGCAGCAGCTCATCGACGAGAAGAACGTCGTGGGCGTGACCACGAACCCGACGATCTTCGCCGCCGCCCTGGCCGCCCACGACGCCTACGAGGCCCAGGTCCAGGAGCTCGCCGCCGCCGGCACCGAAGTCGACGAGGCCGTGCTGGCCATCACCACCGACGACGTCCGCGACGCCTGCGACCTGTTCGCCCCGATCGCCGAGGCGACCCAGGGCGTGGACGGGCGGGTGTCCATCGAGGTCGACCCGCGCCTGGCCCAGGACGCGGACGCGACCGCCGCCATGGCCCAGCGCCTGTCCCAGACCATCGGCCGGGACAACGCGCTGATCAAGATCCCGGCGACCGAGGCCGGGCTGCCCTCCATCACGGCGACCATCGCCGAGGGGATCTCCGTCAACGTGACGCTGATCTTCTCCCTCGAGCGCTACCGCGCGGTCATCAACGCCTACCTGCTGGGCCTGGAGCAGGCCCTGGAGAACGGCAAGGACCTGGCCGGCATCCACTCCGTGGCCTCCTTCTTCGTCTCCCGCGTCGACGCCGAGATCGACAAGCGCCTCGACGGCCTCGGCACCGACGAGGCGAAGGAGCTCAAGAGCCGGGCGGGGCTGGCCAACGCCCGGCTGGCCTACCAGGTCTTCGAGGACTCCCTGACCACCGAGCGGTGGAAGCGCCTGGCCGCGGCCGGAGCCAAGCCGCAGCGCCCGCTGTGGGCCTCCACCGGAGTGAAGGACCCGTCCCTGCCGGACACCCTCTACGTGACCGGGCTCGTGGCCCCGAACACCGTCAACACCATGCCGGAGAAGACCCTCGAGGCGACCTCCGACCACGGCGAGGTCACCGGCGACACCATCACCGGGACCTACGAGGAGTCCAACGAGCTCCTGAACCGGATCGCCGGCGTGGGGATTTCCTACGACGAGGTCGTGCACAAGCTCGAGGCCGAGGGCCTGACCAAGTTCGAGGACTCCTGGGCGGAGCTGCTCGACACCGTCCGCGCCGCCCTCGACAACGCCCGCTGAGCCGGCTCCGCCGTCCCGGCCCCGTTCCGTCCCGTCCGACCCGAAGGAGACCCATGAGTTCCCTGTCCGTCCAGACCTCCGGCGCGGCCCGCGAGGCCGTCGACCGGCACGTCCCCGCCCTGGTGGGCGACGGGTTCGCCTCGAAGCTCTTCGCCCAGGACCCCACGCTGTGGGGCCCCGCGGCGGAGGACGAGTCCGCCAAGCGGCTGGGCTGGGTGCAGGCCGCCGAGGTCTCCCGCCCGCTGGTCGCCGAGATCACGGCCCTGCGCGAGGAGTTCGCCGCCGAGGGGGTGGACCGGTTCGTGCTCGCCGGCATGGGCGGGTCCTCGCTGGCCCCCGAGGTGATCACCCGCACCGCCGGCGTCGAGCTGTTCGTGCTCGACTCCACGGACCCGGAGATGGTCGGGGCGGCCCTGGCCGACCGGCTGGAGCGGACCGCGATCGTGGTGTCCTCGAAGTCGGGCTCCACCGTGGAGACGGACTCGGCCCGCCGGGTCTTCGCCCGGGCGTTCGAGGACGCCGGGATCGACGCCGCCTCCCGCATCGTCGTGGTCACCGACCCCGGCTCCCCCATGGAGTCCTCCGCCCGGGAGGCCGGCTACCGCCGGGTCTTCACCGCCGACCCGACCGTGGGCGGGCGCTTCTCCGCGCTCACCGCGTTCGGCCTGGTGCCCTCCGGCCTGGCCGGGGTGGACGTGGAGGCGCTGCTCGACGACGCCGACGAGGCGGGCGAGGTGCTGCGCGAGGACGCCGAGGACAACCCCGCCCTGCACCTCGGGGCGGCCCTGGGCGGGACGGAGCCGCTGCGCAACAAGATCGTGTTCCGGGACCTGGGCTCCGGAATCGCCGGCTTCGCCGACTGGGCGGAGCAGCTGATCGCGGAGTCGACGGGCAAGGAGGGCCAGGGCGTGCTGCCCGTCGTCGTCGGCGACGACGCCCCGGAGGCCACCTCGGGTGCCGCCGACGTCCTCGTCGTGGAGCTCGTCCCCGAGGACGCCGAGGAGACGCCCGAGGGCGACGTCGTGCGGGTCGCCGGTTCCCTGGGCTCGCAGCTGATGCTCTGGGAGGTCACCACCGCCGTGGCCGGCCGTCTGCTGGGCATCAACCCGTACGACCAGCCGGACGTGGAGTCGGCCAAGAACGCGACCCGGGCCCTGCTCGAGGACAAGCCGGAGCCGACGCCCGCGGACGTCGTCGACGGCCCGGTGGAGATCCGCGGCGCCCAGGAGCTGCTCGACGGCGCGCGGACGGTCGAGGACGCCCTCGGCAAGCTGCTCGCGCAGCTGCCCGAGAGCGGCTACCTCTCGGTGCAGGCGTACTTCGACCGGCTGGCCTGGGCCGACCTGGAGGGCATCCGCCCCGTCCTCGCCCGCGCCACGGGCCGTCCCGTGACGTTCGGCTGGGGCCCGCGGTTTCTGCACTCCACCGGCCAGTACCACAAGGGCGGGCCCGCCGAGGGCGTCTACCTGCAGATCACCGCCGCCTCGGAGACCGACCTGGACATCCCGGACAGCCCGTTCAGCTTCGGCGAGCTGATCTCCGCGCAGGCGGACGGGGACGCCCAGGTCCTCGCCGACCACGGCCGGCCCGTGCTGCGCCTGCGGCTCGCCGACCGCGCCGAGGGCGTGGCCCGGCTCCGGCAGGCGGTCGAGGCCCTGCGCCGGTAGCCGGCAGGCGCGACCCGGACCCTGTCCTAGAATGGGAGGACGCCACGGTCGGCGCGGGGTGACCCCGCGCCGACCGTCGTGCGTGAAGGACCTCGCAGGCGGCCCCCGCCCGCGGGGCCCGCAGAGACGTGAAGGAGTACCGTTGCCAGACAACAATGCCCGCAATCCCCTGCGGGACCCGAGGGACAGGCGGCTCGTCCGGGTCGCCGCCCCGTCGGCGCTCGTGCTCTTCGGCGTGACGGGCGACCTCGCGAAGAAGAAGCTGCTGCCGGCGATGTACGACCTCGTGAACCGGGGGCTGCTGCCGCCGTCGTTCGCGCTCGTCGGCTTCGGCCGCCGCGACTGGTCCCACGAGGAGTTCCGCGAAGTGGTGCGCGAGTCCGTCGAGGCCCACGCCCGCACCCCGTTCCAGGAGGACGTGTGGCGCCAGTTCTCCTCCGGCGTGCGCTTCGTGCGCGGCGAGTTCGACGAGGACCAGGCCTACGAGACGCTCAAGTCGACCCTCAAGGAGCTGGACGTCCACTCCGGGACGCGCGGCAACCACGCCTTCTACCTCTCGATCCCGCCCAAGGCGTTCGAGACGGTCTGCCAGCAGCTGGCCGACCACGGCCTGGCCCAGCACGAGAACGCCTCCGGGTGGCGGCGCGTGGTCATCGAGAAGCCCTTCGGCCACGACCTCGAGTCCGCGCAGGAGCTCAACGCCATCGTCGAGCGGGTGTTCCCGGCGGACTCGGTGTTCCGGATCGACCACTACCTGGGCAAGGAGACGGTGCAGAACATCCTGGCGCTGCGCTTCGCCAACCAGATGTTCGAGCCCCTGTGGAACTCCCGCTACGTGGACCACGTGCAGATCACCATGGCCGAGGACATCGGGATCGGCTCCCGCGCGGGCTACTACGACGGCGTGGGCGCGGCCCGCGACGTCATCCAGAACCACCTCCTCCAGCTGCTGGCCCTGACGGCCATGGAGGAGCCCCTGTCCTTCCAGGCCCACCACATGCGCGCCGAGAAGGCGAAGGTGCTCGCCTCCGTCGCGATCCCGGAGGACCTGGCGGCGCACTCGGCGCTCGGCCAGTACGGGGCCGGCCTGCAGGGCGGGGAGCGCGTCCGGGCCTTCCACCAGGAGCAGGACATCCCCGCCGACTCGCGCACCGAGACGTACGCGGCGCTGCGCCTGGACATCAACAACCGGCGGTGGGCGGGCGTGCCCTTCTACCTGCGGGCCGGGAAACGGCTGGGCCGGCGCGTCACCGAGATCGCGGTGCAGTTCAAGAACTCCCCCAACCTGCTCTTCGGGGACAACGGGCACGAGGACCTCGGGCAGAACGTCATCGTGATCCGGATCCAGCCCGACGAGGGCGTGACCATCCGGCTGGGCTCGAAGGTGCCGGGGACGCAGTCGGAGATCCGCGACGTCACCATGGACTTCGGCTACGGCCACTCGTTCACCGAGTCCAGCCCCGAGGCCTACGAGCGCCTCATCCTCGACGTGTTGCTCGGGGAACCACCGCTGTTCCCGAACCACGAGGAGGTCGAGCTGTCCTGGCGGATCCTCGACCCCTTCGAGGAGTGCTGGACCCAGCAGGAGATCATGCCGGAGCCGTACGCGCCGGGGTCCTGGGGACCCGCCGCCGCCGACGAGCTGCTGGCCCGCGACGGACGCGTCTGGAGGCGACCGTGATCGTTTCGATGGAGAACACCACCACCTCGGCCATCGACAAGAAGCTGAACCAGCTGAGGGACCAGCACGGCGTCGTGACGCTCGGGCGGGTGCTCACGCTGGTGATCCTGGCGCAGGCCGGGCACTCGGAGGCCGCGCTCGAGGCCGCGAACTTCGCGAGCCACGAGCACCCGTGCCGGATCCTCATGCACGTGGGGCACTCCTCGTCCGAGGAGACCCGGCTGGACGCCCAGCTGCGCATGGGCGGGGACGCGGGCGCGTCGGAGGTCATCGTGCTGCACGGCTACGGCGACCTGGCCGAGCCCACGGAGACGCTGTTCTCCGCGCTGCTGCTGCCGGACGCGCCCATCGTGGCGTGGTGGCCGCACACCGTGCCGCCGCCCTCGGCGCACACCTCGTCGATCGCCGGCATCGCCCACCGCAGGATCATGGACTCCGCGCGCAGCGACGACGCCTACGAGACGCTCGCCGAGCTCCGGCACCGGTACGTGCCCGGCGACACGGACCTCGCCTGGACGCGGGTCACCAACTGGCGCATCCAGCTCGCGGCCGTCCTCGACCAGGCCGAGCCCGCCCGCGTGCGCGAGGTCGTCGTCGAGGGCTCCGGCCGCTCCCCCAGCGTGGTGCTGCTCGGCACGTGGCTGGGCACCCGGCTCGGCTCCGAGGTCACCTTCGTCAACAACCCCGGCCCCCGCCGCCTGGAGCGGGTAACCCTGGTCCGGGACGACGGCGAGATCGTGCTCGAGCGGCCCGGCCGCTCCGTGGCCATGCTGCGCCAGCCCGGGCAGCCGGACCAGCAGATCGCCATGCCGGTGCGGGACCTCAACGCCTGCATCGCCGAGGAGCTGCGCCGCCTCGATCCCGACGAGGTGTACGGGGAGGTGCTGACCAACGGGCTGCGGGACGTGCAGGTGGCCCGGATCGTCGACACCAGCGGGGAGCTGACCCCCGGCGCGGCCCGGTTCCTGGCCGAGCACGGCGGGGGACGTGCCGAGACGCCGGCGACGCCCGAGGACACTGCCGAGGTGGTCATGGCCCTGCCCGTGCCGGAGTCCGACGGGGTCCCGGCCGCCGAGCCGCTCGTCCCCGGCCCCCGAGAGGAGCGCGCATGAGCGCCGGCCTGGAGACCGTCCCCCACCCGGACAAGGGCGCGCTCACCACGCAGAGCGCCGAGCGCGCCCTCACCGTGCTCGTCGACGCGCAGGCGGAACGCGGTGAGGCCACGGTCGTGCTGACCGGGGGGAGCATGGGCTCCGCGGTGCTCGCCGCGCTCGCCGCCTCCCCCCGGAAGGACGAGGTCGAGTGGTCGCGGGTGAACGTGTGGTGGTCCGACGAACGGTTCGTGGCCGAGGACAGCCCCGAGCGCAATTGCGTGCAGGCCGTCGAGGCCCTCGGCGGTGCGCTGGCCCTGAACCCGGACCGGGTGCACTACATGGGCAGCGCCGACGAGTTCGCCACGGCGGAGGACGCCGCCTTCGACTACCGGCGCGAGCTCGCGGCCGCCGCCGACGCCGAGCTGCGCTCGGAGGCCTTTCCCCGCTTCGACCTCTCCCTGCTGGGCCTCGGTCCGGACGGCCACGTCGCCTCCCTGTTCCCGGGCCTGCCGCACGTCCACGAGACGGAGGCCACGGTGGTCGCGGTGCACGGCTCCCCCAAGCCCCCGCCGGACCGGATCAGCATGACGCTGCCCCTCGTCAACGCGGCGGACCGCGTCTGGTTCCTGGTCGCGGGCGCGGACAAGGCCGAGGCGGTCGCCGCAGTGCGCTCGGGCGCGCCGCTCGAGCGCACGCCCGGTGCGGGCGTGCGGGGGAACGAGGAGACGCTGCTGCTGGTCGCCCAGGACGCGCTCGGCGGCTGAGCTCTCCCCGTCCGCCCGGCCACCGGGCACGCCGGCCCCTCCGGCTGCGGGTCTCAGCGGCCGATCCCGGCCAGCGCCGCGAGGAGGCCCAGCACCTCGAGCAGGGCCAGCACCTCGTCGCGGTCGTCGCCCCGGCGGCGCACGGCCCCGAGCTGGATCGGCGGTGCGTCCGTGAGCGCGGGCGCGCACAGCCGCGACCGGGCGGACGGGGGCAGGGTGTCCGTGGCCAGGGTCACCGCGGTGCCCGCCAGGACGGCCGCCCGCACGTCCGTCAGGCACCGGGCCCGGACCTCGACGGTCCTGGTCCCGCGCCGCGCACGCAGGTCCCCGAGCACCCAGGGCGCCATCCACTCCGGCGACGCCGTCGGCTCCACGATCATCGGCAGGTCCGCGACGTCCGCCACGGTCAGCGTGGGCGCACCCGCCAGCGGGTGGTGCGGAGGCAGCAGGCAGACCCGTCCCATCGTCGTCAGCGGCACGGTGACGAGGCCCGGATGGTCCACGCCGTCGGTCGTCAGCAGCACGTCCACCCGGCCGGTCAGCACGCCGTCCGCCAGCTGCCCGTAGGGAACGCCGCGGGCACAGAGACAGCGTCCGGGCAGCGCCAGCTCCAGGCCCGCGACGAGCGCCTGCCACGCCCGCGGCGAGAGGTGGTCACCCGGAGACCCCGGTATGCCCAGGCGCAGCGGCTCGGTGCCCACCACGCCCAGGGCGGCGCGCCGGCCCCGGGCCGCGTCGCGCAGCGTGTCCTGGGCGTGCGGCAGGAACCGCCGTCCGGCGTCGGTCAGATCGGTGACCCCGCCGCCGTCCCGCTCCACGAGACGGACCCCGACCTGGTGCTCGAGCCGCTGCAGCCGCTTGGACAGCGCCGACGGGCTCAGGTTCCGGCGCGCGGCGGCCCGGCCGAAGTGCCGCTCGGCCGCGAGCACCACGAAGTCCTCGAGCTGCTCCAGGCTCAGGTCCATGGCGAGCCCCTTCCGACGCCGACCTCATGCTCTTACATGACACCCCGGAGTCGCGCCGACGGCAACCACATTACGTCCCTGCACGTCAAGACGCGTTTCCCGATCAGCACCGACGGCCGGCCCGGCGGCACCCTCTGCCTACGCTGTGCACGGGCGGGCATCCGGCCCCGTTCCGACCCACCGGGCAGGAGGAAAGTGGCCATGGACGTCCAGGGACCTGCGGAGCTGACGCTGCTCGGAGGCTGGCAGCTCAGGGTGGGCGGTGCCGTCCACCCGATGGGGATCCGGCAGCAGAGACTCCTCGCCGCGCTCGCCGTCTTCGGGCCGCGCTCCCGCCGGTTCCTCGCCGGGCGGCTGTGGCCGGAGTGCACCGAGGCCCACGCCCTCGGCAGCCTGCGCGCGGCCGTCTTCACGGTCTCCCGCCGGTTGCCGGGCCTGCTCGTGTGCTCGGGAAGCGACCTGCGGCTGGGGGACGCGGTGGACGTGGACCTGCACCGCCTGCGCCGGGCACTGGCGAGCACCGTCTTCGAGACGGCGGTGGCCGACCCGTGGTGGTTCGCGAGCGCCTCGAGCGCCGATCTGCTGCCGGGATGGTACGACGACTGGGTGGTCACGGAGCAGCGCCGCCTCCACGACCTCTACCTCACGGCCGCCGAGTGCCTCGCCGAGACGGCGCTGGCGCGCGACGACCACTTCCACGCCCGCCACCTCGCGGAGGTGGCGCGAAGCATCGATCCCCTCCGGGAGAGCGCGACCGGGATCCTCATCCGCGCGCACCTGGCGATGGACAACGAGGCGACGGCACTGGCCATCTTCCACGAGTACGCCACCGTCCTGGCCGACGAGCTCGGTGCTCGTCCGTCACCGCACATCGTCGAGCTCGTCACGTCGGTGGGCCTCCGGTTCCCGTCGGGCCCCGGGACCGGCTTCTTCGCCGCCGGGCAGCACAAGCTCCCGATGAACACCTGAGCGCCGGCCTCACGGGCACCTACGAAACGACCCCGGCCTCCCGGACCGCGCCGTGGCGTGGTCCGGGAGGCCGGGGTCGGCGGCTCGGCGCGACCGGGTCAGGCAGCGACCTCGGCGAAGCGCATGGTCAGTGCGTACGCGGCGATCGACAGCACCCACACGACGGCCGTGGCGGTGGTGAGTCGGATGAGGTTCTTCTGCGCCACCCCCGAGGTGTTGAGCGACTGGGTCATCCCACCGCCGAACATGTCGGAGAGCCCGCCGCCCTTGCCCTTGTTGAGGAGCACGAGCAGGACGGCCAGGAGGCTCGTGAGCACGATGATCGCCAGGAGCACGTTCTGCAGAATTTCCACTGGGGCCTTCCCTCGGGGTGTCCGTCGAGCTGCCGCGCCGGGACGGCGCGGCCGGTCAGGGGGTCGTGATCAGTCGGTCACGAGGTGCTGCTCGAACCTGGCAATGCTAGCAAACTCCTCGGCGTCGAGGCTGGCGCCGCCCACCAGGACGCCGTCCACGTCCTTGCCCTTGAGGATCGCCCCGGCGTTGGCGGCCTTCGCCGAGCCGCCGTAGAGGATGCGGGTCCTCGCGGCCGTCGCGTCGTCGTAGAGCCCGGCGAGCTCGGCGCGGATGGCAGCGGCCATCTCCTGGGCGTCCTCGGGGCCGGCGACCTCACCGGTGCCGATGGCCCAGACGGGCTCGTAGGCGACGACGAGCTCGGCCACGCGGTCGGCCTCGAGCCCGGCGATGGAGCCGCGCAGCTGCTCGAGGGTGAACTCCACGTGCTCCCCGGCCTGGCGGACCTCGAGGCCCTCGCCCACGCACAGCACCGGGACGAGGCCGTGGCGGTGGGCGGCGGCGATCTTGGCGTTGCACTGCTCGTCGGTCTCGCCGTGGATCGTGCGGCGCTCGGAGTGGCCCACGAGCGCGTAGGTGCAGCCCAGCTTGGCGAGGAACTGGCCGGAGACGTCCCCGGTGTAGGCGCCGGAGTCCTTGTCAGCGAGGTCCTGGGCGCCGTAGACGACGCGCAGGTCGTCGCCGTCGACGAGGCTCTGCACCGAGCGCAGGTCGGTGAAGGGCGGGAAGACCGCCACCTCGGCGCGGGAGTAGTCGTGCTTGGCGTCGTCGAGGGTCCACGCGAGCTTCTGCAGCAGCGTGATGGCCTGGACGTGGTCCATGTTCATCTTCCAGTTGCCGGCGATGAGGGGCGTGCGGTCGAACTGTCCGTTGGTCTGCGAGGTCATGAGACGCTCCTGTCCGCGGCGGGTGCGCCGCTCGTGGTGCTCTGCGGGATCGGTGCGGTGGGCCGGAAGGGCACCCCGGGCGCGGTGCTGCGGGGTGCCCTTCCGTGCGGGGCGGTGCGGGCCCGGGTCAGACGCCGAGGGCGACGACGCCGGGCAGCTCCTTGCCCTCGATGAACTCCAGCGACGCGCCGCCGCCGGTCGAGATGTGGCCGAACTGGTCGTCGGAGAAGCCCAGGTTGCGCACGGCCGAGGCGGAGTCGCCGCCGCCGATCACGCTCATGGCCTCCGAGGCGACGATGGCCTCGGCCACCGCGCGCGTGCCGCCGGCGAAGGCCTCCATCTCGAACACGCCCGCGGGCCCGTTCCAGAACACGGTCTTCGCGCCCTTGATCCTCTCGGCGAACAGCTTCGCCGACTCCGGGCCGATGTCCAGGCCGAGGCCCGAGTCCCCGATCTCGCCGGACTCGATGGCGTCGACCGGGCGGACCTCGTGCTTCGCGTCGGCGGCGAAGGTCGCCGCGTAGACGACGTCGACGGGCAGGACGATCTCCGTGCCGGCCTCGGACGCCTTCTCGAGGTAGCCCTTGACGGTCTCGATCTGGTCCTCCTCCAGCAGCGACCCGCCCACGCGGTGGCCCTGGGCCGCCAGGAACGTGAAGACCATGCCGCCGCCGATGAGCAGGGAGTCGGCCTTGCCGATCAGGTTCGCGATCACCGCGAGCTTGTCGGAGACCTTTGAGCCGCCCATGACGACCACGAAGGGCCGCTCCGGGTCGGAGACGACCTTGGTGAGGACGTCCAGCTCCCGCTTCACCAGGTCGCCCTGGTAGGCCGGGAGCCGGTGGGCGATGTCGTAGACGGACGCGTGCTTGCGGTGCACCGCACCGAAGGCGTCGTCCACGTACGCGCCGCCCTCGCCCGTCAGGGCCGCCAGCTCGTCGGCGAAGGCGCCGCGCTCGGCGTCGTCCTTCGAGGTCTCGCGGGGGTCGAAGCGCACGTTCTCGAGCACGAGGACCTCCCCGTCGACCAGGGCCCCGGCCTTGTCCCGGGCGTCCTGCCCGACGACGTCGGTCGCGATCCGCACCGGGACCCCGGCCAGGTCGGCGAGCCGCTGCCCGGCCGGGGCGATCGAGTACTTCGGGTCGACCTGCCCCTTCGGCCGGCCGAGGTGCGCCATCACGATGACGCGGGCCCCGGCGCGGGCGAGCTTCTCGATGACCGGCAGGGACGCGCGGACGCGCCCGTCGTCGGTGACCGTGAAGTCGTCCAGCGGGACGTTGAGGTCGGAGCGGACCAGGACGCGGCGTCCGGCGACGCCGTCGGCGATCAGTTCGTCAAGTGCATGAGCCATGCCACTCACCCTACCCGGGACCGGCGCGCCGCCGCGGCTCAGAGCTGGTCGCCGACGTGCTGGACGACGTTGACGAGGCGGGAGGTGTAGCCCCACTCGTTGTCGTACCAGGCGATGACCTTGACCTGGTTGTCGATGACCTTCGTCAGCGGGGCGTCGAAGATCGTGGAAATGCTGTCGCCCTGGATGTCCGAGGAGACGATGGGGTCCTCGGTGTACTTGACGATGCCCTTCATCGGGCCCTCGGCGGCCTCCTTCATGGCGGCGTTGACGGCCTCCACGCTGACCTCCCGGGAGGCCTCGAAGGTCAGGTCGACCACGGAGCCGGTCGGGACGGGGACGCGCACGGCGAAGCCGTCCAGCTTGCCCTTGAGCTCGGGCAGGACCAGGCCCACGGCGGCGGCGGCGCCGGTGGTGGTCGGCACCATGTTCAGGGCGGCGGCACGGGCGCGGCGCAGGTCGCTGTGCGGGCCGTCCTGCAGGTTCTGGTCCGCGGTGTAGGCGTGGATGGTGGTCATCAGACCGCGCTCGATGCCGAACGCGTCGTTGAGGACCTTCGCCATGGGGGCCAGGCAGTTGGTGGTGCAGGAGGCGGCCGAGACGATGTTCATGGACGCGGAGTCGTAGCTGTCCAGGTTGACCCCCGGCACGAAGGTGCCGTCGATCTCCTTGCCCGGGGCGGAGAGGACGACCTTCTTGGCGCCGCCGTCCAGGTGAGCCTTGGCCTTGGAGCCGTTGGTGAAGCGGCCGGTGGACTCGACGACGACGTCGACGCCGAGCTCGCCCCAGGGCAGCTTGGACGGGTCGGGCTCGGCGAGGAACTTGATCTCGTCGCCGTCCACGACCATGGTGTCGCCGTCGAGGGAGACCTGGCCGGGGAAGCGGCCCATGATCGAGTCGTACTTGAAGAGGTGGACCAGGGCCTCCGGGTCCGTGAGGTCGTTGACGGCCACGACCTGGATGTCGTTGCCCTGCTCGCGCGCGGCGCGGAGGAAGTTGCGTCCGATGCGTCCGAAGCCGTTGATGCCCACTCGAATGGTCACTGGGTTCTCCTGTGTTGGGTCGGGATCTGGATCGTTGAACCGCCTCCATTCTACGTGGTTATCGATGGGTTGTCTTGGGGTCATGAAAGATTCAACCCAAATTCGCCTTCAATCCCACACAAAACCACATATCAGCATGCAGACCATCGCGAACCCACGAGGAGTCAGGTGGGAGTCCGTCCTCGGGAGCGGTAACAGCCGGGCGCTCCGGAGGGCCGCCCGGCCGCCGCTCAGGAGGGCCGCCCGGCCGCCGCTCAGGAGGGCATGGCGTCCGCGGCCACGCCGGCGTCCGTGCCCGGGATGTCGAGCTCCTCGGCCCGGCGGTCGGCCATGGCCAGCAGCCGGCGGATCCGTCCGGCCACGGCGTCCTTGGTCAGCGGGGGGTCGGCCAGCCGGCCGAGCTCGTCCAGGCTGGCCTGCTTGTTGGACAGCCGCAGCTCCCCCGCCTGCCGCAGGTGCTCGGGGACGTCGTCGCCGAGGATCTCCAGGGCCCGCTCCACCCGGGCGCCGGCGGCGACGGCGGCCTGGGCGGAACGGCGCAGGTTGGCGTCGTCGAAGTTGGCGAGCCGGTTGGCCGTGGCGCGCACCTCCTTGCGCATCCGCCGGTCCTCCCACTGCAGCAGCGTCTGGTGGGCCCCCATCCGGGTGAGCAGGGCGGCGATCGCGTCGCCGTCCCGCACGACCACGCGGTCGACCCCGCGGACCTCGCGGGCCTTGGCGAGCACCCCGAGCCGGCGCGCCGCGCCCACGAGCGCCAGCGCGGCCTCGGGGCCGGGGCAGGTGAACTCCATCGCGGCGGAGCGCCCGGGCTCCGTGAGCGAGCCGTGGGCCAGGAAGGCGCCCCGGAGCACGGCCTCGGCGTCGGCCACGGCGCCGTTGACCACGGCCGGCGGCAGCCCGCGGACCGGGCGCCCGCGCGAGTCGAGCAGCCCGGTGCGCCGGGCGAGGGCCTCGCCGTCCTCGACGACGCGCACCACGTAGGAGCTGCCGCGGCGCAGTCCTCCGCCGGAGATGACGACGATCTCGCTCTCGTGGCCGAAGACCTCGCCGATCGCCCGGCGCACCCGGCGGGCCGTGGCGCCGAGGTCCACCTCCGCCTCGACGACGATGCGCCCCGAGACGATGTGGAGACCGCCCGCGAAGCGCAGCAGCGCGGACAGCTCGGCGCGCCGCTCGGAGGACTTCTTGATCTCGAGGCGGGACAGTTCTTCCTTGACCGATGACGTCAGGGCCACGCGGTTCCTTTCCTGGGAGCTCTCGGGGACGGGGTGGTGCGGTGGAGCAGTGCGGGGGCGGCCCGGGTTCAGCCGTGCCGCTCGAAGATCTCCTGGTAGGCGGCCGCGAGCCGCAGCGTGTTGTGCACGGCGGTGCCGGGGTGGGCCCGGACGTCGGCGTAGAAGACCTCGGCGCCCAGGGACCCGGCGACCTCCTCGAGGTCGCCGCGGTCCTCGGTGGCCGAGGGGTCGGCCAGCACGACGTCGAGGGTCAGGTCGGGGCAGTACGCGCGCAGGACCCGCAGGTGGTCGGCGGCGGTCTTGCCCCGGGTCTCGGTGTCCGGGGACAGGTTCAGGGTGACGCAGCGGCGGGCCCCGGACCCGCAGATCGCCCGGCGCAGCTCCGGCAGCAGCAGGTGGGGCAGCACGGAGGTGTGCCAGGAGCCCGGGCCCATGACCACCCAGTCCGCGAGCCCCACCGCCTCCACGGCCTGCGGGCACGCCGTGGCGTCGGGCGGGAGCAGCCGCACGTTGCACACGTCGGCCTGCTTGGCCAGGAGCGCCTGGCCCGTGATGGTGCGGGCCGTGCCGGGGCCCGCCGGGCGGTCCCGGGGCCGGCGTCCGGGCGGGAGGTCGGGGACGTCCCCGGCGATCACCAGGGGCTGCGTGGACATCGGCAGCACCCGGCCCCGGGCGCCCAGCAGGGCGCCGGCCCACTCCAGTCCCGCCACCGGGTCCCCCAGCAGCTCCCACAGCGTGACGATCAGCAGGTTGCCCAGCGCGTGGTTGTCCAGGGCCGTGGTGCGCTCCGGCGTGCTGCTGAACCGGTGCTGCATGACGTCGCGCCAGGTCCGGCCCCACTCGGAGTCGTCGCACAGCGCGGCGAGGGCCATCCGCAGGTCCCCCGGGGGCAGGACACCGAGTTCGTCGCGCAGCCGGCCGGAGGACCCGCCGTCGTCGGCGACCGTCACGACGGCCGTGAGCAGGGGCGTGATCCGCCGGAGCGCGGCCAGGTTGGCCGAGAGCCCGTGCCCGCCGCCGAGGGCCACCACGGAGGGGCTCCCGCCGCCGGGTCGCCGGGCGGACGGGTCCGGGGAGTGGTGCGGGTCGACGTCGGCGCGGCTGCTCAGCGGCAGCCGGGGGAACGCGCCGGTGGGGGGAGAGGTCATCGAGGGTTCCATGGGGTCAGCGCCGGCCGGTCATTCCCGGCCCACGTCCCGGTGCTGGATGTTGACGGTCACGAGCGGCAGCTTGGCGAGCCTGCGGGCCACCTCCTCGCTCACGGCCACGGAGCGGTGCTTCCCGCCCGTGCAGCCGATCGCGATGGTGGCGTAGTGCTTGTTCTCCGTACGGTAGCCCGTGAAGACCGGCTCGAGCATGGCGACGAAGCGGTCCACGAACTGCCGGGGTGCCTCGTCCTGGAACACGTAGTCCCGCACCTCGGGGTCCTTGCCCGTGCGGGGCCGCAGGGAGGGGACCCAGTGCGGGTTGGGGATGAAGCGGACGTCGGCCACGTAGTTCGCGTCCGCCGGGACCCCGTACTTGAAGCCGAAGCTGAGCACCGTCAGGCGCAGCACCACGGGCCCGTTGGTCGAGAAGAGGTCGGCCACGGCCTTGGACAGGGCGTGCACGTTGAACCCGGAGGTGTCCAGCACCACGTCGGCCGACTCGCGCAGGTCCTGCAGCAGCGCCCGCTCGGCCCGGATCCCGTCGAGGATCCGGCCGCCGGCCTGCAGCGGGTGGGGCCGGCGCTGGTGCTCGTAGCGCGAGACCAGCACCTCGTCGGCCGCGTCCAGGAACAGCACCGAGAAGTCGACGTCGGAGGCCTCCAGGGCCGCGAGCGTCTCCTTCATGTCGTTGAACAGGGCCTTGCCGCGCACGTCGATGACCACGGCCAGCTTGGGCAGGGCCTGCGGCGTGCGGGACACGAGGTCCGCGAGGGTGTGCAGCATCTGCGGCGGCAGGTTGTCGACCACGTACCAGCCGAGGTCCTCCAGGGCGTTCGCGGCGGTGCTGCGCCCGGCCCCGGACATCCCGGTGACGATCAGCAGCTCCGAGTTGGTGGGCTTCGCCTGGCCGGGCCCGTCCACGGTGCCGACGTCCGCTCCGGCGGTGTGCTCGCTCATGTCCGATCCGTCTCCCGTCGTCCTGCCCTGCGCCCGATGGTCCGTGCCCGCCGCGCCCGTGCCCCGCTGCCGGCCGGGACCTCGCGGCGGTCCCGCCCCAGCCTAACGAAGTTCGGGGCCGTTCCCGCCCGCGACGACGCCGGACCGTGCGCTCAGGAGAGCACCTCGCCCGTGGTCATGTTGATCGCCGGTGCGGCTTCCCCCTCCTGGGCCTGGAGCGCGGCGGCCACCTTCTCGGACAGGGCCCGTCCGAAGCCGGGCACCTGCTCGATCTCCTCCACGCGGGCCGCCCTGAGCTTCTTGACCGAGCCGAAGTGCTTCAGCAGGGCCTTCTGCTTGCCCGGGCCCACCCCGGGCAGCTCGTCGAGCACCGAGACGGTCATGGCGGAGGAGCGCTTCTTGCGGTGGAAGGTGATCGCGAAGCGGTGGGCCTCGTCCCGGATCCGCTGGAGCAGGAACAGCCCCTGGCTCGCCCGCGGCAGGATCACCGGGAACTCGTCGTCCGGGACCCAGACCTCCTCCAGCCGCTTGGCGAGGCCGACGACGTGGACGTCGTCGATGCCGAGGTCCGCCAGCGCCCGGGCCGCCGCGGCCACCTGCGGGGGTCCGCCGTCGACCACCACGAGGCTGGGCGGATAGGCGAACCGGGCCCGCTCCGGCGCCTCGCCCCGGGCCTCGACCTGCCCGGTGCGGGGCCCGGCCGCCTCCCGCTCGGCCTGCTCCTCGAGGTGGCGGCGGAAGCGCCGGGAGATGACGTCGTACATCGAGGCGGTGTCGTCCCGGGCCGCCTCCCCGGTGATGGAGAACTTGCGGTAGTCGGCCTTCCGCGGCAGTCCGTCCTCGAAAACGACCATGGACGCCACGACGTTGGTGCCCTGCACGTGGGAGATGTCGTAGCACTCGATGCGCATCAGCGGCACCGGGATGCCGAGGGCCTCCTGCAGCTCCTGCAGGGACGCGGAGCGGGTCGTGATGTCCCCGGCGCGCCGGGACTTGTGCAGCTTCAGCGCCTGCCGGGCGTTCTCCCGCACCGTCTCCATCAGGTGGGCCTTCTCCCCCCGCTGCGGGACGGCGATGGAGACCCGGGAGCCGCGCAGCCCGGAGAGCCACTCCTCGAGCCGGTCGGCGCTGTCGGCCGGCTCGGACAGCAGGACCGTGCGCGGGATGGCGTCCTCGCGGTAGGCGAGCTCGGCGGAGGGCCGGTGCTTGGACCCGCGCGGCTCGGGCGGCGCGGCGGCCCCGGCGATGGCGGCGCTCTCGGCGGCCTCGGCGGCCGTCTCGCCGTAGACCTGCTCCAGCAGCTGCTCGAGCAGCCGCCCGCCGTCGGCCTCCTCGACCTTCTCGGTGACCCACCCGCGCTGGCCGCGGATGCGCCCGCCGCGCACGTGGAAGACCTGGACGGCGGCCTCCAGCTCGTCCTCGGCGAGGGCGAAGAAGTCCGCGTCCGTGCTGTCGGAGAGCACCACGGCGTTGCGCTCGAAGGCCTTCTCCAGCGCCGCGATGTCGTCGCGGCGCGCGGCGGCGGTCTCGAAGTCCATCTCCGCGGCGGCCTCCTGCATCTGCCGCTGCAGCTCCTTGATGAAGGGGGTGGCGTGCCCGGCCATGAACCGGCACAGGTCCTCGGCGAGGGCGTGGTGGTCCTCCTCCGAGATCCGCCCGACGCACGGGGCGGAGCACTTGTCGATGTAGCCGAGCAGGCACGGCCGCCCGGACTGCTCGGCGCGCCGGTACACGCCCTTGGAGCACGTGCGGACCGGGAAGACCCGCAGCAGGGCGTCGAGCGTCTCGCGGATCGCCCACGCCTGGGAGTACGGGCCGAAGTAGCGGTTGCCCTTCTTCTTCTCGCCGCGCACCACCTGGGCGCGCGGGACCGCCTCGGACATCGTCACGGCGAGGTAGGGGTAGGACTTGTCGTCCCGGTAGGCGATGTTGAAGCGGGGCTTGAACTCCTTGATCCACGTGTACTCGAGCTGCAGGGACTCCAGCTCGCTGCCCACCACGGTCCACTCCACGCCGGCGGCGGTGGTGACCATGGCGCGGGTCTTGGGGCTCAGGGCGTGCGGGGGCGCGAAGTACGAGCTCAGCCGGTTGCGCAGGTTCTTGGCCTTGCCCACGTAGATCACGCGCCCGTACTCGTCCCGGAAGCGGTAGACGCCCGGGTCGGTCGGGATGTCCTGACGGGCAGGGCGGTAGCTCTCCGGATCGGCCACGGTCCGGCCCTCCCTCAGCGGCCCGTGGGGGCGGGCGCGGTGTACCGGGCCAGCAGCTCGCCGAGCTCGTCGGCGTCCCCGGCCACGGCGGCGAAGCCCGTCCCGAGCTCGCCCTCGGAGGCGAAGCCCCACGCCACGCCCAGGCAGTCGATCCCGTGGGCGGCCGCGCCCTCGGCGTCGTAGCTGCGGTCCCCGATCATCACCGTGCGGGCCGGGTCCGGGGACCGCACGCCGAGCCGGCGCAGGGCTTCGGCGATGATCGCGGGCTTGTCGTGCACCGGCTGCGCGCCGGCCACCGGGGCCGGTGCGACGAGGTCGTCGGCGGCCCCGGATACGGTCTCGAACCACCGGCCGAGGCCGAACCTCTCGACGGCCAGCTGCGCCGTGGGCTCGGGCTTCTGCGTGGCCACGGCCATCCGCACGCCAGCGGCGTGCAGGCCCGCCAGCAGCTCCTCCACCCCGGGGTAGATCCGGGTCTGCGCCAGGCCCTCGGTGCGGTACCGGGCCCGGTATGCGGCGACCACGCGCGGGATCTCCTGCTCCGGGACGTCGGTGAACGCCCGCAGGGACCAGCCCACGGGCGGGCCCACGAAGCGGCGCAGGTCCTCGGGCATGGCGTGCCCGTGCTCGGCCAGCGCCCGGGCGATGCCCCCGGTGATGGCCCCGGCCGGGTCCAGGAGGGTGCCGTCGAGGTCCCAGAGCACCACGGGCGCGGTCACCGGGCGGCTCCCACGGGGCGGGGGCGCCCGCCGAGCACCTCGGCGAGGAACCGGCCGGTGTGGCTGTTCGTGTTGCGGGCCACCTGCTCGGGGGTGCCCTCGGCGATCACCCGGCCGCCGCCCGAGCCGCCGTCGGGGCCGAGGTCCACGACCCAGTCGGCGGACTTGATGACGTCCAGGTTGTGCTCGATGGTCATCACGGTGTTGCCCTTCTCCACGAGGCCCTGGAGCACGAGCAGCAGCTTGCGGATGTCCTCGAAGTGCAGTCCGGTGGTGGGCTCGTCCAGCACGTAGATGGAGCGGCCGTTGGAGCGCTTCTGCAGCTCCGCGGCCAGCTTCACGCGCTGGGCCTCGCCGCCGGAGAGGGTGGTGGCGGGCTGGCCCAGCCGGACGTAGCCGAGGCCGACGTCCACGAGGGTGTTCAGGTGCCGGGCGATCGGGCCGAAGGCCTTGAAGAACTCCGCGGCCTCCTCGATGGGCATCTCCAGCACCTCGGCGATGGTCTTGCCCTTGTAGTGCACCTCGAGCGTCTCGCGGTTGTACCGGGCGCCCTTGCACACCTCGCACGGGACGTAGACGTCGGGCAGGAAGTTCATCTCGATCTTGATCGTCCCGTCGCCGGAGCACGCCTCGCAGCGCCCGCCCTTGACGTTGAAGGAGAACCGCCCGGCCTGGTAGCCGCGGACCTTGGCCTCGGGGGTCTCGGCGAAGAGCTTGCGGATGTGGTCGAACACGCCGGTGTAGGTGGCCGCGTTGGAGCGCGGGGTCCGGCCGATGGGGCTCTGGTCCACGTGCACGACCTTGTCGAGCTGGTCCACGCCGTCGATCCGCTTGTGCCGGCCCGGGACCTGCTTGGCCCCGTTGAGCTTGTTCGCCAGCGACGTGTACAGGATGTCGTTGACCAGCGTGGACTTCCCGGACCCGGAGACCCCGGTGACCGCGGTGAGCACGCCCAGCGGGAACGAGACGTCGATGCCGCGCAGGTTGTTCTCGCGCGCGCCCACGACCTTGAGCATGCGCCCGCGGTCGATCGCGCGCCGCTGCGCGGGCACGGCGATCGCCCTGCGCCCGGAGAGGTAGTCGGCGGTGACGGACTCCTCGTTGGCGAGCAGCTCCTCGTAGGTCCCGGAGTGCACCACGCGCCCGCCGTGCTCCCCGGCACCGGGGCCGACGTCGACGATCCAGTCGGCCTCCCGGATGGTGTCCTCGTCGTGCTCCACCACGATCAGGGTGTTGCCCATGTCCCGCAGCTTGGTGAGGGTCTCGATGAGCCGGCGGTTGTCCCGCTGGTGCAGGCCGATGGACGGCTCGTCGAGGACGTAGAGCACGCCCACGAGCCCGGCGCCGATCTGCGTGGCCAGGCGGATGCGCTGGGCCTCGCCGCCGGAGAGCGTCGCGGCGGCGCGCTCGAGGTTGAGGTAGTCCAGGCCCACGTCCACGAGGAACGTCAGGCGGGCCTGGATCTCCTTGAGCACCTGGTCGCCGATCCGCGCCTCGCGGGTGCTCAGCTCGAGGTCGCGGAAGAACTCGTGGGCCTCGCGCATGGGCATGCGGGTGGTCTCGGCGATGTTCCGGCCGCCGACGGTCACGGCGAGCATGGTCGGGTTCAGCCGCGCGCCGTCGCAGGCAGGGCAGGCCACCTGGCGCATGTACTGCTCGTAGCGGTCCTTGGCGTTGTCGGACTCGGTCTCGGCGTGCTTGCGCTTGATGTAGCCGATCACGCCCTCGAAGCCCTGGGTGTAGCGGCGCTCCCGGCCGAAGCGGTTCCGGTAGGCCACGGTGACCTGGTAGTCCTTGCCCTCCAGGACCGCCTTGCGCGCCTTGGCGGGCAGCTTCCCCCAGGGGGTGACCAGGTCGAAGCCGAGCTCCTGGCCGAGCCCGGCGAGCAGACGGTTCCAGTACTCGCTGGTCGCCTTGCCCAGTGACCACGGCGCGATGGCGCCCTCCACGAGGGAGAGGTCGGGGTTGGGGACCACGAGCTCCTCGTCGACCTCGAGGCGCGAGCCGATGCCGTCGCACTCCGGGCACGCCCCGAAGGGGGCGTTGAAGGAAAAGGAGCGGGGCTCGATCTCGTCGGCCTGCAGGGGGTGCTCGTTGGGGCAGGCGAGGTTCTCGGAGAAGGGCCGGCGCAGCTCCAGGGGGTGGGCGATCTCCTCGTCGGAGCGCGGCACGAGCTCGACGACGACGCGCCCCTCGGCGAGGCCCAGCGCCGTCTCGACGGAGTCGGTCAGGCGCTGGCGGATGCCCTCCTTGACGACGAGCCGGTCCACGACCACCTCGATGGTGTGCTTGTACTGCTTCTTGAGCTTGGGCGGGTCCGAGAGCTGGACGGCCTCACCGTCCACGGTGGCCCGTGAGAAGCCCTTCGTGGAGAGCTCCTGGAACAGGTCGGCGAACTCGCCCTTGCGCTCGCGCACCACGGGCGCGAGGACCTGGAAACGGGTCTTCTCCGGCATCTCCAGCAGCTGGTCCACGATCTGCTGCGGGGTCTGCTTCTCGATCTTCTCGCCGCACACGGGGCAGTGCGGGTGGCCGATGCGCGCCCACAGCAGGCGCATGTAGTCGTAGATCTCGGTGATGGTCCCGACCGTGGAGCGCGGGTTGCGGGAGGTCGACTTCTGGTCGATGGACACCGCCGGGGACAGACCCTCGATGAAGTCGACGTCGGGCTTGTCCACCCGGCCCAGGAACATCCGGGCGTAGGAGGACAGGGACTCCACGTACCGGCGCTGGCCCTCGGCGAAGATCGTGTCGAAGGCCAGCGAAGACTTCCCGGAGCCGGACAGGCCGGTGAACACGACCATCGCGTCCCGGGGCACGGTCAGCGAGACGTTGTCGAGGTTGTGCTCGCGCGCCCCCTGGACCACGATCTCGGTGAGATCGGACTTGTGGGCGGCCCGGGTGGCGGCGGACGCGGCGGCCCCCGCGCCGGGCTCGGGCGGCTCGGTCGAGGGGTTCAGGACCAGGGTGGACGTGGGGATCGGCTCAGACACGCCCTCCACTCTAGTACCGGCCCCGGACATCGCCGCAGGCCCCGTGGGCGGTTTCACACCCGGTCCACGGGGCCCGTGGAGGTGTCCTCGCGCACCCGCTGCGGCGCGGCGTCTCCCCCGGTGCCCTGCGCCGCGGGATCCTGCGCCGCAGCGTCCTGCTCGGGGGCCTCCCGCGTCGCCCCGGCGGCCGTGGCCTCGCGGCGGCGCCGGACCTCCTGGGCGTCGAGGGCGCGGGTGACGACCTTGAGCCGGCCCGTCTGCGGATCCACCTCGACGATGTCCACGGTGCGGCGCAGCGGGACCTCCTTGATCAGGAGCACGGCGAACAGCGTGACGATGGAGCCCAGGGCCGCCACCAGGAAGATCAGCCCGGTGCCCGTGCCGTAGGCCTCGCGCACGATGTCCTCCACCGAGGCGGGCAGGGACTCGAGGTCCATGGTGGAGGAGTCCACGGCGGCGGGGTCCCCGCCCCGGGCCCGGGTGCCCGCCGTGAGCTCCGCGGCCAGGTGCGAGCTCATGAGCGCGCCGAACACGGCCACCGACACCGCCCCGCCCATGGTCCGGAAGAACGCGACCGACGAGGACGCCGCTCCCATGTCCTTGAGCCCCACCGTGTTCTGCACGGCCAGGACCAGGTTCTGGTTCAGCCCGCCGATGCCGAGGCCCACGAGGAGGATGAAGACGCTCACGGCCCAGACCGGGGTGTCGTGCGTCAGCGAGGCGGCGAGGAACAGGCCCGTGGACATGAGGACCGCGGCGACGACCAGGATGATCTTCCACCGCCCGTAGCGGGTGATGAGCTGCCCGGCGACCGTGGCGCCCACCAGGGAGCCGAAGACCTGCGGGAGCATGAGCACGCCGGCCATCGTGGGGCTGAAGCCCTGGCCCAGCTGGAAGTACTGGCCCAGGTAGGTGGTCGAGGCGAACATGGCCCCGCCCGTGGCGATCGCCGCCACGATGGCGAGCGCGGTGGTGCGCTCCGTGACCACCCGGATGGGCACCACCGGCTCCGTGGCGCGCTGCTCGACGAGCACGAACAGCACGGTGCCCAGGAGCGCGGTCGCCACGAGGACCGCGGAGGTCCCGGAGACCCATGCGAACATGCCAGGCTGACCGGCCAGGGACACCCACAGCAGCAGCGCGGAGGCCGAGACGACGAGCAGGACGATGCCGAGCCAGTCGATGCTCACCTTCCGCGGCGCCTGCGGGGGGAGCTGCAGGGTGCGGTGGACGAGCACCGCGGCCAGGACGGCGAGCGGGGCGGGGATCAGGAACACCCAGCGCCAGCCGAAGAGGTCCACGATCAGCCCGCCCAGCAGCGGGCCGGCGGAGGTGGCCACGGCCATGACGGCGCCCATGTAGCCGGCGTAGCGGCCGCGCTCCCGCGGCGGGATGATCGTGCCCATGATGGTCATCGCCAGGGCCATGATCCCGCCCATGGCGATGCCCTGGACCACGCGGGCCAGGATGAGGAACTCGATGGTCGGGGACAGCCCGGCCATGGCGGAGCCGAGCACGAAGATCACGATGGACAGCTGCAGCAGCTTCTTCTTGTCGAAGAGGTCGGCGAGCTTGCCCCACACGGGTGTCGTCGCGGCGTTGGCCAGGAGGGTTCCGGTGACCGTCCAGGACAGGGAGGTCTGGTCCCCGCCGAGGTCGGCCATGATCACGGGCAGGGCCGTGCCGATGATGGTGAGGGTGACCATGGCCATGAAGAACACGGAGAGGATGGCGGTCAGGGCGCGCAGCACGTCCCGGTGGGAGGCGCCGGTCCCCCCGCCCGGTGCTGCGCCCGGCTGCGGTGCGGTCATCACGCGGTCTCCTCCTCGTTCTCCCGGGTCTGCCGGTCTGCGGCGCCGCTGTGCCCGGCGGGGGCCGGGTCGCTGCGCGGCGGTGTCCTGGCCCCACGGCACGAGGTGGTGCGCTCCGCGCCCAGGGAGTCCAGGAAGACGGTGGTGATCTCGTTGATGGCCCCGCGGCTGGCGCGGGCCTGGTCCTCGTCCCAGTCCTCGAGCCGGAGGGCCAGGCGCTGGGCGTCCTGCTCCACCACGGCCCGGACCTGCTCGCGCCCCTGCTCGGTGATGGCGACCAGGGCGGCGCGCCCGTCCCCCGGGTCCGGGGTGCGCTCGACGAGTCCTGCGTCCTCCAGCCCGGCGAGCTGGCGGCTCAGCCCGGAGGGGCCGAGCCCGGTGTCCGTGGCCATGACGGTGGCTCGGCGAGGGCCCATGCCGTCGAGGTAGTACAGCAGGGCGATCGCCGTGGGGTTGAGCTGGCGCTGGCCGGCGTCGGTCTTGGTCACGCGCCTCATGACCCGCTGCAGCTCCAGCAGGTCGCGCACCAGCTCCACGGCGGTGTCGTGGGAGACGGGCAAGAGGGCTCCTCGGGAAGTCGTGGACGGATTGGGGCGGGGGCAACGACGAGCGGGCACCCGGTGGGCGCTCCGCCGGCTCTTCGCGGGGTCCGGGTCGACGACGACGGCGTCATCCACCGAATGCCCGGACAATTTGTTGCCGCACGCAACTTTATTGCGGCAGAGCCGCTGGGACAACCCCACGGGCCCGTGCCCTCGGACACACGGACGGGGTCCTCCGCCTGCGCGGAGGACCCCGTGGCACTTCGGTGGGCGACTACTGGGCGGAGCCCGTCGGCAGGGGTTGCGCATTGCAGTAGTCCTGGAGGATGCGCAGGTTCTCCGGTGTGGGTTCCACGGCACCGCCGTTGCCGGAACGGCAGACCCCGCCGCTGCGCACGAACAGGTCGACCACCGCCTGCGGATCGGCCGCCGGAGGCGCGGGCAGCGGCTGGGTCGCGCAGTACTCCTGCACGATCCGGATGTTCTCCGGCGTCGTCACCACGTCCCCGAAGTGACCCGAGTGGCAGATCCCCCCGCTGCGCACGAACAGGTCGACCACCGCCTGCGGATCGGCCGCCGGAGGCGCGGGTGTGGGCGGCGCCTCGGGCGTGGCAGGTGACGCCGGCGCGGACGGCGTCGGCGTCGTCCTGGGCGTCGCCGGCGACGATGCGCCGGACGTGGCGGTTGCGGTGGGCGAGGCGCCGCCACCTCCTGCCGCAGGCTCCGGGTCTCCGCTGCAGCCGGTCAGGACGAGACCCCCCAGGACCAGAACGATCGACAACCTCTTCAGCACAGCACTGTCCTTCCCCCGTCGACGGCACCCCCGGGCGAGCGCGCCACCCATATGTTCCCTACTGCGAACACCGCAGCCCAGACCGCGCACGTCACGATCGGGTCTCTGCTCCCACAGCCCCCGCCGCCGTGCTGCCGGCGACGGCACGCCAGGTCCTGCCCGGGCCCCGTCGCACGTCCGGGACGGCCCGGTCGGCGTCGCGGCCGGCGCTGACGAGCCCCGCCAGATCACAGCGGCCGGGGCCGGGCTCCGGGACGCGGTGGATGCGAGGCGTGGTCGACGCGGACATCGTGGCCGCTGGTCCCGAGCGGGCCGCCTCCGTCGATCGGTCCGGCCGGAACCGGACCGCGTGCACCGATGGGCCGACACAAACGTCCGCATTCGTCCGGAGCACCCGGGGTGCCCCTCCCACCAGGGACGGGCGCCTTTCCCGCGTCCGGGGTCGGGCACCCGCGATGGGCCGGCGCCATGGCATCGGCGCATCGAGTGACAGCCCCCTTAGTGACAGCCCCTTTGGCGTCCGGAGTGTCGTTCCTCAGCGATGCTCGTTCTCGACCCAGGTCCGAGGGAGATGGAGTCAGGGAACGGGCGTGCAGCAGTGCATGACCCCGTTGGCGTCCTCGTTGCAGTACGGGTCGGCACATGTGGAGTACGCAGCTCGGTTGGTTCCGTCGGAGACCTCTGAGTAGCCTGTCCCTCATGATCGCAACGAAGACGGAGGTCACCGACCTCCCGGAGCTCACGATCCGCCGGATCTCGGTGAGCGAGATGGACAACAACGTCTACCTGCTCACGTCCAAGGACGAGGGCACCCAGGTCCTCATCGACGCCGCCGACGACCCCCGGGCCATCGCGGGCCTGGTGGGCGCCGGCAACGGCGACTGCACGAAGTCCTACGGCGAGCTCCAGCTCATCATCACCACCCACTCGCACTGGGACCATGTGCGGGCGCTGGACGAGGTCCGCTCCCGCTCCGAGGCCATGACCGCCTGCGGCGCCGAGGACGAGGCCGACATCGCCGTCCCCATGGACCTGACCTTCGAGGACGGGGACACCGCCGAGTTCGACGGCTTCGACCTCGAGGTCATCGGCCTGCGCGGGCACACCCCGGGCTCGATCGCCCTGGTCTACCGCGACCCGGAGGGCCCGGCGCACATCTTCTCCGGCGACTCCCTCTTCCCCGGCGGCGTGGGCAGGACGAGCAGCCCGGAGGACTTCCGGCAGCTGCTCGACGACGTGACCGAGCGGATCTTCGAGCGCTTCGACGACGACACCATCATCCACCCCGGCCACGGGAAGCCGACCACGCTGGGGGCCGAGCGCCCGCACCTCGACGAGTGGCGCGCCCGGGGATGGTGAGCTCCGGACCCGCCGTCGCCCCGGAGACCGCCGCGGCCGACCGCGGCGCCTACGCCGCCGTCCTGATCTTCCCCGTCCTCGTGCTCGCGGGCGGGCTCGTCGGCTTCCTGACCCCCGGAGCGGTGAGCGGCCTGTCCGGCTGGATCAACCCCCTCCTCGGGCTGGTGATGTTCGGCATGGGGCTGACCCTGCGCCCGGTGGACTTCGCGCTCGTGGCCCGGAACCCGCTGCCGGTGCTGCTGGGCGTCGCCGCCCAGTACGTGCTGATGCCGCTCGTCGCCCTCCTCGTCGTGTTCGTGCTGCGCCTGCCCCCGGAGCTCGCGGCCGGTGTGATCCTGGTGGGCTGCGCACCGGGCGGCACGGCGTCGAACGTGGTGGCCTACCTCGCCCGGGGGGACGTGGCCCTCTCCGTGGCGATGACCTCGATCTCCACCCTGCTCGCCCCCGTGCTCACTCCCCTGCTGACCCTCTGGCTCGCCGGGCAGTACCTCCCGGTGGACGGGGCGGCCATGGCGTGGGCGATCACCAAGATCGTGCTCCTGCCCGTCGTCGCAGGCCTCGCCGTGCGCCTGCTCGTGCCCCGGCTGGTGGTGCGCGCCCTGCCCGTCCTGCCTTGGGTCTCGGTCGCCGCCATCTCCCTGATCGTGGCGATCGTCGTCTCGGCGAGCGCGGACCGCATCGTGGAGGCCGGCCTGCTCGTGCTCGCGGCCGTGGCGCTGCACAACGTGCTGGGCCTGCTGCTGGGCCATCTGCTGGGCGTGCTGACCGGGCGCCCGCCCGCCGCGCGGCGCACCATCGCCGTGGAGGTGGGGATGCAGAACTCCGGGCTGGCCGCCGGACTCGCCGCGCAGTACATGAACCCGCTGGCGGCCCTGCCGGGAGCGGTCTTCTCGGTGTGGCACAACCTCTCCGGCGCGGTGTTCGCCCTGGTCTGCCGCAGGGCCGACGCCCGGGCCGCCCACCGGCTCCCAGGTTCCTGAGAATCCGGACCGGCCGGACCGGCGGAGGGCGCACCTCGGTTAGCGTGAGCACATGACATTCGTCGCGCCCTGCGCACCGGACACCACCGCGGGGCGCACCGGCACGCGCCCGGGGGCAGCCCTCGACGCCGTCCGGACCGCGCCCACGATCCTCGAGGGCATCCGCCGCACCGACCGGCTCGTCACGGCCGCCCGGGAGGAGCCCGACGAGGCCCTGCCGGTGCTGGCGCAGCAGATCCGCCGGGGCGAGGACCAGGTCGCCGTGCTCGCCGCCGTCCGCGCCCTGGCCGCCGTGCCCGGGCGCCGGGTGGACACGCTGCTCACCGCGCTGCTCGACGACGACGCCATGTGGGTGCGGGAGCACACGGCGTGGTCCCTCGCCGGGCGCCCCCCGGTCGCCCGCGCGGTGCTCCCCCTGGCCCATCTCGTGGTCTCCGGCGGGTTCCCTGGCATGCTGGCCCAGCGCACCCTGCAGGCGTGGGCCCGCACCGCCGCGGACGACGTGGGCGGAGCCCTCGTCCACACGCTCACCGGGACGTCCGATCCCGGCGCCCGGGCCCGTCTGGCCGAGACCCTCGGACTGGTCCCCGGGGCGGCTCCCACGGAGCAGCTCCGGGCGCTGGCCGGCGACCCCGGCGAGGGCCACGAGGTCCGCGGGGCCGCCCTGGAGTCCCTCGTGGAGCGGCACCGGGCGGATCCGGCGGGCGTTGCGCGCCCGGACGCCCTCGCCGCGGAATGCGCACGCGTGCCTGGACCGCTCGCCGCGGCGGCCCGTCTGGCGCTGGCGGAGCTGGCCGAGGGCCCCGCTGCTCCCCCGCCGGCCGGGGACGGCCTCACCGTGCTCCAGGCGTTCCTGCACGCGGAGATCGACCGGGACCTGACCTTCTCCGGGCGGGGGGACAACGGCGGGATCGCCACGCTGCTCGCCCAGCTCGGCGACGCCCTCGTCGGGCACCGCCCCCGGCGAGGCCACGGCGTCTCGCGGGTGGTGACCGTCTCCCGGGGCACGCACGACGACGCCCGGGCCGCGCTGCCCGGGCCGGCCGGGGCGGGGCACGTCTTCGGCACCGTGCCGTTCCAGGGCGCCCCCGTGCACCTGGCGGACGCCTGGCCGCGGCGGGTCGCCGCGGAGCGCGGGCTGCGGCGCGTGCTGCGCACGGCGGGACCCGTGGACGTCGTGCACCTGCGCATGGCCGACGTCGGGTCCATGGCCGCCGCGGCCGTGGCCGCGGGGCTCGGTGTCCCGTGGGTGCTGACCATGGCCCCGGACCCCCACGCGCTGGTCGCGGCCCGCGAGGCGGCCGGCGCCCTGACCCGGGAGGACTTCGGCGCCGCCGACGCCGTGGAGCACTTCTGGTTCCGGGTGCGCCTGCTCGCCGACCTCGCCGCCGGGGCCGAGCACGTGGTGCTGTTCCCCCGCCCGGACCTCGCCCGGGACGCCCGTGAGCTCCTGGGCCTCGACCCGGACGAGCCCGGCCGCTGCACGGTGGTGCCCGAGGGGATCGACCTGGGCTCGGTGGACCGGGCCGCCGCGCAGGCGCGGGAGGGCACCGGCCGGGCGCTCGAGGAGCTCGACGCCGTCCTCGCCGGCCTCCCGGCCGAGCGGCGCGGACTGCCGCTGCTCGCGACGGTGGGGCGCGTCCACCGGGTGAAGGGCACGGCCGTCCTGGTCGAGGCCTGGGCCGCCGACGAGGTGCTGCGCGAACGGTGCAACCTCCTCGTCGTCGGCGGGGACCTCACGGCCCCCTCGGCCGACGAGCGCGAGCAGCTGACCCGCATCGACGCCGCCGTGCCACGGGAGCAGGCCGCGGAGCGCGGCCTGCTCCTGGCCGGCCACCGCCCCCACGGCACGGTGGCCGTCTGGCTCGCCGCCGTGCGCCGGGGCCGGCCCGGGCTGAGCGCTCCCCGGGGCGCGTACGTGTGCGCCAGCGTGAAGGAGGAGTTCGGGGTCGCGCTCGTCGAGGCCCTGGCCAGCGGTCTGCCCGTCGTGGCTCCCGCGTCCGGCGGGCCCGCGACCTTCGTGCAGGACGGGGCGACCGGGGTCCTCGTCGACACCCGCGACGCCGCCGCGCTGGCCCGCGGTGCCGGCCGCGCCCTGGACCTCGCCGCCGCCCCCGGGGCCGGGCGCGCCGCCGCCGCCGCGCACGCCATGGTCCGCGACCGGTTCAGCGTCCAGAGCATGGCGGAGGCCCTCAGCACCGTCTACGACCTCGCCGCCGCCGACAGGAGCCCCTCCCCGTGACCCTGCTCGTGATCAGCCCCGACTACGCCTCCCACCTGCTCCCGCTGGCCACCCTCGCCACCGCCTGGCGCGACGCCGGGGAGCGGGTGGTCGTGGCCACCGGGCCGGCGACCGCTCCCCTCGCCCGGGACTTCGGCTACGACGTGGAGCTGCTCCCGCTGGGGCGCGGCTCCAACCCCGGGGTGATCCGGGCGGAGGAGCAGCCGACCGGGGAGGACTACGCCCTGCGCGGGTTCTTCGCCGCGACCCGGCGCGGGCCCGTGGAGACCCTGTGCTTCCAGGCCCGGGCCCGCCGCGACGACCTGCTGTGGGACCCGCTGGGCACGGCCCGGCGGGTCCAGACCGTGGTGGAGCGCGTGGGCCCGGACCAGGTGGTCGTCGACCACCTCGCGTTCAGCGCCCGCCTGGCGCTCACCGGCAGCGGCGTCCGGCACGCCGACGTGGTGCTCGGCCACCCCTCCGCCCTGACCGTGGCCGGCGAGGTGTACGGGCACCCCCCGGCCTGGCCCGGCCGGCTCCGCCCGGACCCCGCGGCCCTCGCGGCCCTGCACCGGCTGTGCTCCGCCGTGCGCGACGACTTCACGCAGCAGTGGAACGACGCGCTGCAGCAGCTCGCCCCCGGCGCCCCGGCGAGCGCGGACGCCTTCGCGGAGTCCGGCGACGACCTGCTGCTCAACTACCCGGGCGAGCTGCACGACCCGTCCCGGACACGCGCCCTGCCCGCGCACACGTTCCTGGGCTCCGCCGTGCGGGAGGAGGCGGAGGAGCCCGAGGTGGCCGCGTGGCTGGCCGCCTCGGACCGCCCGGTGGTGTACGTGAGCCTCGGCAGCTTCCTGTCCGTGCGCGCCGACGTGCTGGCCACCGTGGCCGAGGCCCTGCGCGGCCTGGACGTCCGGGTGGCCCTGGCCGCCGGAGCGACGCCGCCTGCGGCGCTGGGACCGCTCCCGGACTCCTGGTTGGTGCGCGCGACCCTGCCGCAGGTGACCCTGCTGCGCCGGGCGAGCGCGGCGATCTCCCACGGCGGCAACAACAGCGTCACCGAGGCGCTCACGGCCGGGGTGCCCCTGCTGCTGCTGCCGCTGTCGACCGACCAGTTCGCGGGAGCGGCGGCCCTCGAGGCGGCGGGGCTGGGCACCGTGCTGGATCCCAACGCCGCCACCGCGGCCGAGGTGCGGGAGGCCACGGCGGCGCTGCTCGAGCACGGGCGGCGTGAGCTGCTCGAGCAGCTGCGGCACCGGCTGACCCGCCGCCCCGGTCCCGAGCGCGCGTTCACGGCCCTTGTCGGCTGAGCGCGCCGGGACGGGCCCGGGCAGGGCTCCCGAGCGACCCGGGCCGCGCCTCACGGTCCTGCCCCCGGACCGGCGGCTGGCGGAGGCCACGGCGGGGCGGCCCCCGGCCTTCGGGCGCACCCTCCGCTTCGCCCTGGCCATGCGCGGCGGGGTCAGCCTGGCCGTGTGGATCGGCGGGACGGTCGCGGAGCTGGACCTGCTGCGCCGGATCCGCATCCACCGCGACCCGTCGGGCGAGCTGCACGCCTATCTCCTGCACCCGGCGGAGGCTCCCGGCCCCCGGGCCGCCGAGCGCGCCCGGGTGTACGCGGGACTGCTCGCGGACGCGGGCTACGACCGGGTGGAGTTCGACCTCCTCGCGGGGGCCAGCGCGGGCGGGCTCAACGGCGTGGTGCACGCCGTGGCCCAGCGCGCCGGCACGGGGATGGGCCCCCTGGGCCTGCTGTGGGAGGAGCACGCGGGGCTGGGCCGGCTGCTGCGTCCGCTGGGCACCCGGCCGGTCGACTCGCTGCTGCAGGGCGACGCCTACCTGTGGCCCCGCCTGCAGGAGCTCCTCCTCGCCGTGCACGCCGCCGCGGGGCACCACCCGGACCTGGTCGCCGAGCACGTCTCCGTGGACCTGTCCGCCACGGTGCTGGACAGCGACCCGTCGCCCCACAGCGGTGCCGCGGAGGGGCGGGGCGGGTTCCACTTCACGACCCCGGAACCGGGCAGTCCCGCACCCCGGCTGGGCAACGCCATCCCGGCCCGCCCCGGGGCGGACGGCGGGAGCGCCCCGGAGACGCCCGAGGAGGCCGCCTTCCGCGCCGCCTCCCTGGCCCGCCTCGCCTACGCCGCCCGTGCGACCTCGTCCTTCCCCGGCGCGTTCGAGCCCGCCTCCGTGTGGTCGGCGCCGACCGAGGGGCGGCTCGGGGGACATCCCCTCCCGGACCTGAGCCACGCGTTCTCCGCCCACCGCACCGCCGAGGAGCTGCCCTTCCGGGTGATCGACGGCGGCATCTTCGACAACGTCCCCATCGACCGGGCGGTGGCGGCGGCCGGCGCCCGCACGTCGCTGCGGCACGCCGACCGCTGCCTGCTCTACCTCGACCCGGACCCGCCCGCCCCGCAGGAGGTCCGCTCCGGCGACCTGGACCTGCCGCGCCTGGTGCGCACGCTCGGGGCCACGGTGTCCCGGCTGCGCCGGCGGGAGACGGGCGACGACGAGGTACTGGCCCTGTCCGACCGCCGGGACGCCCGGCTGCTCGCCGACGGGCGTCTGCACTCCCTCGCCGCGCTGGCCGGCGCCTGGGACCCGGTCTCCGTCGAGGAGCGGCGCCGCGCGTACGTGCGGTTCCGGGCCCGGGCGGACGCCGCCCGGCTGGGCCACCTGCTCACCCGGCCGGCCCAGTGGCAGCTGACCTCCACGCTCCCCCGGCGGGAGCAGGCCCGCGCCCGGCGCCCGACCGAGCTCGACCCGCTGCGGGCGCAGCTGGCGCAGCGCTACGGGGCCCTGTCCCGCGGGCCGCTGACGGACCCGGACGCCGCCGCGGTGCTCTGCGGGCCGCAGGCCCTCGCCGACGCCGCGTCCTGCGTGCTCACCTGGGTCCGGTTCCTGGAGTCCCTGGCACTCGGACCGGGGGCCGTGCCGGCCCCGCTGGCCGGCCTCGACCCGGCGCCCGCCCGGGCTCGCGCGTACCGGGTGCTGGCCGCGGCCGGCCACGCGCGGGACCGGCTGTTCGCGGCGGTGCTGGAGGCCTGCGAGGACCCGGCGGCCCCGGTGACGGCCGCGGTCCCCGCCTGGCTCGACGACCGGTCCCCCGTGCCCGGCGCCGGAGGGGAGGCCTGGCGCGAGCTCGACGCCGTGGTCGCCGAGCTGCGCGGGGTCCACACCGCCGTCGAGGCCCACCTGGGGACGGAGGACCGGGCCGCCCCGGCCCCCGGCCGGCGCGAGGGCCCCGAGGAGGCCTGGCGCACGACCTGGCGGGAGTCGCCGTGGTCCACCGTGCCCGGCACCGGGCCGGGGCCGGGCGCCGCGGACCTGCCCCCGCTGCTCGCGGCCGCCGGGATCCCCACGGCGGTCTCCGGGATCACCTACGGGGAGATCCGCGGGGACCGCGCGCCCGCCCGGCCCGTGGACCTCGGGACCCTGCCACGGTCCTGGGCGGAGCAGCGGCTGCAGCGCGCCCTCGACGCCACGGAGGCCCCCCGGGTCACCGACGCACGGCTGCGCGAGATCCTGGCGCCCGACACCGGCCGGCTCCCCGCGCAGGACAAGCTCGCCGGTGCCGGCCTGCTGAACTTCCGCGGCTTCCTCGCCGCCGAGTGGCGCGCCAACGACTGGTGGTGGGGCCGCCTGGACGCCGCGGCCGGTGCGGCGGCCTTCCTCCGTGGGCTGCCCGCCCGGCCCGACCGCGCTGCCCCGGCCGGGCCGGCGGAGGACGTCCCGGCGGGACCCGGCCCGGCGCGGGACGGATCGGCAGCACACGGGCGGGCAGAGCACGAGCAGACAGAGCCAGCGCCGGCGGCGAGCAACCCGGTGCAGGACGGACCGGTCGAGGACGGGACCGCGCCGGAGGCCGCTGCCGTGCTCCAGGAGAGCCTGCTGGCCGAACTCGGTGACGGGAACCGGCAGCACGCCCTCGCGGTGCTGGGCGCGGGCGGGGACCGTCTGGCCCGCCTGGCGCCGGGGTACCGGCTCTCCCTGGCCTCGCGCGGGCTGCGCGTGCTCGGCCGGGCGCTGGCCGGCACCCCGGACCTGCCCCGTGGGGTGTGGGAGCTGCTGCTGTTCGCGCTCCAGCCCGTCCTGGTGCTCGCGCCCCTCCTGCTCGCCCCCGTCCGCGCCGCCCTCGCGCTCGTGGTGGCCGCCGTGGGGCTCGCGCTGCTCCGGGCACCGGACTCCCTCGACGGCGCCGGAAGCGGAGGACTCGCCGCCGCCGCGGCGGCGGCGCTGCTGGCCCTCTCGCTGCTGCGCACGGCCCGCCGCACCCGCCGCCGCTGGTCGCGGGTGCTCGAGGCCGCCGCCGGCGCCCCGCCCGCGGCGTTCCCGGTCGCGGACACCGGCCCGGGCCCCGGCACCCTGCCGGACCCCGGCACCACCACGCACACCGGCTCCGTGCGGGACCCCGGCACCGTCCCGCAGACCCGCGCCGGCACCGGTTCCGGCTCGGTCTCCGACGCCCGCCCCGCCCCCGACCCCGGGACCCTCGCGCTCGTCCGCACGGCCCGGGACGCCGCCCGGCGCCGGGCGGGGGCCTGCGCCGCCGCGGCGGCCGCGCTGCTCCTCCCCGCGGCGGCCGCCGCCACGGGCGGGCACACCCCGCTCGCCGTCCTGCTCCTGGCGGGCGCGCTCGGCCTCGAGCGCTGCGCCGCCGCCGTGGCGCTGCGGGTGCCGGGCCGGGAGCCGGTGGACGAAGTGGTGCGCGCGGCCGTCGTCGTGCTCGCCGCCGTGGCCGCGTGGGCCCTCGCGGCCCTCGTCGCCGGTCCCCTGCCCGCCCCGGTCCCCGCCGGCGGCCCGGCGCTGCTCGTGCCGGCCGGCGTGCTGGCCGTGCTCGGAGCGCTCGCCCTCACGGGCTTCCTGCGGCCGGGCTGGGCCGTGCTCGTGACCGCCGCCGCGGCAGCGGCCGGGACCGGGGCGCTGTGGGTCGCCGGTTCGCTGACCGGCCACCACGGCGCGGGCCTCGCCGCGGCCGTGCTCGGCTGGGCCGCGGTGCTGTGGTGGTCGCCGCGGAACGGGATGCTGCGCGCCTGGGAGCCTGCGGACGAGCTGCTCCCGCCCGGGCCCGGGCGGGAGCGCGGATAAGCTGGGGACGATGAAACTCCTCGAAACCCTCTCCCCCGAGCTCGGCACCCCGGGCCACCCGTACTACCGCGGCGACTTCGCCTCCAACCCGCTGTCCGGGGACGAGGTCTACGAGGGGTTCCTCGGCTGGATCGCCTCGCGGGACATGGAGCTCTACCCGGCCCAGGACGAGGCCGTCCTGGAGTTCGCGAGCGGCTCCAACGTGATCCTCGCGACCCCGACCGGGTCGGGGAAGTCGACCGTGGCCGTCGCGGCGCACCTCGCCGGGCTCGCCGCCGGGCAGCGCTCGTACTACACCGCCCCGATCAAGGCGCTGGTCTCGGAGAAGTTCTTCTCGCTCGTGGAGATCTTCGGCGCGGAGAACGTCGGCATGGTCACCGGCGACTCCGCGGTCAACGCGGACGCCCCCATCGTGTGCTGCACCGCGGAGATCCTCGCCAACGTGGCCCTGCGCGAGGGCCGCGACGCCGACGTCGGCCCCGTGGTGATGGACGAGTTCCACTTCTACTCCGACCCGCAGCGCGGCTGGGCGTGGCAGGTGCCGCTGCTGGAGCTGCCGCAGGCGCAGTTCCTGCTGATGAGCGCCACCCTCGGGGACGTGTCCCGCTTCGAGGAGGGGATCACCGAGCTCACCGGGCGGCCGACGACGACGGTCTCCTCCGCCGAGCGGCCCATCCCGCTGCACCACTACTGGTCCGAGGACCCGATCCACGAGGCCCTCGAGGAGCTGCTGAGCACCAACCAGGCCCCCGTCTACGTGGTGCACTTCTCCCAGCTGCAGGCCATGGACCAGGCCCAGAACCTGATGTCCGTCAACGTGCTGTCCAAGGAGGAGAAGGAGCGGATCGGGGAGCTCATCGCCGGGTTCCGCTTCTCCGCGGGCTTCGGCAAGACCCTCAACCGCCTGGTCCGTCACGGCATCGGCGTCCACCACGCGGGGATGCTGCCCAAGTACCGCCGGCTGGTGGAGCAGCTCGCCCAGACGGGCCTGCTCAAGGTCATCTGCGGCACGGACACCCTCGGGGTGGGCATCAACGTGCCCATCCGCACCGTGGTCATCACGGCCCTGTCCAAGTTCGACGGCGAGCGCACCCGCCGGCTCAACGCCCGGGAGTTCCACCAGATCGCCGGGCGGGCGGGGCGCGCCGGCTACGACACCGCGGGCACCGTGGTGGTCCAGGCCCCCGAGCACGTCATCGAGAACAACAAGGCCATGAAGAAGGCCCACGCGAAGTTCGGCGACGACCAGAAGAAGCTGCGGCAGGTCGTGCGGAAGAAGCCGCCGCAGGGCTTCGTGTCCTGGGGCCAGCCGACCTTCGAGACGCTCGTGGCGTCGGAGCCGGAGCCGCTGACCTCCTCCTTCACCGTGACGCACTCGATGCTGCTCAACCTCCTGCAGCGGCCCGAGAACCCGGTGCTGGCCGCGTGGCACCTGCTGACCCACAACCACGAGACGCGGCAGCGCCAGCGCGCCCTCGTCCGGCAGGCGATCGGGATCCTCAAGGAGCTGCGCGCCGCCGGCGTCGTCGAGAAGCTGGACACCCCGGACGAGGAGGGCCGCACCTGGCGGCTGACCGTGGAGCTGCAGGAGAACTTCGCGCTCAACCAGCCGCTGTCCCCCTTCGCCCTGGCCGCCCTCACCCTGCTGGACCGCGAGTCCCCCGGCTACGCGCTCGACGTCGTCTCCGTCATCGAGGCCACCCTCGAGAAGCCGCGCCAGGTGCTCAACATGCAGGAGAAGAAGGCCCGCGGGGACGCCGTGGCGGCGATGAAGGCAGAGGGCCTGGACTACGAGCAGCGGATGAAGGAGCTCGAGGACGTCAGCTACGCCAAGCCCCTCGAGGAGCTGCTCACCCAGGCCTTCGAGACCTACCGCTCCGGCGCGCCGTGGGTCGCGCAGTTCGAGCTGACGCCGAAGTCGGTGGTCCGGGACATGTACGAACGGGCCATGACCTTCGGGGACTACGTGCAGTTCTACGGTCTCGCCCGCTCCGAGGGGATCCTGCTGCGCTACCTCTCCGACGCCTACAAGGCGCTGCGCCAGACGGTGCCGCACGAGCTGCTGCGGGAGGACCTCGAGGACCTCGTCGAGTGGCTGGGCGAGCTCATCCGGCAGACCGACAACTCGCTGCTGGACGAGTGGGAGAAGCTCGCCGCCGGCGAGGAGTCCCCCATGAGCACCTCGGCCGACTCCCTCGAGGAGCTCATCGACGAGCAGCCGCCGGCCATCACGTCCAACCCCCGGGCGTTCCGGGTCATGGTCCGCAACGCCCTGTTCCAGCGCGTGGAGCTCTTCGCGGACGAGAAGGACAAGGTGCTCGGGGCCCTGGACGGCGAGCACGGCTGGGACCGGGACCGGTGGGCGGACGCCATGGACGCGTACTTCCAGGAGCACGAGGACATCTACACGGACCCCCAGTCCCGGGGGCCCGGTCTCGTGCGCATCGACGAGCGGCCCGAGGGCCTGGACGGGTACTGGACGGTGGTGCAGGTCTTCGACGACCCGGACGGCCACCACGACTGGGGGATCAACGCCCGCATCGACCTGCGCGCCTCCGACGCGGACGGCTTCCCCGCCGTGGTCCTCGACAACGTGGGGCCGGTCACCGAGACGGGCCGCTGAACCGCCGCACCCGCCGACGACGGAGGCCCCCACCCGGTCGGGTGGGGGCCTCCGTCGTCGGCGGCGGGCTCCGCGTCAGGCGGAGTGTCCGGTGCTCCCGCCGCGCGGGGCGTCCGGCGTGGTGGTGCCGGCGGCGTCCTGCGTCTCGACGTGCTCGCCGCGGATCGCCTCGGCCTCGGGGGCCGGCACCACGTCCGGCTCCGGGCCCACCCCGGTGCGCTCGAACTCCCGGTGCTTGCCGCGGGCGCGGTCCAGCAGCTCGTGGAAGTGCTTCTCGGACTCGAGCAGCTCCTCGCGGTGCTTGTCGGAGATCTTCGGCATCTGCCGCTGGTACTTGGCGGCCTTGTCGGCGAGCTTCTGGCGCTCCTCGGGGGACGCGTCCTGGGGCAGAGTCACGTACTGCTCGGCGACGGTCTGCAGACCGTTGAGCACCCGCAGCGCACGGCCCTTGGGGCTGAAGAGCGAGGCGAGCACCGTGATCACGAGCACGCCCACGATCACGGTCAGCGAGAGGGCGATGCTGACCTCGACGACCTCCACGTGCTCACCGTTGTTGATGAACCCCAGGTTGTTCTCGTGCAGCGCGTGCAGGATGAGCTTGATGCCGATGAAGCCCAGGATGATCGCCAGGCCCCAGGAGAGGTAGATGAGGCGGTCCAGCAGCCCGTCGATGAGGAAGTAGAGCTGGCGCAGGCCCATGAGCGAGAACGCCACGGCGGTGAACACCAGGTAGGTCTGCTGGGTCAGGCCGAAGATTGCCGGGATCGAGTCGAGGGCGAACAGGACGTCCGTGCCGCCGATCGCGACCATGACCAGCAGCATCGGGGTCATCGCCCGCTTGCCGTTGTGCACCGTGAAGAGCTTGTCGCCGTCGTAGTGGTCGGTGGTGTGGATGAAGCGCTTGGCCAGGCGCACCACGAAGTTGTCCGCCTCGTCGTGCTTCGCGTCCGAGAGCTCGCCCTTGATCAGCGAGCCGGCCGTGAGCAGCAGGATCAGGCCGAAGAGGTAGAACACCCACGCGAACTGGTTGATCAGCCCGGCGCCCACGAAGATCAGGGCGGTGCGGGCCACGAGGGCGAAGGTGATGCCGAAGAGCAGCACCTTCTGCTGGTCCGCCCGCGGCACCTTGAAGGACGCCATGATGATGAGGAAGACGAAGAGGTTGTCCACGGACAGCGCCTTCTCGGTGATGTACCCGGCGTAGTACTCACCGGCGTAGCGACCACCCCACTCCACCAGGACGAACAGGCCGAAGAGGAGGGCGAGGCCCACGTAGATCGCCGACCAGATCGCGGCTTCCCTCAGCTGGGGCTCGTGCGCCTTGCGCACGTGGAACACGTAGTCGAAGAGGAGCAGGCCGACGATGGCCGCGATCGTGACGATCCAGACGGTGAGTGAGACTTCCATGATCCTGCTTTCGGGGTCGAGTACGGGACAGCCGTAAGTCTCTCCGCCGTACGCGCCGGACCGGTCCGGTCCGGCGCACTGGTTCGGCCGCTGCGTCCGGCCGGGTCCGGGGACCCGACGTGCTGACGTCCACAGCGCTGAGGGATACTCCCCTAGGCTGAGCACAGTCTATACGTGTGCTCTCTCACAGACGGCGAAGGCCCCGGCCCGCCGTGCGGCGGGCCGGGGCCGTGCCCGTCCGGACCCGTCGGCGACGGTGCCCTGGCGCTCAGCCGGCGGGGGCGCTCAGCGCTCGCCGTTGCCCTGCTCGGCGGGCGCCGGGTGCCGGCTCTCGGTGTGGTGCTCCTCGAAGCTCTTGCCCGTGTGCTCGTGGAGGTCGGGAAGCGTCACGGCGGAGCGCTCGGCGGCGCCGCGGGCCACGTGGTGCTTCTTCACGAGCTCGGCCTGCACGATCCGGATCTCCTGGGTGGGCGTGCCCTCCGGGATGCCCCGGTAGACCTCGATGGCCCGGTGCAGCTCGGCGACGGCGTGGGCGGAGCGACCCTTCGGGCTGAGCATCGACGCGGCCGTGGCGACGGCGATGATGGACACGATGACGCCGAGGGACACGAACGTGGGGATCTCCGGAGCCCACTCGATGTGCTCGCCGCCGTTGATGAAGGACAGCTCGTTCTCGTGCATGGCGTGCAGGATGAGCTTGACGCCGATGAACGCCAGGATCAGCGACAGGCCGTGCTTGAGGTAGATCAGCCGCTCCATGAGCCCGCCGAGCAGGAAGTAGAGCTGGCGCAGGCCCATGAGGGCGAAGATGTTGGCCGTGAAGACGATGAACGGGTCCTGGGTCAGGCCGAAGATCGCCGGGATGGAGTCGAAGGCGAACATCAGGTCGGTGAGACCGATCGTCACGAAGACCACGAGCATCGGCGTGAAGAGCTTCTTGCCGTTCACCAGGGTGCGCAGCTTGTTGCCGTCGTACTGGTCCGTCATGGGGACCACCGTGCGGAGCTTGCGGATGACGGCGTTCTCCCCCGCCTCGTCCTCCCCGTCGTCCTTCGCCTGGTGGTACGCGGTCCAGAGCAGGAAGACGCCGAAGATGTAGAAGACCCAGGAGAAGTTCGCGATGATCGTGGCACCCAGCAGGATGAAGATCCCGCGCAGGACCAGGGCGATGATGATGCCCACCATCAGCACCTCCTGCTGGTACTTCCGCGGCACCGCGAAGCGCGTCATGATCACGATGAACACGAACAGGTTGTCGATGCTGAGGCTGTACTCCGTGACCCAGCCGGCGATGAACTGGGTTCCCGGCTCCACGCCGGCGAAGACGAACATCAGGCCGCCGAAGACGAGTGCGAGGGCCACGTAGATGCCCACCCAGATGCCGGCCTCCTTCATGGAGGGTTCGTGCGGGCGCTTGGCGACCATGATCAGGTCGAAGAGGAGGATGCAGCCGAGGACGACGAAGGCGCCGATCTGGAACCACGCGGGCAGTTGTGTGTTCACGCGAGTACTTTCGCTTGGAGATGGGTGAGCCCGCGGGCCGGCGTCGTCCGAGGAGACGGGAGGACCGGGGCAGCACGATGAGCCGCAAGTCTCTCCACCGTCCGCGGTGGGCTCGGGGCCCGGATGCCGTGGTGCGGTCGCTGCGACCGGCCCGGCTCCGTTGCCCGGCGTGCTGACGATCGCAGCGCTGAGGGATACTCCCCTACGCGGGGTGGACTCTACCCGATCCTGGGAGGACGCCGGGAACGGAGCCCACGCCGGTGTCCGTTCCCGGCGGGGCCGGGCTCAGGCGTGCCCGGCCTGCTGCATCTGCCGCAGCTCCTTCTTGAGGTCGGAGAGCTCGTCGCGGATCCGCGCCGCCAGCTCGAACTGCAGCTCGGCGGCGGCGGCCTGCATCTGCTCGGTCATCTGCGCGATGAGGTCCACGAGGTCCTCGGCCGGGGCCGCGGCGATCCCGTCCTGGCGCAGCTTCTGCTCGGCGGACGCGGCGGCGTCCCGCCCGCCCTTCCGCCCGGTCGCCGCGGTCTTCTTGCCGGCCGCCGCCCGCTGGGCGAGCAGCTCGCGGGTGTCCTCTTCCTCGCGCTGGAGCTGGTCGGTGATGTCCGCGATCTTCTTGCGCAGGGGCTGCGGGTCGATCCCGTGCTCGGTGTTGTAGGCCACCTGGATCTCCCGGCGCCGGTTGGTCTCCTCGATCGCCGTGGCCATCGAGGCCGTGATCCGGTCGGCGTACATGTGCACCTGCCCGGAGACGTTGCGCGCGGCGCGCCCGATCGTCTGGATGAGGGAGGTCGTGGAGCGCAGGAAGCCCTCCTTGTCCGCGTCGAGGATCGCGACGAGGGAGACCTCGGGCAGGTCCAGGCCCTCGCGCAGCAGGTTGATGCCCACCAGGACGTCGAACGTGCCCATCCGCAGCTCGCGCAGCAGCTCCACGCGCCGCAGGGTGTCGACGTCGGAGTGCAGGTACTGCACCTTGACCCCGTGCTCCATCAGGTACTCGGTGAGGTCCTCGGCCATCCGCTTGGTCAGCGTGGTGACCAGCACGCGCTCGTCGCGCTCCACCCGCACGTTGATCTCGTCCAGCAGGTCGTCGATCTGCCCCTTGGTGGGTTTGACGACGACCTCGGGGTCCACCAGGCCCGTGGGGCGGATGATCTGCTCGACGTAGCCGTCCGCCTGGGACAGCTCGTACTTGCCCGGGGTGGCCGAGAGGTAGACGGTCTGGCCGATGCGCCCGAGGAACTCGTCCCACTTCAGCGGCCGGTTGTCCATCGCGGAGGGCAGCCGGAAGCCGTGCTCCACGAGGGTGCGTTTGCGGGACATGTCGCCCTCGTACATGCCGCCGATCTGGGGGATCGTCACGTGGGACTCGTCGACCACCAGCAGGAAGTCGTCCGGGAAGTAGTCGATCAGGCAGTGCGGCGCGGAGCCGCGCGGGCGGCCGTCGATGTGCAGCGAGTAGTTCTCGATGCCGTTGCAGTAGCCCATCTGCTCCATCATCTCGAGGTCGTACGTGGTGCGCATGCGCAGCCGCTGGGCCTCGACGAGCTTGTTCTGCGACTCCAGCTCCTGGAGCCGGCCGGCGAGCTCGTCCTCGATGGACTTCACGGCGGTGGCCATCCGGTCCGCGCCGGCCACGTAGTGGGAGGCCGGGAAGACGTACATCTCGGTCTCCTCCCGGATGATCTCCCCGGTCAGCGGGTGCAGGGTGTAGATGGACTCGATCTCGTCGCCGAAGAACTCGACGCGGACCGCGTGCTCCTCGTACATCGGGATGATCTCCACCGTGTCCCCGCGCACGCGGAAGGTGCCGCGGTGGAAGTCGACGTCGTTGCGCGCGTACTGCATGTGCACGAACCGGCGCAGCAGCTCGTCGCGGTCCATCTCCTGGCCCTGGCGCAGCGTCACCATCTGGGCGACGTACTCCTCGGGGGTGCCCAGGCCGTAGATGCAGGAGACGGTGGCGACCACGACGACGTCGCGCCGCGTCAGCAGGGCGTTCGTCGCGGAGTGGCGCAGCCGCTCGACCTCCTCGTTGATGGAGGAGTCCTTCTCGATGAAGGTGTCCGTCTGCGGGACGTAGGCCTCGGGCTGGTAGTAGTCGTAGTAGGAGACGAAGTACTCGACCGCGTTGTTGGGCAGCAGCTCGCGCAGCTCGTTGGCGAGCTGCGCGGCGAGCGTCTTGTTCTGCACCATCACGAGGGTGGGCCGCTGGACCCGCTCGATGAGCCACGCGGCGGTCGCCGACTTGCCGGTGCCCGTGGCGCCGAGCAGGACGACGTCCTTCTCGCCCGCCTCGACGCGCGTGGCGAGCTCCTCGATCGCCCGGGGCTGGTCGCCCGCGGGGACGTAGTCGGAGATGACCTCGAAGGGGGCGACGACACGGTTGATCTTCTGGGCCAGGCTCATGGGTCCAGGCTACGCGCCGCCCCGGACACGGGAACCTGGTTCCTCCGGAGGCGATCAGTCCGGTTCCCGGGACACCGTAGGCTTCCCTCACGGGCGCCCCGGCACGCTCCGCCGCCAGGCGGTCCGGGCGCAGGAACAGGAGGAGGTCGTGACCGATGACCGTCGGCCGGGCGGGAGCCACGCGGACCGGTTCGTGGGCGAGCAGGACCTCACGACCTGGCGGACGCGCCTCGGCCGCTCCCTCGTCCGGTGCGTCCGGTGGCTGGCCCGGCGGCTCGGGCCCCACGCGGCCGTCCTCGTCCCCCTCGTGGTCGGGCTCGGCATCGCCGTGACCATGACGGTCGCCTCGGCGGAGGTCTACGAGTCCGTGATGGACCAGGACGACGCCGCGGCCCTGGACGAGCCCCTGCTGGAGGCGGCGATGGCGGTGCGCTCGCCCGTGCTGGACACGGTCGTCACGGCCTACACGCACGTGGGCGGGGTGGTCGGGATGCCGATCCTGGCGGTGGCCGTCATGGTGGCGCTCGCCCTCGTCCGGCGGTCCTGGACCCCGGTCGTCCTGATCACGGCGGCCGCGGCGGGCTCCCTGCTGATGACCGTCGCCGGCAAGCCCCTGATCGGCCGGGCCCGGCCGCCGCTGGAGGACGCCGTCCCGCCCTACGAGTACTCGGCGTCCTTCCCCAGCGGCCACTCCCTGAACTCGTTCGTCGTCGCGGGCACCGTGGCCTATCTGCTGGTCCTGCGCCAGCGCGCCCGGCTGTCCCGGGTCCTGACGATCGCCGCCGCGGCGGTCTTCGCGACCACCATGGCGCTCAGCAGGGTGTACCTGGGCCACCACTGGTTCACCGACGTGCTCGTGGCCCAGACCCTCGGGGCGGCGTGGCTGGCGCTGGTCATCACGGCGCACCGGCTGCATCTCACCGTCCGGCACCGGGGCACCGCCCCCGTGGGTCCCTGACGCGCTGCCGGGGGCGGGAGCACGCCGGCACCGGTCACATGCGCTGGTACTTGGCGCGGACCACCATGAACGCCCCGTAGCAGATCAGTCCGAGGGCCACGGCCCCGAGCAGCCACGCCCCGAACGGCTGTCCCTGCAGGGACTTGAGGGCTCCGTCGAGTCCGGTCGCCTCCGCGGGGTCGTGCTGGAGCGTGGCCACCACGAAGAGCCCGCCCAGCACCGCCAGCGCCACGCCCTTCGCGGCGTAGCCCACCGCGCCCAGGCCGACCACGGCCGTGCCCGCCGTGCCCGGGGGCAGGCTCGTCAGGTTCTGCGTGAACGTGCGGGTCACGCCCCGGTGGACGAAGTAGCCGCCGGCGACGACGAGCCCCACGCCGACCGCGACGAGCAGCACCGTGCCGGCCGGGTGGGCCATCAGCCGGGCACTGATCGACTGCGTGGACTCGCTGCTGTCGCTCGAGCCGCCCAGGGCGTAGATGCCGAAGACCACGCCGATCGCGCCGTACACCACGGCCTGTCCCCCGGTCTTGGCCCGGTGCTTGAGCTTGTTTTCGCCCGAGAGCCGCTTCGCGCCGAAGAACGCGTCGCTGAGCAGGAACACGGCGAGCGCCGCGCAGCCCAGGAAGCAGGCCCACAGCAGGACGGTGCCGCCGGGGCTGCTGCCCAGGGCCGCGACGGCACCGGACTGGTCCGCCGAGCCGGAGCCGCCGCGGGCCACGCGGAACGCGATGACCCCGATCATGATGTGCAGCAGACCCGCGGCCACGTACCCGGCGCGCGCGGCGAGGACGAACCCGCGGGAGTCCGTGGCGTCGTCGGCCGCGCCGGCCGCCCTCTTCGCCTGACGTCCGACCTCGCCCATGGTTCCTCCTGGAAGCTAGGTCTTCATCCTGCGCCCGGGGACGGCTCCTGTCCACGACGCCGTTCGGCTGACGCCGGGGCAGCCCGCCGGGGGCGTCTCCTACTGCTCGAAGGCGGCGTCGAACGAGGTTTCGGGGGGCGCGAAGTCGAAGCGCTTCAGGTAGGCCAGCGCCTCCGGAGCCCCCCGGAGCCGGTCCATCCCGGCGTCCTCCCACTCCACGGAGATCGGTCCGTCGTAGCCGATGGCGGTGAGGGCGCGGAAGCTGTCCTCCCAGGGCACGTCGCCGCGGCCGGCCGAGACGAAGTCCCAGCCCCGGCGGGGGTCGCCCCAGGGCAGGTGGGACGAGAGGATGCCGTTGCGCCCGCCGCCCATCCGCATCTTCGTGTCCTTGCAGTCCACGTGGTAGATGCGCTCGGCGAAGTCGGAGATGAACGCCACCGGGTCGATCTGCTGCCACATGAAGTGGCTGGGGTCCCAGTTCAGCCCGAAGGCCTCGCGGTGGCCGACCGCCTCCAGCGCCCGGTGGGTGGACCAGTAGTCGTAGGCGATCTCGGACGGGTGGACCTCGTGGGCGAAGCGCACCCCGCACTCGTCGAAGACGTCCAGGACGGGGTTCCAGCGGTCCGCGAAGTCCTGGTAGCCGGCGTCGATCACGTCCTGGGAGACCGGGGGGAACATCGCCACGTACTGCCAGATGGAGGAGCCCGTGAAGCCGACCACGGTGTCCACCCCCAGCTTCTGCGCCAGCCGCGCCGTCAGCTTCATCTCCTCGGCGGCGCGGGCCCGCACGCCTTCCGGGTCGCCGTCGCCCCAGACCCGGGGTCCGACGATGGCCCGGTGCCGGAAGTCGATCGGGTCGTCGCAGACGGCCTGGCCCTTGAGGTGGTTCGAGATGGCCCAGACCTCGAGCCCGTGGCGCTCGAGGACGTCGAGCCGGTCCTGGACGTAGGCGTCGTCGTCCCACCGCCAGGCGTCGAGGTGCTCGCCGGAGACGGCGATCTCCAGGCCGTCGTAGCCCCAGGTGCCGGCGAGCTCCGCGACCTCCTCGAGGGGGAGGTCGGCCCACTGGCCGGTGAAGAGGGTGTAGGGGTGTCCCATGGCGGTCCTTCGTGTCGGGGAGAGGAGGTCTCCGGTCGGTCGGGAGGTGGTCCAGGAGCGGACGGGGGTCAGAGGTGGACGGTGGCGCCGGCCCGCGCCGCGCTGTCCGTCACGGCGTGCAGCACCCGCTGGACGTCCAGCCCGTCCTCGAAGTCCGGTGCCGCGGGGGCCCCCGACCCGATGGCGCGCAGGAAGTCGGCGGCCTGGCTGGTGAAGGTGTGGTCCCAGCCGAGGGTGTGCCCCGCCGGCCACCACGCCCCCGCGTACGGGTGGGAGTCCTCGGTGACGAGGATCCGGCTGTAGCCCTGGACCTCCCCGGGCAGGGTGGCGTCGAAGAACTGGAGCTCGTTCAACCGCTCCAGGTCGAAGCGCAGGCCGCCGAGCGAGCCGTACACCTCGATCTGCAGGGCGTTCTTCCGCCCGGTGGCGCAACGGGAGACCTCCAGGCTGGCCACCGCCCCGGAGGCGGTGCGCAGCGTGGCCCAGGCGGCGTCGTCGACGCTCACCCGCTCCGGTCCGTCGGCGCCCCGGCGCGTGCCCACGAACGTGGTGACCGTCGCGGAGACGGAGTCGACCGGTGAGCCCAGGAGGAAGCGGATCTGGTCGACGGCGTGCGAGGCGAGGTCGCCGAGCGCGCCGGACCCGGCGGTCTCCCGGCGGAGGCGCCACGTCATGGGGGCGTGCTCGTCGGCGAGCCAGTCCTGCAGATAGCTCACGCGGGCCTGCCGGACCTCCCCCACCCGCCCGTCGGCGATCATCGTCCGGGCCAGCGCCAGGGCCGGCACCCGGCGGTAGTTGAATCCGACCATGCTGCGGACGCCGTGGGCCCGGGCGGCGGCGGCGGCCGCGGCCATCCGTTCCGCCTCGGCCACCGAGTTGGCCAGCGGCTTCTCCACCAGGACGTGCTTGCCGGCCTCGAGCGCGGCGACGGCCATGTCGGCGTGCAGGTGACCGGGGGTGCAGATGTCGACGACGTGGATGTCGTCCCGCTCCAGCACCGACCGCCAGTCGGTGCCGCTCTCCTCCCAGCCGTACTGCCGCGCGGCCTCGGCCACGTGCCCGGCGTCCCGGCCCACGAGCACCTTCTGCGCCACCCGGAGGGTGGGATAGAAGGCGTTGACGTTGCGCCACGCGTTGGAGTGGGCCTTGCCCATGAAGGAGTAGCCGAGCACGGCCACCCCGAGGACTCCGGCGGCGGGTGCCCGCCCGGCAGCGGCGACGGGGTCTGGCACGGGGGTGGTCATGGGGCTCCTCCTGGAGAGCGGTCACGGGCCGAGCGCAGGAACGCCAGCCCCTGCTCCGCGAGTTGGTCCTGGGTCGGCGCCAGGGGCCGCCAGATCGAGGCCGCCGTGGCGATGCTGGCGTTCAGCGCCGTGAAGCTCTCGATGTTCAGGGCGCCGGTGTAGCCGACGGCGTCCAGTGCGTCGAAGATGCCCGGCCAGTCCGTCTGGTCCCCGCCCGGCGCGCCGCGGTCGTTGCCGCAGACCTGCAGGTGCACGAGGTGCTCCCCGGCCGCGCGGACGGCCCCGGCGGAGGAGCGCTCCTCGATGTTCAGGTGGTAGGTGTCCAGGGCCAGGCCCACCCCGTGGCCGAGCAGCGGCCCGAGGGCGTCCAGGGCCTGGGCGGTGGTGTTGAGCAGGGACGTCTCGTAGCGGTTGAGCGGTTCGATGCCCAGGACCACGCCGGCGGCCTCGGCCTCGGCGGCCAGCGGGGCCAGGTTCCGGCGCAGCTGCCCGTATGCCTGCTCACGCTGGGCCGCGTCCATCCGCCACAGCCTGCCCGTGTGCGCGTAGAAGGGACCGCACACGGCGGGCGCTCCCACGTCGTGGGCGAGCTGGATGCACGCGCTGAGGTAGCGCTGGGTGCGCAGGACCACGGCGTCGTCGGCCAGGACGAGCTCGCGCCCGGGGGCCATGGCGCCCACGATCCAGGGCCGGAGCCCGCCGAGCGCGTCCCGCACGGCGCCGGCCGAGAGGTCGCCGACGTTCTCCAGCGGCAGCTCGACGGCGTCGAAGCCCATGTCCGCGATCTTCGCCAGCAGCGGGGACAGGTTCGCGTCGGTGAGCGGGGACTCCCACACCCAGGTGTTGATGCCGATCAAGCGCTGCACGGGGCTGTCTCCTCTCGGTGCGGTGCGGTGCGGTGCGGTGCGGTGCGGTGCGGTGCGGTGGGTGGCGCCCTGCCCGCCGTCGGCGGCCCCCGGGGCCGGGCCGGTGGCAGGCAGGGCGTCGGCCGTGCGGGTCAGGGGATGATGCGCTCCCGCCAGACCTCGGGGTAGCCCGGCAGGTCCTCGCCTCCGAACTTGGCGTAGTGGCCGTCCGGCATCCCCTCGTTGTCGGCGAGGTACCCCGCCCGCTGGTCCTCGGTGATGGGCTCCTGCGGCAGGACCCACTCCGCGGGGATCTCCTCGCCGGCGAAGATCTGCTCGAGCGCCAGCAGCGGGGTGCGCCACTGGAAGTTCGAGTACACCGGGGCGATGCCGGTCAGGCCGGTGTCCTCCCACTTGCGCAGGTAGCTCATCTCGTCCTCGCCGGTCATCACGGGGTAGTCCGCGCCGGCGTCCTCGAAGGCCTCGATGGCCGCGACGGCGCCGTCCCCGGCGTCCATCCACACGCCCTGCACGTCCCCGGTGGCGAGCTCGTCGGAGATGATCTTCTTGATCTCGGTGGGATCGGCACCGGTGAAGTAGTCGGTCGCCTCGATCCCGTTCTCCTCGAAGATCTTCTCGGCCGCGGCCCAGCGCTGCTCCAGCACGTCGACGCCCGGCAGGATGCGCAGGGCCACCACCTTGTCGCCCTCCTGGAGGTTGTCCACCAGGAAGTTCGCCGAGTCGATGCCCCAGGCGAAGCCGCCGATCGGGTGGATGAACGTCGTCGCGCAGTCCGTCTCCACGCCCCGGTCGAAGACCACCACCGGCTTGCCGGTCTCGCAGGCGCGCTCCACCGCGGGCGTCAGGGCGGCGGTCGAGTTGGGCGAGATGATGAACGCGTCGCAGCCGCCCTCGGCGATGAAGTAGTCGATGTCGGCGATCTGCGTGTTGTCGTCGTCCTGTGCGTCGCGGGTCTCCATCTCGGAGATCACCCCGGAGTCCTGGAGCACCTTGAGCTGCTCGTTCATGGTGATCCAGCCGGTCTGGCGCCACGGGTTGGAGATGGAGGCGTTGGAGAAGCACACCTTCTGCGGCTCGTCGGCCGCGAACTCGGCGGTCGCGGTCATCTCCCCGTCGATGTACTGGGTCCAGGGCTGCTCCGGATCACCTTCGAAGGACGCGGAGCGCTGCTCGAACTGCTCGTCGTACTCCGCCTGGTCGAACCACTCGTCACCGCCCTCCGGGGCGGGGGTGGCGCCGCCCTCCTCGGGCGCGGCGGCCTCCCCGCCCTCGGTGGCCGCGGGCGGGTTCTCGATCGACTGATCGGTGGTGCAGGCGGTCAGTGCCAGCAGCGCTGCCGCTGCCACCACGGTGGCCTGGGACTGGATGCTACGGCGCATCATGTTCCTTCCTGGTCGGAGCCCGGAGTGGGCTGTGCTGCGATGACATGCTTCGGGGCCTGGGCCGGTGCGGGGCGACCGCGCCGGCGGCGCTGCCACGTCTGCGTCCCGGCGGCGACGGCGAGGATGATGATCACGCCCTGCACGGTGTCCCGCCAGGTGGACTGGACGCCCAGGAAGTTCAGGAGCGCGAAGAGCGTCTCGAGCGCGAAGGCGCCGGCCGCCGCGGAGAGCACCCAGCCGCGCCCGCCGCCCAGCACCACCCCGCCGAGGACGACGGCGGTGATGGCCGTGAACTCGTAGCCGCGCCCCACGGAGGGGTGCACACCGGCGTAGCCCACGAGGATGATCCCCGCCACGGTCGCGGCCAGGGAGGAGAGCATGAACGCCCGGGTGCGCACCCACCACACCCGGGCCCCCGTGAGCGCCGCGGCCTGGGGGTTGTCGCCCACGGCGACGAGCGTGCGGCCGTAGGGCCGGCGCATGAGCCAGACGGCGCCGGCCGCGATGACCGTCACGAGGACCACCGGATAGGGCAGGACCTCCAGGACCGGGACGTCCTGGATGCCGCCGCGGCCGATCTGCCGGAAGCTGTCCGCGGGGTTGCCCGTGGCGGCGCCGCCGGTCCAGTAGAGCACCAGGCCGAGCAGGGCGAGCATGGTGCCGAGGGTCACGATGAAGCTCGGGACCTTCAGCAGCGTGGTCACCAGGCCGTTGACGAGGCCCACGAGGGCGCCGAGGACGAGCATCAGCACCAGGACGGGCACGGTCCGGCTGTCGTCCTGGCCGATGAGGTTGCCGGCGACGAACACCTGGGCGGTGACCACCGAGCCCATGGACAGGTCGAACTCCCCGGAGACGATCACGAAGTACTGGCCGATGGCCGCGATGGCGATCGGCGCCGTGCGGCCGACGAACCGGATCAGGGACCCCGGTTCCCCGAAGGACGGGTTGACGGCGACCGCCGCGAGCAGCAGGAGGAGCAGGAGCACGAAGACGGCTCCGCCGGGCGTGCGCAGGGCTCGCAGCCCGCGTTCGTGCCGCGGCGCACGGTTCTGCTGCAGGACCGCGGCCCGGTCCGTGACGGCGGCGCTCATGCCGGGACCTCCTGCTCGTTCCGGACGTGCTCGTGGTGGTCGAAGCGGGTGGCCCGGCGGGCGACCCTGCGCCGGGCGTACACGGCGACGGCGACCACGATGACGATGCCGCGGACGACGTCCTTGAGGAACGGGTTGATCTGCATGACGCTCATGATGTTGTCGATCATCGCGAAGATCAGCACGCCGCCCAGCGTCCCGACCAGGGAGCCCTTGCCGCCCGCCAGGAGCGTCCCGCCGAGGACGACGGCGGCGATGGAGAGCAGGTCGTAGCCGCCCTGGGCACCGATCGTGGGGCTGCCCACGCCGAGCCGCGCCGCCAGGAGCAGTCCCGCGAGGCCGGCCATGACGGAGCAGATCACGTGGGCGGCGACGATGGGGGTGCCGGTCTGGATCCCGGACATCCGGGCGACCCTGATGTCCCCGCCCACGGCGTACATGTGGTGCCCCAGGCGCGTGCGCGTCAGCATCAGCAGCACCGCGGCCGCGCAGGCCAGCATGATCAGCGTGGAGACCGGGACGGGACCGATGCCGGTGGCTCCGACCAACCGGAAGGCCACGGGTGTCTGCCCCGCGCTGCCCTTGTAGTTGGTGGCGAGGTAGCCGCTGACGATCAGCCCGGTGCCCAGCGTGGCGATGAACCCGTGGACCTTCAGCCCGGACACCACCAGGCCGTTGACCAGGCCGATGCCCGCCGAGACGAGCAGCGCCGCGGCCACGCCGGGCAGGATGTTTCCCGGCTGGTTGGCCATGATCCCGGCCGAGAGCAGGCTCGCGAGGCTGACGACGTAGGGGACGGAGAGATCCAGGCTCCCCACCAGGATCACGAGCGTCTGGCCGATCGCGATGAACCCGAGCACGCTCGTGCCGGTGAGGACGGCCGAGATGTTCCCCGCGCTGACGAAGCTGCGCCCGGCGGCCCCGACGAGCACCGTGCCGGCGACGAAGGTCAGCAGCACCACGAGGTAGACGATGTGGGTGGAGCTGAGCCTCGAGAACGCGGTCATGGCGTCGCCCTCTCCGTGCGGGCGCCGGTGGCCAGCTGCAGCACCTGCTCCTCGGTCGAGTCCGGCGGCAGCTCGCCGGCGATCCGGCCGTCCCGCATGACGACGATCCGGCTGGACATGCCCAGGACCTCCGGCAGCTCGCTGGAGACCATGAGGATGGCCTTGCCCTCGGCGGCGAGCGTGCGCATCAGGTCGTACACGGCGAGCTTGGCGCCCACGTCGATCCCGCGGGTGGGCTCGTCGAGCAGCACGACGCGCGGGTCCACGGCCAGCCACTTGGCCAGGACGACCTTCTGCTGGTTGCCGCCCGAGAGGTACTGGACCTCCTGGTCCAGGTCCCGGGCCACCACCTCGAGCGAGGAGAGCACCCCGGGGACCTCCCTCCGGGCCGCGGCCGTCCGTCGCGGGAAGACGGAGCGGATGACGCCCAGGGCGTTGTCCAGGACGGACTGGTCGAGACTCAGGCCCTGGGACTTGCGGTCCTCCGTGATCAGGGCGACGCCGTGCTGGACCGCCTGGCGCGGCGAGGACGCCGAGTACGGCTCGCCGTCCAGTTCCATGCGCCCGCGGGTGAACGGGTGGACGCCGAAGACGGCCTCCACGAGTTCCGTGCGCCCGGAGCCCTGCAGCCCGGCCACCCCCACGATCTCCCCCGCGCGCAGCGTCAGGTCGACGGCGTCGAGCTGGTCGTTGCCGCCGCCCTCGATCCGCAGGAGCGCCGGCCCCACCGCGGTGCCGGGCCGCTCCTCGGGGAAGTAGGCTGAGATCGGCCGGCCGACCATCATGCGCACCAGGGCGGCGTCGTCCATGGCGGACGCGGGCTCGGTGCCGACGACGTGTCCGTCCTTGAGGACGGTGATGGTGTCGCAGAGGTCGAAGATCTCCTTCAGCCGGTGGGACACGTACAGGATGGCGGTGCCGCGCGCCCGGAGCCGGCGGATGATCGCGTACAGCAGGTCCACCTCGGGGCCCGCGAGGGCCGCCGTCGGCTCGTCCATGGAGACGATGCGGGCGTCGTAGCTGATGGCCTTGGCGATCTCCACGACCTGCTGCTGCGCCACCGACAACGAGCCGACCGTGGTGGTGGGCCGGATGCTGGTGATGCCCAGGTCCTCGAGCAGGGCGCTCGTCATCGTGTTCATGGCCCGCTTGTCGACGAGCAGGCCCCTGCGCGGCTCGCGGCCGAGGAACACGTTCTCGGCGACCGTGCGGTCGGGCAGCAGGTTGAACTCCTGGAACACCGTCGACAGCCCGGCCTCGTGGGCCTGGGTGGGGTGGTGGAACTCGACGGGCGTGCCGTCGATCTCCACGGTTCCCGCGTCCCGGTCGTGGACGCCGGCGAGGATCTTCATCAGGGTCGACTTCCCGGCACCGTTCTCGCCGACCAGACCGTGCACCTCGCCGGCGTGCAACCGGAGGGTCACGTCCTCCAGCACCGGCACCCCGAAGAAGGACTTGGACAGCCCGGTGACGGTCAGCACCGGGGAGCTCGTGGGCTCGTTCATGCCGTCACTGTGACACGCACCACAGACTTCTGTCGATGGTCCGACAAAAGGTGTCACGCCCATGTGCGTATGTGACGTGCTTGACCCCCCTAAGTCACCATGCTCTACTGAAAAAGTGCTGAAGGGTCAACCCCGGGCGACGTCGCCGCGTCCTGCGATCTCGCCCGCTCCGGGGGCGAGCGAGGTGTTCCAGCTGCTGCGCGACGGGCAGCCGAGAACCCGGGCGGAGCTCGCTCAGCTCACCGGACTGGCCCGTTCCTCCGTGGCCTCCCGCGTGGACACCCTCATGGGACTGGGCCTCGTCGCCCCCTACGGCGGCGCCGCCTCCACCGGCGGGCGGCCGCCATCACTGTTCGCGCTCAATCCCGGTGCGCGAGCGGTCGTCGCGGCGGACATCGGGGCGACGCACGCCCGGGCGATCCTGGCGGACCTCTCCGGCCGGGAGCTCGCCGAGGAGCGCCAGGCGCTGACGATCGGCGACGGGCCCGACGCGGTGCTGGGCTGGCTCGCGGGCACCGTCGGGACGCTGCTCGCCCGGGGCGGTCTCCCGGCCTCAGAGCTGGCCGCCATCGGCATCGGACTCCCTGGACCGGTGGAGCACCGGACGGGCCGGCCCATCAATCCGCCCATCATGCCGGGGTGGGACCGGTTCGACGTCCCCGCCCGGGTGCAGGAGAGCTACGACGTTCCCGTCCTGGTGGACAACGACGTCAACATCATGGCCCTGGGCGAGCGCAGCTTCCACTGGCCCGGGACCACCGAGCTGATGTTCGTCAAGGTGGCCACGGGGATCGGTGCCGGGATCATCTCCGGCGGCTCGCTCCAGCGCGGCGCCCAGGGAACCGCCGGGGATCTCGGTCACGTCCGCGTGGCGTACGGGGGCGAGGTCGTCTGCCGGTGCGGCAACACGGGGTGCCTCGAGGCACTGGCCGGGGGGCCCGCCCTGGTGGCGGCCCTGAACGAGCGGACGGGCGGGACGCTCACGTCGAGCCAGGACGTCATCGAGCTCGTCCGTTCGGGTGACGCCGGAGCGGTGCAGGTGATCCGCCAGGCAGGACGGGACATCGGGGACGTGCTGGCCGCCTGTGTGAACCTGATCAACCCGTCCGTGATCGTGATCGGGGGCAGCCTGGCCCAGGCCGGGGAGCACCTGCTGGCCGGCATCCGCGAGGTCGTCTACCAACGCTCCCTGCCCCTGGCCACCGAGCACCTGCGGATCGTGCCCTCGGTCGCCGGGGACCGGGCCGGTGTGACGGGCGCGGCCGTGCTGGCCATCGACCACGTCCTGTCCCCGGAGTCCATCGAAGCCGCGTGCGCCGCACTGACCACGGGGTGACGGCGTCCGCCTCCCGGCTTCGCGACCTCGGCGGCCGCTCTCCCGACGAGCCGGGCCTCGGCGCGGCGGGCCCGGAGCGGTCCGGACCCGTTCCCGTCTGCAATGAGTTTCCCGCTCCGGGGCTCCTGAGGACCGGCCATGGGGAAGACTGGAGCAATGAGCACCGAACAGGAGCGGATGACCAGGCCCACCCCCGGCGAGCACCGGTCAGGGAGCATCGATCGCGAGCTGGCCGAACGGCTGGGCGACCTGGCCCGTGCCCTGCAGACGGAGGAGGACCTGCAGGGCACCCTCCAGGCCATGGTCCACGCGGCGCTGGAGCTCATCCCGGGGGTCGCGGGGGCCTCGATCTCGGTCGCCCAGCACCGGCGGACCGTCGAGTCCCACGCCGCCTCCGGCGAGATGCCCCGCCGGGTGGACGAGCTGCAGCAGGAGACCGGAGAGGGACCCTGCCTGGACGCCGCCTACGAGGAGCGCATCGTGCGCGTCCCCGACTTCCGGCACGAGGACCGGTGGCCGCGGTTCGCCCCGGCCGCCCTGCAGGCCGGGGCGACGTCCATGCTCGCCTTCCAGCTCTACACCGACGGGGACATCCTCGGGGCGCTCAACCTCTACGGAGCCGAGGTCGACGCGTTCACCCAGGAGTCGGAGGAGATCGGGATGCTGGTGGCCGCGCACGCGGCCGTCGCCTTCGCCGAGACCCTGAGGGTCAGCCACCTCCACGAGGCACTGGCCACACGGGACCTCATCGGCCAGGCCAAGGGCGTCCTCATGGAGCGGTTCAAGATCACGTCCCAGCAGGCGTTCGTCATCCTCACCACCGTCAGCTCCCAGACGAACACCAAGCTCCGGGACGTCGCCGAGCAGCTGGCCGCCACCGGCTCCCTCACCGGCGAGGACGCCGAGCGCTCCACGGCTCCGCGGCGGTCCCGCTAGCGACCGGGAGCGTTCGCCTGCTCGCTCTTCTCACCAGAGGAGCGGGCAGGACCCGCACGAGAGCGACGCTGGCGGTGTCCGCACGTGAACCACCCCACCAGCACGATGATGACGGCAAGCAGCATGAGAACGTCGACCCCTTCCGGCGACGGCTCGTCCGGTCCGATCGCGGTCACCCGCGTCCGCAGGACAAGCCATTCTCAAGTCCTGCTTGTCAGCTCCGCGGCGCAGACCCGATGGACAGATGTTCGTGGTGCCATGCGACGCCGCACATGGCATCTTGCCAACGGGGTGGCGGGACGGGTGCCCGAACTGGTTCTCGGTCCATCAGGCCCGGCACTGCAGGGCCGGGGGCAGGCCCCTCAGCGCCCGACCCGGACAGCAAGAACGGGGAGCCGTCGACAGGCTCCCCGCTCACCGCGTCCGCTCACCAGTTGCGCTCGGTGCTGCCACGGGGCCCTTCCGGGGAGTCGTCCTTGTGGTAGAGGTACTCGTTGCCGTGCTGGTCCTTCTCCACGTAGAAGTGCTCCTGCACGTTCTGGTACCACTCCTCCGTCTCCTGGCTCATGGACTCCCCCTGCGCGTCATGAGGAGAGTGGTCCCCGGGCCCGTAGACCCGCATGGCGATCTGGTTGAGCTTGTCGAGGATGCGGTGCTGCTGCTCCCCGCCCGGTCCCGTGGCCTGCTTGTCCTTCGCCATGACGTCCCCCGATGTCGATGTGATGGTGATCACCATTCTATCGTCGGCGCCGGGCACGGATCGAGCGGTCTCCCGGCGGGTGGCGCCGGGAGACCGCTCCCGGTCCACGGGTTGCGGGGAGCTACTCGACGTCGCGGACCCGCTTCAACGAACCGGTATTGGTGCGGTACTCGAGCACGTAGTGGGGCTGCTCCGGGTGCTCGATGCTCGGGGCGTTGTCCGGCTCCGACCCGTGCACGTAGTCGGGGGCCACGACGACCTCCTCGTCCACCTCACCGGTGCTGGTGCGGCGCTGGAACTCCTCGGGGGGCAGCACCCGCCGCCACTGGCGGGTGGGCAGGACGCCCACCTCGCCGGCGTCCTCGCGCAGGGCTCTGAGCAGCGAGTAGATCATCACGTAGCCCAGCACGAAGAAAGGCAGGCCGATGAGGATGGCCACGTTCTGCAGGGCGGCCAACCCCGTGGCGCCGGTGGCGGTCAGCAGGATCGCGGCGATGAGCCCGATGGCCACCACCCAGAACACCCGCTGGTGCACCGGGGCCTCCTCCTCGTGGCCGCTGCCCATGGTGTCCATGACCAGGGCGGCGGAGTCGATCGAGGTGATGAAGAACAGCACGACGATGAGCACGCCCACCGCGGAGGTGACGGTGGAGAACGGGAAGTTCTCCAGGAAGACGAACATCGCGCCGGGGATGTCCCCCTCGTCGACGACGGCCTCGACCAGCCCGCCCCCGCCGTTGAGCTCGATGTCGAAGACGCCCATGCCGAAGATCCCGAACCAGATGACGGAGAACAGCGTGGGGAGGGCGAGCACGCCGGAGACGAACTGGCGGATGGTGCGGCCGCGGGAGATGCGGGCGATGAAGATGCCCACGAACGGGGACCAGGTGATGGTCCAGGCCCAGTAGAAGACGGTCCAGCCGCTCTGCCACCCGGTGTCCGCGAGGGTGTCGTTCCAGAAGGCGAGCGCGGGCAGCATCGACAGGTACGTGCCGGCGGACTCGACCATGCCCTTGAGCATCATCACGGTGGGTCCGGAGATGAGGATGAAGACCAGCAGGCCGATCGCGATGAGGATGTTGGTGTTGGACAGCCGCTTGATGCCCCGGTCGAGGCCGAGCGCGACCGAGACGGACGCCACGAGGCTCACCGCGGCGATGATGAGGATCTGGGACAGGGCGGACTCGGAGATCCCGAGGAGCCGGGCCAGGCCGCTGTTGATCTGCATGGTGCCCAGCCCGATGGAGACCGCGACGCCGAAGAGCGTGCCCACGATCGCGAGGATGTCGATGGCCCGGCCGACGGGGCCGTGGATCCGCTCGCCCAGCAGCGGCTGGAACATGGAGCTGACCCGCGGCGGCAGGTTGCGCTTGTACATGAAGTAGCCGAAGGCCAGGGCCGGGAGGGTGAAGATCGTCCAGGTGTGCAGCCCGAAGTGGTAGAGCGTGAAGCCCATGGCCTCGGTCGCGGACTCGAGGGACGCCGGCTCCACGCCCTGCCGGGGCGGGTTCGCGAAGTGGTTCACCGGCTCGGCGACGGCCCAGAACATCAGGATCGTCCCGATCCCGGCCGCGAAGAGCATGGAGAACCAGGACAGGTTCGTGTGCTCGGGGCGTTCGTCGTCGGCGCCGAGCCGGACCTGGCCGAACCGGCTGACCATCAGGTAGACGAGGAACAGGAGGAAGACGGTCACCCCCATGATGTAGAACCAGCCGAGCTGGTCGATGACCCAGGTGGAGCCCTCCGCGAAGAACGCGTCCATGGACTCTGTGAACACCAGGGTCAGCACCACGAAGGCGATGATCACCAGCGCGGAGCCGAAGAAGATGGTGGGGCTGGTCCGCAGCCGCAGGGCGTCGTGCAGTCTGTTCAACATCGAAGTGCTTCCCCGGCCGCCGGCCTCGTCGGGGGGACGGCTGCCGTGTCTCGGATGTGTGCTTCGGTCGAGCCCGACCCTACCGTGCGGTCACCGGGGACTACAGGGCATCGGCGCGGGCGGGCGACGGCCGGCGCGGCTCCACGTGCCACTCCCACCACGCGTCGACGCGGTCGAGCAGCCGCTGCACCGAGCCGTCGTTGACGAGCACGCTGGTCGAGACCGCGGCCCGTTCCGCGTCCGTGGCCTGGGCGGCGATCCGGGCCCGGGCGTCCGCCTCCGTCATCCCGCGGTCCTCCACCATCCGCCGGACCCGCTCCTCCACGGGGGCCTGCACGGTGAGCACGAGGTCGAACCGCTCGTGCTGGCCGGTCTCCACGAGCAGGGGGATGTCCTCGACGAGCACGGCGTCCTCCCCCGCCGCGGCGGCGAGCCGCCCGGCCTCGGCCCGGACCAGCGGGTGGACGATCCCGTTGAGCCGCTGCCGCGCCTGCGGGTCGCCGAACACCAGCGTGCCGAGGGCGGCCCGGTCCAGCCGGCCGTCCGGGGTCAGCACCGAGGGACCGAACTCCTCGACGATCCCCTCCAGCCCGGGCTGCCCGGGCTCCTGGAGGGCCCGGGCGATGGCGTCGGCGTCGACCACCGTGGCGCCGAGCTCCATGAGCCGCCGCGAGACCGTGGATTTGCCCGAGGCGATGCCGCCCGTGAGTCCGATGCTGAGCATGCGGCCATGCTATCCGGCGCCGGTCGGGGGCACGGTCCCGCCCTAGAGTGGGCACCATGGATCCGGACCCCCTGCTCAGCCGTGCCACCCGCTACACCACGCTCGCCGCGGGCACGGAGGCGGTGGCCGAGCTGGAGATCAAGCGCTCCCGCTTCCTGGCCGTGGTGCGCCGGGCCGGCACGGAGGCCGAGGCCCGGACCCTGGTGGACGAGCTGCGCCGCGGCTTCCGCGACGCCCGCCACCACTGCTCCGCGTTCGTCCTGGGCCCCGACCGGGACGTCCAGCGCTCCTCCGACGACGGCGAACCGGCCGGCACTGCCGGCATCCCGATGCTCGAGGCGCTGGTGCTGCGCCGCACGGGCACCGACCCGCGGGGCGCGGATCTGACCGACCTCTCGGACGTCAGCGCGGTGGTGGTGCGGTGGTTCGGCGGCACCCTGCTGGGGGCCGGCGGGCTGGTCCGCGCCTACTCCGAGGCCGTGTCCCAGGCCCTCGACGACGCGCGGCTGGTCTCCCGGCAGCGGCAGCGGCTCTACCGCCTGCCGGCCTCCCACGCGGACGCGGGCCGGATCGAGAACGAGCTCCGCGCGGCCGGCACCACCGTGCTGGAGACCCCCTACGCCGCCGCCGGCGCCGAGATCGGCCTCGCCCTGCCCGACGACGAGACCGCCGTCGCCGCGGCGCACTCCCGGGTGGCCGCGCTGACCTCCGGCGCCGGGGCGCTGCGCCCGGACGGCGTGGACTGGGTGGACTCCCCCGCCGTCTCCCGGGCCTGACCGGGGACGCGCCCGGTCAGGCCCGGGGGCCGGCCCTGCCCCGCTCCGGCCGGGCCCTCCCGCGCCAGGATCGGCCGGTGCCGGGCACGCCGGGGCGGGGCCGGCTCCGGCGTGCCCGGGTGCGGACACGGCGACGGCCCCCGCCCTTCGAAGGGGCGGGGGCCGTCGTCGGTGCAGTGCGGAACTGCCTGCCGGTGCCTGTCGGCTCAGGCGCCGGTGAGCTTCTCGCGCAGCGCGGCCAGGGCCTCGTCGGAGGCCAGGGTGCCGGAGTCGGCGGCCGGGGCCTCGGAGGAGTAGCTGGTCGGAGCCGGACCGGACGAGGAGGAGGGCGACGACGAGGACGAGGAGGAGGAGCTCGTCGTGCCGCCGGCGGCCGCCTCGGCGTCCTCGGCGATCGACTTGCGGACCTGCTCCTTGTGCGCCTCCCAGCGGGACTGGGCGTCGGCGTACTGCTGCTCCCAGGCGGCCCGCTGGGTCTCGTAGCCCTCGATCCACTCGTTGGTCTCGGGGTCGAAGCCCTCGGGGTACTTGTAGTTGCCCTGCTCGTCGTACTCGGCGGCCATGCCGTACTGGGCCGGGTCGAACTCGGTGGAGTCCGGGTCCACGCCCTCGTTGGCCTGCTTGAGCGACAGCGAGATGCGGCGGCGGTCCAGGTCGATGTCGATGACCTTGACGAACAGCTCGTCGCCCACGGAGACGACCTGCTCGGCCATGTCCACGTGGCGCTGGGCCAGCTCGGAGATGTGCACCAGACCCTCGATGCCGTCCTCGACGCGCACGAACGCACCGAAGGGAACGAGCTTGGTGACCTTGCCCGGCACGACCTGGCCGAGGGCGTGGGTGCGGGCGAACAGCTGCCACGGGTCCTCCTGGGTCGCCTTCAGCGACAGGGAGACACGCTCGCGGTCCATGTCGACGTCCAGGACCTCGACGGTGACCTCCTGGCCGACCTCGACGACCTCGGAGGGGTGGTCGATGTGCTTCCAGGACAGCTCGGAGACGTGCACCAGGCCGTCGACGCCGCCCAGGTCCACGAAGGCACCGAAGTTGACGATCGAGGAGACCGTGCCCGTGCGGACCTGGCCCTTCTCGAGCTTGTGCAGGAAGTTGGAGCGGACCTCGGACTGGGTCTGCTCGAGCCAGGCACGGCGGGACAGGACCACGTTGTTGCGGTTCTTGTCGAGCTCGATGATCTTCGCCTCGATCTGCTGGCCGATGTACGGCGCGAGGTCGCGCACGCGGCGCATCTCGACGAGGGAGGCGGGCAGGAAGCCGCGCAGGCCGATGTCCAGGATGAGGCCGCCCTTGACGACCTCGATGACGGTGCCGGTGACGACGCCGTCGTCTTCCTTGATCTTCTCGATGTCGCCCCAGGCGCGCTCGTACTGAGCCCGCTTCTTGGACAGGATCAGGCGGCCTTCCTTGTCCTCCTTGGTGAGGACCAGAGCCTCGACCTCATCACCCACGGTCACGACCTCGTCGGGGTCGACATCGTGCTTGATGGACAGCTCGCGGGACGGGATGACGCCCTCGGTCTTGTAGCCGATGTCGAGAAGGACCTCGTCGCGGTCGACCTTGACGACGGTGCCCTCGACGAGGTCGCCGTCGTTGAAGTACTTGATGGTCGCGTCGACAGCGGCGAGGAAGTCCTCCGCGGACCCGATGTCGTTGACGGCAACCTGCGGGGTGGTGGTGGTCATGTAGTAGGGGCTCCGATGTGGATAGATTCTGATCAGTCGGAACGGCTCATGCCGGCCGGCCGCGGCCGTTCCGAAGGATTGTTGGACAGAGTGCGTACAGGGCACGCACCGGGTCAGTCTACGGATGCGCCGAAAAGGAATCAACACGCGCCGGCGCGCCCGGTGCCGCTCAGAACTGTGTGACCCCGTAGGGAGCGGTCGGCGTCTCCATGAAGTCCTGCAGGTCCCGCAGCGCGTCCTCGTCCCGGGCGACGATCAGCCCCGCCTGCGCCAGGGTGCTGGCCTTGACCGCCCCGAGGTACAGGGACCCCAGCACGTCCACCCGCATCGCCACGTCGGCCCCGTCCGGCAGCTCTACCGCGGGCACCGAGCGGCCGGCCTCGTCGTCGGCGGTGCGCGGGCGGTCTGCGACCCGCTCCACCACGGGGCTGCCGCCCGTGGTGTCCAGCGCCCAGACGCCGTCGGCGTAGCCCATCGCGTCCACGAGGGAGATCACGATCCGCCCGCGCGCGGTGTAGGGGCGGGCCTCGAGGGCGGCGGCAGGGTCCAGGATCCGGACCCACACCCTGTCCGACTCCGCCGTGACCCGGTACTTCGCGCGGTCGGCCATCGCCCACACCAGCGGGTCCTCCACGGGGGCGCTGCCGAAGCGGACCCGGTCGACGAGGTCCAAGGAGGTGACGAACTCCCACAGCGCGAGCGAGACGTCCGGGGACGCGCCCACGAGGTCGAGCACGGTCAGGGTCAGGGGGTAGGAGGTGTTGGGCTCGAACCGGTAGGTGACGTAGCCGTCCGGGCGCAGGGCGTCGTCGTAGTGCACCGCGCAGCGCACCTCCGGGTCGGCCTTCTGCGGGGTGATGGCGTACTCCCCCGTGTACTGCGGCCAGTGGTAGGCGACCCGGCTCACGGACCCGTGGGAGCTCTCGTGGAAGCGCTGGAAGAGCACGGGGGCGAGCCGGCGCACCGCCTCGCCGTCGGCCATCTCCACGGTGCCCACCGTGCCGGCCTTCAGCTGCAGCCGGGTGGTGGCGTCCACGTTCACCTCGCGGTTGAACGTGGCCGCGCCGAAGCCGAAGCGCCCGTAGATGGTCGCCTCCGTCGCGGTCAGCAGCGCCACCGGGTAGCCGTCCTGCTGCGCGCGGTCGAGGTCGCCCGTCATCAGCCGGCGCAGCAGGCCCCGGCGGCTGTGCGTGGGGCGGACCGTGACCTCGGAGATCAGCCGGGCGCGCAGCAGCCGGCCGCGTCCCACGTTGAGCGAGCCCTCCCACGAGGTGAACGTCGCCACGGGCCGCTGCGTGGGCAGCGCCGCCTCCGGCACGGCGTGGGGATAGGCCGCCCGCAGCCGCACCCGCTCGGCGTGCATCCAGGACAGCGTGCGCTCGAGGGTCTCGTCGGTCGGCTCGGCCTGGTGGAAGCCCTGGCGGATCGCCCGGACCCACTCCACCGCGGCGGGGTTCTCCGCGACGCCGCCGGGGCCCACGCCGAACTCCGCGAAGGTGTACTCGTGCCCGCCCGCCGAGTAGGACTCGGTCACCCTACCCGGCGCCTTCGGCGCGCCAGTGTGGTCACCCGGGTTCAGATCCGCCACCGTATGTTCCCGCCTGATTATCGCCGCAGTGCTCCCGAAGCGGAATGCCCTGTTGCCGTCGATCTAATCAGTTGGTCGGAACGTGGCGCAACCGAGCAACCGTCCGGACCGGAGGGAGCGCGGGTCCGGTAGCATACTCGGTCTTGAAGCCGGCGAGTGCCCATGCCACCATCGGAGATAGAAAGCTACACCTGGGGCGAGGGTGGCAGGAGCAGACCGTTGCGTCCTGAGCAATTCTGTCAGAGTCGGAGCGAAGAAGAATGCCACTCGCCATTTTCATCAGCTACAGACGGTCCGACTCGGCCGGCACCACAGGCCGTCTTTACGATACCTTGACCGCCCACTTCGGCGAGGAGCACGTCTTTATGGACGTTGACTCCATTGAGCCCGGGGACGAGTTCGCGGCCGTGCTGACGGAAACGCTCCTCCAGTGCCAGGCCGTGGTCGTGGTCATTGCTCCCACTTGGGCCACCGTTAGGACGGAGAACGATACACGTCGGCTAGACAACCCCGAGGACTACGTACGGCTCGAGATCGAACAGGCGATCTCCTCAGGTTGTTCCATCTTCCCTGTTCTCGTCGACGGCGCGGCAATGCCGGCCGCCGACGAGCTACCGCCCTCCCTCCAGCCGCTTTTAAGCCGACAGGCGATTGAGCTCACGTCGAGCCGTTACAAATACGATGCCGGTCGCTTGGTGAGCGCCCTTGAGAAAGCCGTGGACGTCAGCGTGTCCCCGCCCGAGGGGAACCGTGCGCGTCCCGGGTCGCGCGGCGGCCGACCCCAACCCGGACGCGACAGGGCACGGCTCCAGAAGCGCCGGTACCGTTGGATCTCCCTTGGGAGCCTGATTTTGGTCGTGGCGCTCTTCGTCCCATGGACCCTGCAGCAAGTGCGCGCCCCGGAGTGGAACAAACTGCCCCCCGCCCCCATTGAGTTCGAAGGAGCCGGAACTGTGGCGTTCGAGGGCCGCGTGTGGGTCGCCGGAGGAGTGTCCGCCGCCGAAGGCCGTCCCCTCCTCGACACGGTCCGCGTCTTCGACCCCATGACCGGCACCTGGGCCGAGGGCCCTCCATTGCCCCGCCCCGTCGCCTTTGCCCCCCTCGTGGTCGCCAGCGACCAGCTCTATTTGCTGGGGGGACAGGTCGCGGACGGCGCGGTCGACTCGGTCCTTCGGCTCGACGCTGACACAGGCACATGGGTGGAGGAGGCCCCACTGCCCGAGCCGCGGGAGGCCGGGGCAGCAGCTTGGGACGGCAGTCGGATAGTTTATGCGGGAGGGGTAGGCCGGGACCACGGTGTGTCGGATGACGTCTACGCGCTCGAGAACGGTCGTTGGCGACCGATCGGCGAACTGCAGATTGCCCGCGAGAAAATCGTCGCGGCTAGTGACGAGTTTGGCACCGTCTGGTTGCTGGGCGGGCGGGACCGAAAATCCGGCGTGCCCGCCTTCGGGACGGTCGACGTGGTCCAGGTGGACCATGTCAGTGCGGGAACATCCATCTATCCCGTCCACAGCGCCGCCGCCGCCTGGATTCCAGGAGCCGGCGTCTGCGTGATCGGCGGGGACACCGGAGCGGGACTCACCGGGGACGTGCAGTGCCTGTCCGGCTACGACGACTTTGCGCCGTTGCCGGAAGGCCGGGCGGGCCTGGGGGCGGCCGTCGTGGACCTGCACCTGTACGTCGTGGGCGGCTACGGAGCGGGCTTTCACGGGACCTCCGCGCTGGAAGCTTTCCATCTGGGTACCGTATAGCTCCCCGGAGCATCGCGGCGCTCGGTGGGCCCAGGCACACGGCGAGGCCCACCACCGCCCAGAAGTAGCTGACCGGTCCACCCCCCTCCAGTGCGACACCGCCCAGGAGAGCCAGCACTAGGACCAGGGCCCACGCCAGGTGCGTCCTGAAGGTCCATGGCGTGTCACCGGTGCGGAGGTCGCCTTTGCCCGTGACCACATAGCCCAGCTGTCGTCCCAGCACCGTGCTCAGGCCCGCCCGCGCGTAGACGGGGGCCGCGAGCACGGTGATGAGCCACGGGCGCAGGACGGACTCGCTGCGCTCAGCTGGGCACAGGTACCACCGCCGAAGCCGGCCGAACAGGGCGACCCAGCTGATCATGACCAGACACCACATACCCATCGAGGTCCACCCCGCACGGTCCGGGGCGGGATGCTGTGCCATGCCGGTGACATAGCCGACGGTGGCGAGATTTCCGAGGAACCAGCACATCCCCACCACGGGATAAAACGACTGAAGGAAGGCATAAGCGAGCCTCTGCCGCACGCTCAGTCGTCTCCTGGTGGGCCCTCGCCTTCTCAAAAGGATTTGCCAGATCCCGGAGCACCACCGTTCCTGCTGGTGAAAAAAGTCCGACCACGTCGACGGCCCCTCGCCGACGGCCAGGATGTCAGGGGTGTACACCCCCACCCATCTGTTGCCTGTCCGCGGGTTGACGGTTCCATGGACCACCATGCTGGTCAGATGGTCCTCGATGATCGAGTCCTGGTACCCGTTGACCTGTGCCCACGCGTCCATGCGGTACACGTGGTTCGTCCCGATCAGCAAGGGCACGCCCACCCCATTACCGCCGCGTTGCACGATTCCCGTGAACACGTACCCCTGCGCGGCGGCCGCGTGCGCCACGAAACTATCTGCGGTGTTGCCGTACACCTGGGGAGCCACGACGAAGGCGACATCGGGATCCCGGAAGTATCCCAGCGTCCGGGCCAGGAACTCCGGCCGGGGCACGTGGTCGGGATCCACCTGGGCCACAATGTCGTACTCGGCACCGTGCTCAGCACGCCACGAGTTGTGGTTGCCCGCCTTTGTGCGGGCGCGGAACTCCCCGGCATTCGTGTTGTACTCGGGGCGCTCGTGCCTGCTGAAATGCTTGATCCCGAGGTGCGCCGCGGCGCCCCGCACGTCGGGGTCGTTCTCCTCGTCCAGGATCCACAGGTCCATGGGCCCTTCGTGCACCACCTGCCGCATGGCTCGGAGTGTCTTTAACACCAGGTTGACCGGTTCTCGGGTGGGGACGATCGTCGTCAGAAAGGCCACGCGCGCTCCGTGCAACGGTTCCATCGGCACGGGATCTCGGGCCAGGCACGCGAAGACGCACAGACCGCAGGTCTGCACCAGACGGAGCAGCTCCATTGCCACCACCACCACAAGCAGGCTCCAGCTGACCACAACCTCGGCCTCGAGCGGGCCGTCGGGAATGGCTGCATGCTGGACGAGGACCCACGTGAAGGCCACGACGGCCACTGCGTTGGCAGTCAGCAGGACGACGAGGATGAGACGTTGCCTACCAGAGACGGTCAGTCGCAAGACGACGCGGTCCAGGCCCCGGACCACAGGACCCGCGATCCCGGAGAACCCCCCGTAGCGGGCGGTCGCGGGCGGGCCTTTCCTCTTGGCCATGCTGCCCCCATTGCCGATTACCCCCGGCCCCTTCCGTCTGCACCTGGCATGGTCGCGGACCACCCGAAGTCACGCGGAAGAGCTATTCACCGGTTGGAGTCCTATGCTAACAACGGCTGCCTTCAGCTCAATTGAGGGATCGGACATGCAACGTCATGGAACCAGTCTCCCGGAGTCGGACACAGCATGCCGGGCCCAATCACACCTGGAGCCGTCAGTGGGCCGCCTCGTGCCAGGACCGCCCGGCGCCCACGTTGACCTCCAGCGGCACCGCGAGCTCGGCGGCACCGCCCATCTCCTCGCGCAGCACCTGCTCCACGGTCCCGGCCTCCCCGCGGACGACCTCCACGACGAGCTCGTCGTGGACCTGCAGGAGCACGCGGGAGGACAGGCCCTCCTCGGCGAAGCGCCGGTCCACGCCGAGCATCGCCTTCTTGATGATGTCCGCGGCCGAGCCCTGGATCGGCGCGTTGAGGGCGGCGCGCTCGGCCACGGCCCGCAGCTGCCGGTTGTCGCTGGAGAGGTCCGGGAGGTAGCGGCGGCGGCCGTCGATCGTAGCCGTGTAGCCGTCGGCGCGGGCCTGCTCCACGACCCCGCGCAGGTAGTCCCGCACGGCCCCGAACCTGGTGAAGTAGTCGCTCATCAGCGTGCGGGCCTCGTCCACGGGGATGCGCAGCTGCTTGGAGAGCCCGAAGGAGCTCAGCCCGTAGACCAGCCCGTAGCTCATGGCCTTGACCTTGGAGCGCATCGGCGCCGTGACCTCCTGCGGGGCCACCCCGAAGATCTTGGAGCCGACGAACCGGTGCAGGTCCTCGCCGCTGCGGAACGCCTCGATGAGCGCCTCGTCCCCGGACAGGTGCGCCATGATGCGCATCTCGATCTGGGAGTAGTCCGCGGTCAGCAGCTGCTCGCACTCACGGCCCTCCTCGGGGCGCCCGACCACGAAGAGGGCGCGGATGCGCCGGCCCTCCTCGGTGCGCACCGGGATGTTCTGCAGGTTGGGGTTGGTGGAGGACAGCCGGCCGGTGGCGGCGACGTTCTGCATGTAGGTGGTGTGCACCCGCCCGTCCTCGGCGATCGCCTTCTGCAGGCCCTCGACGGTCTGGCGCAGCTTGTTGGCGTCCCGGTAGGCCAGCAGGCTCGCGAGGAAGCGGTGCCCCTGGGAGTCCGGGTCGGTGCGGGTCAGCAGCTCGGCCACGGCGTCGGCGTCGGTGGTGTAGCCGGACTTGATCTTCTTGGTCCTCGGCAGGCCCAGCTCCTCGAACATCACCTGCTGCAGCTGCTTGGTGGAGCCCAGGTTCACGGGCTCGGCGATCTGGGCGTGCGCCTCCTCCTTCGCCTGCTCGATCACCCGGGCGAAGTCGTCGAGCAGGACCTGGACGCCGTCCGGGTCCACGGCGATCCCGGCCAGCTCCATCCGGCCCAGCACGACCGCCAGCGGCAGCTCCAGGTCGGTGAGCAGGGCGGTCTGGTGGATCTCCTCGAGCTTCTCCAGCAGGTGCGCGGAGAGCTGCGTGGTGGCCACCGCGAGCTCGGCCTCCCGGTGCAGCAGCGCCGGAACGGGCCAGGGCTCCTCGCCCAGGGCGAGCTCCTGCTGGCCGTCCGCCGCGGCGGCCGCGTCCTCCGGGGAGGCGACCGCCAGGCCCAGCCGGTCCTCGAGCAGGGCCGGCAGCTCGTAGCTGCGCCGCGCGGGCTGCAGGAGGTAGGCGGAGAGCTGCGGGTCGTCCACGACGCCCGCGAGCGTCAGCCCGCGCACGGCCAGGGACTTCCAGACGTCCTTGAGCCCGTCCACGATCTTGGCCCGCCCGGTGTCCGCGAGCCAGCCGGCGAGGGCGGACTCCAGTGCCTCGTCCGCGGCGGAGAGATCCAGGAACACGGCGGAGGGCCGGTGCCCGCCCCGGGCCAGGACCAGCCCGGAGAGCTCGCGGGCGCCCGGCAGCCCGGGGTCGTCGTCGCGGTGCAGGGGGCGCAGGACCACCGGCTGCTCGCCCGCGGCGAGCCACCGCTCCAGCTCCTCGCCGGTGCCGGGGCGCTCCACCTCCCCGAGGCCGAGGTCGGCGGTCGGCGTGCTCTCGTCCTGCGGGCGGCCGAACGCGTCGAAGAGCCGGTTGCGCAGCCCCTCGCCGAACTCGAGGTCGTCGAAGACCTCGCCGACGGCCTCGGCGTCGGGCACGGGCAGCCCGGCGTCGGCGAGGTCGACCCCGAGCCCGAGGTCGGTGACCAGCCGGTTGAGCCGCCGGTTGCGCTCCACGTCCGCGCGGTGCTCGCGCAGCGCCTCGCCCTTCTTGCCCTTGATCCGGTCCGCGTGCTCGAGCAGCGAGGGCACGCCCCCGTAGGCCAGGATCCACTTGGCGGCGAAGCCCGCCCCCACCCCGGGCACGCCCGGGAGGTTGTCCGCCTGCTCCCCCGTCAGCGCGGCGAGGTCCGGGTAGTGCTGCGGCGGGACCTTGTACTTCTCCACGACCGCGGCCGCGTCCATGTGCTTGAGGTCGGAGGGGGTCCGCCCGGGATAGACCACGGTGACGTGCTCGTCGATCATCTGGAAGGCGTCGCGGTCCCCGGAGAAGACGAGGACCTCGTAGTCCTGCTCCGCGCCGCGGCGGGCCAGGGTCGCCAGGACGTCGTCGGCCTCGTGGCCCTCCGCGGTGACCACGGGCACGCCCAGGGCGTCGAGGATCCGCCGGATCTGCGGGACCTGGCCGTGGAACTCCTCGGGCGTCTCGTCGCGCCCGCCCTTGTACTGCTCGTACTCCTGGGAGCGCAACGTGGGCCCCTCGAGGTCGAAGGAGACCACCAGGTGCGTGGGCCGCTGCTCCCGCACCAGCTTCACCAGCGTGTTCACGAAGCCGTAGACGGCCTCGGTGTGGCGGCCGTCGGAGGTGACGAACGCCGGGCCGCCGCCGTACTCGGCGGCGCGCGAGAGGGCGAAGAACGCGCGGAAGGCCAGGGAGTGGCCGTCGACCAGCAGCAGCTTCCGGTCCGGCCGAGACAGCGGCCGGGGGATCTCGACGTCGACCGGGTGGTCGGTCTCCGCCCCCACGGTCACCGTGCGCACGCCGGTGTCGGGGCTCGTGTCGGGCTGGGTCTGCTGCGTCGTTTCACTCACGGACCCATCCTAGGGCCCGGGCAGGACGCCGGACCGGCCCCGCGGGCCGACCCGGCCGGGTCAGGCGACCTGGTTGATGATCGCCTCGGCGACCTCGCGCATGGACAGCCGCCGGTCCATCGAGGTCTTCTGGATCCAGCGGAACGCCTCGGGCTCGGTCAGCCCCATCTTGGTGGTCAGCAGGGACTTCGCCCGCTCCACGAGCTTGCGGGTGGCGAACTGCTCCTTCATGTCGGAGACCTCGCGCTCGAGCGCGGCGATCTCCTCGAAGCGGGAGATCGCGATCTCGATCGCGGGCACGAGGTCGTCGACGGTGAACGGCTTGACCACGTAGGCCATGGCGCCCGCCTCACGGGCCCGCTCGACGAGCTCGCGCTGGCTGAAGGCCGTGAGCAGGACGACCGGGGCGATCCGGTCCGAGGCGATCTGCTCGGCGGCCGTGATCCCGTCCAGGACGGGCATCTTGACGTCCATCAGCACGAGGTCCGGGCGGTGCTCGCGCGCCAGCTCGACCGCGAGCTGGCCGTTGTCGGCCTCCGCGACCACGTCGTAGCCCGCCTCCCGCAGCATCTCCACGATGTCGAGGCGGATGAGGGTCTCGTCCTCGGCCACCACCACCCGGTGGGGCGGGCGCAGGGACGTCCCGGCGTCCTCCCCGGGGAACGCGCTGTGCTCGGGCTCCTCCACCGGGGAGGGGTTCGGCTGCTCCGTCACGGTGACTCCTTGCCTGCTGGTGGGGCGGTCCCGCCGAGGCGGGACCGCAGGGGCGTCCTGGGGCACGGCCGGCTCGGGGCTGCCCGATGCCGCACGTGCCGTCCGATCGGTCCCAGCCTATAACTGTTGTAGAGTGATCGAGCGCAGGAGCCGCCCTCCCCCGGGCCGCGCGCACTGCGGACGAAGGCCCAAGTGGCGGAACTGGCAGACGCGCCGCACTCAAAATGCGGTTCCTTCGGAGTGTGGGTTCGAGTCCCACCTTGGGCACCAGAACCCCGGACCGGCGGTCCGGGGTTCTCTCGTGCCCTCAGTCCGTCCCGGGAGCCCGGTCGCGGAGCAGGTTCGTCACCCGCGCCGTGGACAGCCGGCGCCCCCGCTCGTCGGTCATCACGACCTCGTGCACGGTCAGCGTGGCGCCCAGGTGCAGCGCGGTGCAGGTCCCCGTGACCGTCCCGGAGGAGATCCCGCGCTGGTGCGTCGCGTTGATGTCGACGCCCACCGCGAAGCGCTCCGGACCGGCGTGCACGCTCGCGGCCGTGGAGGCCAGGGTCTCCGCCAGGACGCAGTGCGCTCCCCCGTGCAGGACCCCGCCGGGCTGGGTGCTCGGCTCGACCGGCATCGTGGCCACCGCCCGCCCGGGCGAGAGCTCCGTGAACCGGATGCCCATCGCCCGGGCCAGGCCGCCGATCCCGTGCCCGGGGAAGACGGCGTGCAGCTCCTCGGGCACGCCGTGCTCGCTGAGCTCGCGCGAGTGCTCCTCGGGGCCCATGCCGGCGCGCCCGCTCAGGACTCGCGCCACGGCCCCACGTGCTCGCGCTTGCGCTGGCTGCTCAGCAGCTCCCCGGCGTCCCTGACGTCGCCCACGCGGTGCACCTTCACGAGGTTGGTGGTGCCGGCGACCCCGGGGGGCGAGCCGGCGCAGATCACCACGAGGTCGTCCTTGCCGGCCAGCCCCTCCTCCTGCAGGTGGCGGTCCACCTGCTTGGTCATGTCGTCCGTGTGGGCGACCTCCTCCACCTGGATCGGCTGCACGCCCCACAGCAGGGACATGAGCGCGGTGACGAGCGGCTCGGGGGTGAAGGCCAGGATCGGGTGGGCCGGGCGCAGGCGGGAGAGCCGGCGGGCGGAGTCCCCGGACTGGGTGAACGTGCAGATGTAGCTGACGTCGAGCTGCCGGGCGATGGTGACGGCCGCACGGGTCACGGCGCCGCCGCGGGTGCGCGGCTCCGTGCCGAGCGCGGGGACGCGCTCCAGCGCCTGGCTCTCGGTGGCCTCGATGATCCGGGCCATGGTCTCGATGGTCTCGATCGGGTACTTGCCCACCGAGGTCTCCCCCGAGAGCATCACGGCGTCGGCGCCGTCGAGCACCGCGTTGGCGCAGTCGGAGGCCTCGGCGCGCGTGGGGCGGGGGCTGTCGATCATCGACTCCAGCACCTGCGTGGCGACGATCACCGGCTTGGCCCAGCGCCGGGCGAGCTCGATGGCGCGCTTCTGCACGATCGGCACCTGCTCCAGGGGCAGCTCCACGCCGAGGTCGCCGCGGGCGACCATGATGCCGTCGAACGCGTCGATGATCTCGTGCAGGGAGTCCACGGCCTGCGGCTTCTCGATCTTGGCGATCACTGGCAGGCGCCGGCCCTCCTCGTCCATGATCTCGTGCACCCGCACGATGTCCTTGGCGTCGCGCACGAAGGACAGGGCGATGAGGTCCACCCCGCGGCGCAGCGCCCAGCGCAGGTCGTCCTCGTCCTTCTCGGACAGCGCCGGGACGTTCACGGCCACGCCGGGCAGGTTGATGCCCTTGTTGTTGGACACCGCCCCGCCGACGACGACCTCGGTGGTCACGGTCGTGTCGGAGACCTCGGTGGCGCGCAGGGCGATCTGGCCGTCGTTGATCAGCAGGGGGTCGCCCACGTTCACGTCCCCGGGCAGGCCCTTGTGGGTGGTGGAGCACAGCTCCTGGGTGCCCTCGATGTCCTCGGTGGTGATGGAGAAGACGTCACCGGGCAGCAGCTCGTGGGGCCCGTTCGCGAACCGGCCGAGCCGGATCTTGGGTCCCTGGAGGTCCGCGAGGATCGCGACCGTCGCCCCGGCGTCGGCCGCGGCGCGCCGCAGGTTCTCGTAGGACGCGTCGTGGACGGAGTGGTCGCCGTGGCTCATGTTGAGCCGGGCCACGTTCATGCCGGACCGGATCGCCTGGGAGAGGTTCTCGTAGGAGGAGATGGCCGGGCCGATCGTGGCCACGATCTTTGCTCGTCGCATGTGTGCCGCCTTGGGTTGTGGGGTGTCACCGCGGGAGGACGCGCAAGGAAAAACGACCGGGACGCCGCGCGGGCGCGGCGGAGCTCCCGGCCGCTCTGCCTGGTTGTCCTGCCCCGGAGCGGGGAGGTCCTTCCCAGCCTATCAACGCGGCCCGCCGTGTCGAGGCCGCCGGCCCGGGGGCTCCGACGACGGCGCGGGCCGCGCCCCCGGGTGGGGGCGCCGCCCGCGCCGTGCCGGTCGCCCTACAGGCTGAGGTCGATGGCCCGGTCCGTGGGGGCCACCGGCGCCGGGAGGCGGGTGGAGCCCATGAGGTAGCGCTCGACGGCGGCGGCGCAGGCCCGGCCCTCGGCGATCGCCCACACGACCAGGGACTGGCCCCGGCCGGCGTCGCCGCACGAGAACACGCCGTCCACGTTGGTCATGTACCGGTCGTCGCGGGCCACGTTGGTCCGCCCGTCCAGCTCGGCGCCGATCTGCTCGGTGATGTCCTCGGACTCGTTGCCGGTGAACCCCAGGGCCAGGAACACCAGGTCCGCGGGCAGCACCTTCTCCGTGCCCGCCCGCGGGGCGCGGCGGCCGTCGGGCAGGTACTCGGTCTCGGCGACCTTGAGACCGGTCAGCTTGCCGTCCTCCCCGACGAACTCCACGGTCGAGGCCATGTAGGTGCGCTCACCGCCCTCCTCGTGGGAGGTGGAGACCTCGAAGACCCTCGGCATCATCGGCCACGGGTCGGCGTCGGAGCGGTCCGCCGCGGGCTGGCGCCCGATGGCCAGGGACGTGATCGACGCGGCGCCCTGCCGGTTGGCGGTGCCGATGCAGTCGGAGCCGGTGTCGCCGCCGCCGAGCACGATCACGTGCTTGCCCTCGGCCGAGATCTGGTCCTCGACCTCGTCGCCGGCCACCACGCGGTTGGCCGGCACGAGGTAGTCCATCGCGAAGTGCACGCCCTCGAGGTCGCGGCCCGGGATGGCCAGGTCGCGCGGCCGGGTGGCGCCGGTGGCGACCACCACCGCGTCGTAGCGGCGCTTGAGCTGGTCCCAGGTGATGTCCTTGCCGATCTCCACCCCCGGGCGGAAGCGGGTGCCCTCGGCGCGCATGACGTCCAGGCGGCGGTCGAGGACCTCCTTCTCCATCTTGAAGTCGGGGATGCCGTAGCGCAGCAGCCCACCGATCCGGTCGTCGCGCTCGTAGACGGCCACCGTGAACCCGGCCTGGGTCAGCTGCTGGGCCGCGGCGAGCCCGCCGGGGCCGGAGCCCACGACGGCCACGGTCCTGCCGACCAGGCGCTGGGGGACGAACGGCTTGATGATGCCCTCGTCGAAGCCCATCTCGCCGATCGAGTACTCGATCTGCTTGATGGTCACCGCGGGCTGGTTGATCCCGAGCACGCACGAGGACTCGCACGGAGCCGGGCAGACCCGCCCGGTGAACTCCGGGAAGTTGTTGGTGGCGTGCATGCGCTCGACCGCCTCGGCGTCGAGGCCCCGCCACACCAGGTCGTTCCACTCGGGGATCAGGTTGCCCAGGGGGCAGCCCTCGTGGCAGAAGGGGATGCCGCAGTCCATGCACCGGCCGGCCTGCTTCTGCAGGACCCCCCGGTCCTGGGCCTCCTGGACCTCCTTCCAGTCCATGATCCGGACCGGCACGGGCCGCTTGGGGCGGTCGACGCGCTCGGTCACCTTCAGAAAACCGCGCGGATCAGCCACGGGTCGTCACCTCCAGGATCTTGTGCCAGGCCTCGTCACCGTCGGGGTCCTGCCCCTGGGTCACGGCCTCTTCGCGGATGCCCTGCACGGCGGCGTACTCCCGCGGCAGGACCTTGGTGAACCGGCCGAGGGTGGCCACCGGATCGGCCAGCAGCCGGTCCGCGAGCTCGGAGCCGGTCTCCTCGGCGTGCTTCGTGATGAGCGCGAGCACCGTCTCGGCGTCCGCCTCGTCCAGGGGCAGCAGCTGCAGCTCCCCGGTGTCCCGCGCCTGCTTGTTGACCGAGGTCTCGGCGAGGTCGATGACGTAGGCGACGCCGCCGGACATCCCGGCGCCGAAGTTGCGCCCGGTCCGGCCCAGCACCAGGGCCGTGCCGCCGGTCATGTACTCGCAGCCGTGGTCCCCGATGCCCTCGACCACCGCGGTGGCGCCCGAGTTGCGCACCAGGAAGCGCTCGCCCACGGTGCCGCGCAGGAAGATCTCGCCGCTGGTGGCGCCGTAGCCGATCACGTTGCCGGCGATGACGTTCTCCGAGGCCTCGAAGACCGCGTCCCGCTCGGGGCGCACGATGATCCGCCCGCCCGAGAGGCCCTTGCCGGTGTAGTCGTTGGCGTCGCCCTCGAGGCGCAGGGTGATGCCCTGCGGGAGGAACGCGCCGAGGGACTGCCCGGCCTGGCCGGTGAGCGTCACGTCGATCGTGTCGTGGGCGAGCAGGTCGGTGCCGAACGTCCTGGTCACCTCGTGCCCGAGCATGGTGCCGACGGCGCGGTCCGTGTTGATGATGTGCTGCTGGATCCGCACCGGCTCCCGCTTCTCCAGGGCGGCCCGGGAGAGCCGGATGAGCTCGTTGTCGAAGTGCTTCTCGAGCTCGTGGTCCTGGCTGCGGGTGTTGCGCACGGCGGCGCCGCGGTGCTCGAGCACCGTGGAGTGCAGCATCGGCGAGAGGTCGAGCCCGTGCGCCTTCCAGTGGTCGATCGCCGCCTTGGTCTCCAGGACCTCGGCGTGCCCGACGGCCTCCTCGATCGAGCGGAACCCGAGCTGGGCCAGGTACTCCCGGACCTCCTCGGCGATGAACTCGAAGAAGTTCACGACGTGCTCGGCCTTGCCCGTGAACCGCTGGCGCAGCTCCGGGTTCTGGGTGGCCACGCCCACCGGGCAGGTGTCCAGGTGGCACTTGCGCATCATGATGCAGCCCTCGACGATCAGCGGGGCCGTGGCGAAGCCGAACTCCTCCGCCCCGAGCAGCGCCGCGATGATCACGTCGCGCCCGGTCTTCATCTGCCCGTCGGCCTGGACGACCACCCGGTCCCGCAGCCCGTTGAGCATCAGCGTCTGCTGGGTCTCGGCGAGGCCGAGCTCCCAGGGCGCGCCGGCGTGCTTGAGCGAGTTCAGCGGGGCCGCGCCGGTGCCGCCGTCGTGCCCGGAGACCAGCACCACGTCGGCCTTGGCCTTGGTGACGCCGGAGGCCACGGTGCCGATCCCGATCTCGGAGACCAGCTTCACGTGCACCCGGGCCCGCGGGTTGGAGCGCTTGAGGTCGTAGATCAGCTGCGCCAGGTCCTCGATCGAGTAGATGTCGTGGTGCGGCGGCGGCGAGATCAGGGATACGCCCGGGGTGGAGTGGCGGGTCTGGGCGATCCAGGGGTAGAGCTTCTGCGCCATGAGCTGGCCGCCCTCGCCGGGCTTGGCGCCCTGGGCCATCTTGATCTGGATGTCGTCGGCGTTGGTGAGGTACAGGCTCGTGACGCCGAAGCGGCCGGAGGCCACCTGCTTGATCGCCGAGCGCCGCTGCGGGTCGAGCAGGCGCTCGACGTCCTCGCCGCCCTCACCGGTGTTGGACTTGCCGCCGATCCGGTTCATGGCGATGGCCAGCGTCTCGTGCGCCTCCTGGGAGATGGAGCCGTAGCTCATCGCACCGGTCTGGAAGCGCTTGACGATCGAGCTGACGGACTCGACCTCCTCGAGGGGCACCGGCGTGCGGTCGGAGGCGAAGCCGAGCAGCCCGCGCAGGGTGAGCAGCTTCTTCGTCTGGTCGTCCACGAGCTTCGTGTAGGACTTGAAGATGTCGTAGCGGCCGCTGCGGGTGGCGTGCTGCAGCCGGAAGACCGTCTGCGGGTTGAACAGGTGCGGCGGGCCGTCCCGGCGCCAGTCGTACTCGCCGCCGGTCTCGAGGTCCCGGTAGGGCTCGGTCACGCCGTCCTCGGGGTAGGCCCGGCGGTGGCGGGACGCGGTCTCCTCGGCGATGACGTCGAGGCCGATGCCGCCGATCTGCGTGTGGGTGCCGGTGAAGTAGTCGTCCACGAGCTCCCGCGACAGGCCGAGGGCCTCGAAGACCTGGGCGCCGCAGTAGGAGGACACCGTGGAGATGCCCATCTTGGACATGATCTTCTGCACGCCCTTGCCCAGGGCCTTGATCAGGTTGTGTACCGCGTGCTCGGTGGTGATCCCGGTGAGGTCGCCCGAGCGCACCAGCTCCTCCGCGGACTCCATCGCCAGGTACGGGTTCACGGCGGCGGCGCCGTAGCCGATGAGCAGGGCCACGTGGTGGACCTCGCGGACGTCGCCGGCCTCCACGATCAGCGCGACCTTGGTGCGGGTGGCCGAGCGCAGGAGGTGGTGGTGCACCGCGGAGGTCAGCAGCAGCGACGGGATCGGAGCCCACGCGCCGTTGGAGTCGCGGTCCGAGACGATGACGTACTCGACGCCGCGGGCCACGGCCGCGGAGACCTTCTCGCAGATCTCGGCGATCCGGGCGCGCAGGGACTCCGCCCCGCCGTCGGGTCGGTACAGCCCGCGCACCTTCAGCGCCGCGGGCATGCCGTCGGCGTCCTCGATGTGCAGGAACTGGTCGAGCTGGTCGTTGTCGATCACCGGGAAGTCCAGGGCGATCTGGTGGGTGCGCACCCGCTCGGTGGTCAGCAGGTTGCCGGTCGGCCCGACGGAACTGCGCAGGCTGGTGACCAGCTCTTCGCGGATCGCGTCCAGCGGCGGGTTGGTGACCTGCGCGAAGGACTGCACGAAGTAGTCGAACAGCGTGCGCGACCGCTCCGAGAGCACGGCGATCGGGGTGTCGGTGCCCATGGCGTAGATGGGCTCGGCGCCCTTGGCCGCCATGGGGCCCACGATCATCTTGAGCTCCTCCTGCGTGTACCCGAAGGTCTTCTGGCGCAGGGTGATGGAGGAGCGGGGGTGGACCATGTGCTCGCGCTCGGGCAGCTCCCGGATGTCGACGATGTTGGCGTCGGCCCACTCCTCCCACGGCTCGGCGGAGGCGATCTCGGCCTTGATCTCGGCGTCCTCGACGATCCGCCCGCGGGCGGTGTCCACGAGGAACATCGTGCCCGGGGAGACGCGGCCCTTGCGGACGATCTTGCGGTCCCCGACGTCGACGACGCCGACCTCGGAGGCGAAGACGACGAGACCGTCGTCGGTGACCCAGAACCGGCCGGGACGCAGGCCGTTGCGGTCCAGCAGGGAGCCGACCTGCACGCCGTCGGTGAAGGCCACCGCGGCCGGGCCGTCCCACGGCTCCATGAAGGAGGCGTGGTAGCGGTAGAACGCCTTGCGGGCGGGGTCCATGGTCTCGTGGTTCTCCCAGGCCTCCGGGATCATCATCATCATCGCCTGGGTGACCGGCCGGCCCGAGAGCACGAGCAGCTCGGCGACCTCGTCGAGGGACTGCGAGTCGGACGCGCCCTCCGAGCAGATCGGGAACAGCTCTTCGGGGTTGCGGCCCAGCAGCGGGGACTTCAGCTGAGACTGGCGGGCGCGCATCCAGTTCCGGTTGCCCTTGACGGTGTTGATCTCGCCGTTGTGGGCGAGCGTGCGCATGGGCTGGGCCAGCGGCCACGAGGGGAAGGTGTTGGTGGAGAACCGGGAGTGCACGATCGCGAGCTCGGTGGTGAACCGCTCGTCGGACAGGTCCGGGTAGAAGGGCTCGAGCTGCTGGGTGGTCAGCATGCCCTTGTAGACGATCGTCCGCGAGGACAGGGACGGGAAGTAGACGCCGGACCGGTTCTGGGCCCGCTTGCGCAGCCGGAACGCCTTCTGGTCCAGTCGCCGCCGGGCCGCCTCGTCCTCGGGGGCCGGCGCGGTCTCGGCCACGAAGAGCTGCACGAAGTAGGGCATGACCTCGAGGGCGGAGCGGCCCACCACGGACTCGGCGACCGGGACCGGGCGCCAGCCGAGGACCTGGAGCTCCTCGGAGGCCGCCAGCTCCTCGAGGGCGGCCTGGACCTGGTCGGCGTTCTCCCCGCCGTGGGGCAGGAACGCGGTGCCCACGGCGTAGCCGCCCAGGGGCGGCAGCTCGAAGTCCACGACCGCCCGGAAGAACGCGTCGGGCAGCTGGGTGAGCAGCCCGGCGCCGTCCCCGGTGCCCTCGTCGCCGCCCACGGCGCCGCGGTGCTCGAGGTTGCGCAGGGCCGTCAGGGCGGCGTCGACGATCTCGTGGGTGGGCGCGCCGTTGAGGGTCGCCACCACGGCGAGGCCGCAGGCGTCCTTCTCCTCGTCCGGGTGGTAGAGGCCCTGCTCCTCGGGCGCGTTCGAGAACTGCTCGAACGGCGACGTCGCCTGTTCCTCGGCGGCCTCGGCCGGGGCGGCCGGACGCGGGTCCGTGCCGTGCTGGGCAGAATTGTCACCGGGGGTGCCGGCGGGGGTAGAGGTCATGACAGACGTCTCCTCACCATGAGATGCGGTCAACAGGAGCGGCCCCCGCAGCAGAGCTCCGGTCGGGAGGTGCCGCCGGTTCGTGAGCCGCCGCCGGCGTCCTCGATCGGTGGTCGATGCGATGCCGAACGGTGGGAGGGCCCCGTTCCAGGAATGTCCGACGATGGACGATCGTGGCGTGCGCAGCGGTGGAGGGCGTGGTTCACCCGCCCCCAGTCGAGCGCCAGTGAAATCTAGCACCCGGATGTTACAAGTCTGAAAACTCCCGGACCCGGTCCGGTATCACGCGGCGGCTCAGGTGCGCGAGGCCTCCACGGCGGCCCTGCGGGCCCGGCGGCGCCGGGTGATCCCCACGAGCAGCGCCAGGCCGAGCAGGACGAGTCCCAGCGAGGTCCACACGTGCACGCGCTGGCCCAGCAGCACGAGGGAGGGGTCGATCCGCAGGAACAGCTCGATGAGCATCCGGCCGACCCCGTAGTGGACCAGGTAGAGGGCGAACAGCCGGCCGCCGTCCAGCCGGAACCTCCGGTCCAGGGCCAGCAGCAGCACCACGCCCAGCAGGTTCCACAGGGACTCGTAGAGGAACGTGGGGTGGAAGAGGGTGTCGGCGGGCAGCCCGGCGGGGAAGTTGGCGCTCGCGGGGTCGATCTCCAGGCCCCACGGCAGGGTCGTGGGGCGGCCGAAGAGCTCCTGGTTGAACCAGTTGCCCCAGCGCCCGATCGCCTGGGCCAGGAGCAGGCCCGGCGCCGCGGCGTCGGCGAACACGGCCAGGGGGATCCCGTGCCGGCGGCACACCCACCACGCGGCCAGCGCCCCGCAGGCCACGGCGCCGATGATGCCGAGCCCGCCCTCCCAGATCCGCAGGGCGTCGAGGGGGTCGGCGCCGGGACCGAAGTACCCGGCCGGGTCAGTGATCAGCACGTGGTAGAGCCGGGCGCCGACGATGCCGGCGGGCACCGCCCACATGACGATGTCCCACACGATCTCCGGGTCCCGCCCCCGCGCCGCCCAGCGCCGCGTGGTCAGCCACATCGCCGCGGCGATGCCGGCGAGGATGCACAGGGCGTAGGCGTGCACGGTCAGCGGGCCGACGGAGAAGCCCGACCAGTCCGGGGAGGGGATGCCCTGCCGGACGGGGACGCCCAGCAGGACGGGAACGGGGGAAACGGCGCTCAGCAGCATGCGGTGGGGCCTCGGCTCGTCGGGACGTGGGGGGCGGGGACCGATGTCGGCCGGTCCGCCCCGTCACGCTATCAGGCGAGACCGGCCAGTTCCCGGGCCAGGGCGCCCACGGCCTCGGGGCCACCGTCGGCCAGCGCCTTGACCAGCGCGGTGCCCACGATCACGCCGTCGGCGTAGGCGCCGATCTCCTCGACGTGCGCCCGGCGGGAGACGCCCAGGCCCACGCACACGTGCTGCGCGCCGGCGGCACGGGTGTCCGCGACGAGCTGCTCGGCGACGTCGGAGACGGCGTCCCGGGCTCCGGTCACGCCCATCACGGAGACCGCGTAGACGAAGCCGCTCGCGGCCTTGACCACCAGGTCCAGGCGCTCCCGGGAGGAGGACGGGGCGGCCAGGAAGATCCGGTCCAGGTCGTGGGCCTGGGAGGCGGCGAACCAGTCGGCCGCCTCGTCCGGGATGAGGTCCGGGGTGATGATCCCCGCTCCCCCGGCCTCGGCGAGGCGCGCGGCGAAGGTGTCGACGCCCAGCTGGAGGACGGGGTTCCAGTAGGTCATCACCACGGGCACCGCGTCGGTGCGCTCCGAGACGGCCCGGACCACGCGGAAGACGTCGGCCACGCGGAAGCCGTTGGCCAGGGCCGTCGTCGTCGCGTGCTGGATCACGGGGCCGTCCATGACCGGGTCCGAGTACGGGATGCCGATCTCGATGACGTCCGCGCCGTTGCGGCCCAGCGCCACCGCCGCCTCGACCGACTCCTCGACGGTCGGGAAGCCGGCGGGCAGGTAGCCCACGAGCGCGGGCCGGCCCTGCTCGCGGCACGCGGCGAGGCGCGCGGCGAGCCGGGAGTCGGGGTTGCTGCGCAGGTCCGCGGGCAGGATGCGGGAGGCGAGGTCGGCCCCGCCGGTCGCCTGGTGGGTGGTGCTCACAGTCGCTCGCCCTTCTCGCCGAGTTCGGCCTCGGCGCTGTCGTCCGGGAGCATCCCGAACCACTCCGCGGCCGTGGCCACGTCCTTGTCGCCGCGCCCGGAGAGGGAGACGACGATGATCTTCTCGGCCGCGGCCTCCGCGCCGAGCACCTCGACCCAGCGGTGGCCGAGCTCCAGCGCCCCGGCCAGGGCGTGGGAGGTCTCGATCGCGGGGATGATGCCCTCCGTGCGGCACAGCAACTGGAACGCGTCCATCGCCTGGGTGTCGGTGATCGCCTCGTAGCGGGCCCGCCCGATGTCGTGCAGGTAGGAGTGCTCGGGGCCGACGGCCGGGTAGTCGAGGCCGGCGGAGATGGAGTGGGACTCGAGGGTCTGCCCGTCCTCGTCCTGCATGAGGTACGTCTTGGCGCCGTGCAGCACGCCGGGCCGGCCCAGCGAGATGGTGGCCGCGTGCCGGCCGGTCTGCACGCCGTCGCCGCCGGCCTCGAAGCCGTGGAGCTCCACCGAGGGGTCGTCCAGGAAGCCGTGGAAGATGCCGATGGCGTTGGAGCCGCCGCCCACGCAGGCCGCCACGGCGTCCGGCAGGCGACCGGCCTGCTCGAGGACCTGGGCGCGGGCCTCCTCCCCGATCTGCTCGTGGAAGTAGCGCACCATCGCCGGGAACGGGTAGGGACCGGCCGCGGTGCCGAGCAGGTAGTGGGTGTGCTCGACGGACGCGACCCAGTCCCGCAGGGCCTCGTTGATGGCGTCCTTGAGCGTGCGGGAGCCGTTGGTCACGGGCACCACGGTGGCGCCCAGCAGCTCCATGCGGGCCACGTTGAGGGCCTGCCGGCGGGTGTCCTCCTCGCCCATGTAGACCACGCACTCCATGCCGAACAGCGCGGCCGCGGTCGCGGAGGCCACGCCGTGCTGGCCGGCGCCGGTCTCGGCGATCAGCCGGGTCTTGCCCATCCTCCGGGCGAGCAGGGCCTGGCCCAGCACGTTGTTGATCTTGTGCGAGCCCGTGTGGTTGAGGTCCTCGCGCTTGAGGAACACCCGGCACCCGGCCTCCGCGCCGAACCGCAGCGCCTCCGTGAGCAGGGAGGGACGGCCCGAGTAGTCGCGGGAGAGCCGCTGGAACTCCGCGGTGAACTCGGGGTCCGCCTTGGCCTTGTCGAAGGTGTCCGTCAGCTCGTCGAGCGCGGCGACGAGGGACTCGGGCATCCAGCGCCCGCCGAAGTCCCCGAAGTAGGGGCCCGGCGCACCGCGCAGGGACGCCGCCTCCGCGGCGGCCGCCTCGGCGGCGGAGGCGTGCCGGCGGGCGCGGGCCGCCGCGCCCGCGGTGCGGAAGCCGGCGATGGTGGCCGCGGCGTCGTCGCTGCGCACGAGCGCCTCGCCGACCAGCACGGCCTTCGCCCCGTGGGAGGCGTAGAGCTCGATCTGCTCCTCGCCCTCCACCCCGGACTCGGCGACGAGCACCGCGTCCTGCGGCAGGAGCCCCGCCAGCCGGCCGAAGGTCTCGACGTCGGTGTCGAGGGTCTTGAGGTCGCGGACGTTCACGCCCACGATCCGGGCGCCCACCGCGACGGCTCGCTCGATCTCCTCGGGAGTGTGGGTCTCCACGAGGGCGTGCATGCCGAGCTCGTGGGTCAGATCGAGGAACCGGCGCAGCTGCTCGTCGGTGAGCGCGGCCACGATCAGCAGGACCAGGTCGGCGCCGTGCGCCCGCGCCTCCCAGATCTGGTACTCGTCGACCGTGAAGTCCTTGCGCAGCACGGGCACGCCCACGGCCGCGCGCACGGCGTCGAGGTCGGCCAGGGACCCGTTGAAGCGGCGCTGCTCGGTCAGCACGGAGATGACGGAGGCCCCGCCGCGCTCGTAGGCCGTGGCGAGCAGGGCCGGGTCGGCGATCGGCGCGAGGGCGCCCTTGGACGGGCTGGAGCGCTTGACCTCCGCGATGACCTGCACCGCGTCCCGGCTCGGCCCGCGCAGGGCGGACTCGGCGTCCAGCGCCGGCGGGCGCTGGGCCGCCGCCTCCCGCAGCTCCTCGAGGCCGACCCGTTCCCGGCGCTCCGCCAGGTCCGCGCGGACGCCCTCGATGATGGTGTCCAGGACCGTCCCGGTGCTCTGTTGCGACATGGATTCCTGTCCTCTCGGCGGCGACGGCCGCCTTCGTGCGTGCTGCGGGACGTGCGGTCCCCGCCCCGGTCGTGCCGGGACGGGGACCGGCTCCGTGCGGGAGGGGGTCCGGCCGGGGCGCGTGCTGCGCGGGCCGGGCCGGGGTCAGCCCTGGTGGTCGTTGGCCTCGTGCTTGCGCTGCTCCGAACCGGCCCCGTGGCCCATGGAGCGCAGCACGGCACCGGCGATCAGGCCGACGACGACGAGGCCGATGCCCACGATGAGCAGGGGCGTGGTGCCCAGGGTGAAGCCCACGACGCCGACGATGACGCCCACGGACATGATGCCGACGGTCACCCAGGCGGCGAGGGTGTTGCCGTGCCCCACGAAGCCCGTGTGGTCGAGGACGATCTCGTTGCCGTTTGCCATGATTGCTGCACTCCTGATTTCCCTGCCGGGGCCGGTCGGCCCCGCTCGCCGGGCCCCGTCGGGGGAACGGCGGTTGCTGACAGTCTGTCTCGCCCCATTGTGCCACTCCGCGGCGCCCGGCGCGCACCGCGCCGCGGCGCGGTGCGACCGCCGCACCGGGGCTGCGCGCCCGCGCCCCCGGTGCGGTGCGGGGGGCTCGGGCGGCCGGCTCAGGCGGTGGGGTCGCGCCCCTCCGTGAGAGCGTCCCACGAGTCGATCTCGTCCCCGTCGCGGGCGGGCCCGCCCGCGGCCGGCTCCGTCCCGGTGCGCTCGTAGCGCCGGGCCGCCGTCCACGACCGGCCCGCCAGGAGGGCCCAGGCACCGCACAGGGCGACCAGCACGGCCGCGACGGCCGCGAGCCAGGGCCACGGCGTCAGGGCGAACTCGCCGCCGGCGTTGACCATGCCGGTGGACTCCCCCACGGCGGTCCGCGCGGCGCCGGTCGGGTCGGCCAGCACGGCCGCGGACGCGGCCAGGGCGCCGAGACCCGCCAGCACCACCACCACGGAGACCACCGGGCGCAGCACCCGCCCGGAGATCGCCGTGGTGAGGGCCCCGGCGGCCGCGACGAGACCCAGGGCGGTGACCGCCGGGGCCGCCTCGGAGCCGGCGACGTCCACGGTCACGGGCTCCAGCGTGGTCTGCACCGTGGCCGAGATCCACGTGGCCGCCGAGCACGCGAAGACGGCGAGCGCCGCGAGCAGCGTCGCGGTCACCACCCTGGACTTCCGGGACAGCCGCGCCCGGGGGGCCGCGGGGGCCTCAGCCACGTCCGGCACCGGCGCCCGGCACGGCGGTGCGCTCGAGGTCGAGCTCGCGCAGCCGCTCGGCGAGGAGCACGGCCCGCAGGGGCGCGGTGGCCTTGTTGAGGGACTCGAGGGCCTCGGCCTCCGGGTCCGAGTCGGCGACGATGCCGCCGCCGGCCTGCACGTAGGCCTTGCCGTCGACGAGCAGGGCGGTGCGGATGGCGATCGCCATGTCCATGTCCCCGGCGAAGTCGAGGTAGCCGACCACCCCGCCGTAGACGGCCCGGCGCAGCGGCTCGTACTGGTCGAGCAGGCGCAGGGCGCGCGGCTTGGGCGCGCCGGAGAGCGTGCCGGCGGGGAAGGTCGCGGCGAGGACGTCGTAGGCGGTGGCGTCCGGGCGCATCCGCCCGACGACGTTGGAGCACAGGTGCATGATGTGGCTGAAGCGCTCGACCTCCATGAACTCCGTGACCTCCACGGAACCCGGGACGGCGATCTTGGAGATGTCGTTGCGGGCGAGGTCCACGAGCATGAGGTGCTCGGAGCGCTCCTTCTCGTCCTGGAGCAGGTCCCGCTCCAGGTCGAGGTCCTCCTCCACGGTCCGCCCGCGGGGGCGCGACCCGGCGATCGGGTGCGTCACGGCCTGGTCGCCCGTCACGGTCACGAGCGCCTCCGGGGAGGATCCGACGATCGAGAAGGGGCGCCCGTCGGCGTCCTCGAAACTGTACAGGTACATGTAGGGGCTGGGGTTGATGGCCCGCAGCATGCGGTAGACGTCGAGGGAGTCGGCCCCGCACTCCGTCTCGAAGCGGCGGGAGACCACGACCTGGAAGATGTCGCCGTCGACGATGGCCTTCTTGCCCTCCACGATGGAGTTCATGAACAGCTCACGGTCCCAGCTCTGGGCGACCTTGGACTCGAGGTCCCCCCGGATCTCGTCGGTGCCGCTGAGCGTCGAGGCGGTGACGTGGCCGGCCGGCCGGGCGAGCTTCTCGAGCATCGCGTGCACCCGCTCCACGGCGTCCGCCCAGGCCTCGTCGACGCGCTCGTCGGTGTCGTCGAAGTTGACGGCGTTGGCCACGAGCATCACGGTGCCGTCCGTGTTGTCGTGGATGGCGATGTCCGAGACGAGGTTCATCGCCAGCTCGGGCAGGCGCAGGTCGTCCTCCGGCGGGTGCGGAAGCCGTTCCCAGCGGCGCACGGCCTCCCAGCCCACGAAGCCGACGAGCCCGGAGGTCAGCGGCGGGACGTCCTCGAAGCGCTCCGTGTGCAGCAGCGCCATGGTGTCCCGCAGCGCCTCGACCGGGCTGCCGCCGGTGGGGGCCCCGGCCGGCGCCCGCCCGATCCAGTGCGCCTGCCCGTCCTTGGCCGTGAGCGTGGCCCGGGAGTTGGCGCCGACGAACGAGTAGCGGGACCAGACACCGCCCGCGGCCGCGGACTCCAGGAGGAAGGTGCCGGGGCGGGCCGCGCCGTTCTCGAGCGCGAGCGCCCGGTAGAGGCCGATCGGGGTCATGGCGTCCGCGAGGATCCTGACCCGGACGGGGATGACGCGGCGCTCCGCGGCGAGCGCGCGGAACTCCTCGAGCGTGGGGCTGATGGTGCCCAGGTCCTGCATGGGTGTCGACCTGACTTCCTGGTGGCGGACGGGGGGTGCGGAGGGGGTGCGGCTCAGCAGGTGGCGACGGCGCCGAGGTCGCGGCCGTCGAAGCAGCTGCGGGTGCCGGTGTGGCAGGCGGCGCCGGTCTGGGCGACCTGCACGAGCAGGGCGTCGCCGTCGCAGTCCAGGCTCACGCTGTGCACGCGCTGGACGTGCCCGGAGGTGTCGCCCTTGCGCCAGTACTCCTGGCGGGAGCGGGACCAGAACGTCACCCGGCCCTCCGTCAGGGTGCGGCGCAGGGCCTCGTCGTCCATCCAGCCCAGCATCAGCACCTCCTGGGTGTCGTGCTGCTGCACCACGGCGGCCACGAGACCGGCCGGGTCCCGCTTGAGTCGCTGCGCCACGGCAGGATCGAGGACGTCGGTTCCGGGGTCGGGGCTCTGCTCGTTCATCGCCCCCCATCCTATCGACCCGTTCCGGGGGCCGGTGTCCCGGCCGCCCGCACTCCTGCCGTCCGCGCCCCGTCCTCCCGGGCTCCGCCCTCGCGCGTCCCGCGGTCCCGCGCCGGGGGTGCTTCCGGGGAGTCCCGCCGCCGGCGGGGCCGGGCCCGTCCGGGTGCCGGGCCCGCGGAGCGCGCCGGGACGGCCGGCAGCCGGGTGGCGGCGACCGTCAGGAACGCCACGGTCAGGATGTACATCGACAGCCCGAGGGCGTAGGTGCCCACGGCCCGGTAGCCGCCCACGAGGTCCGGGTCGAGGAAGAAGTAGGGGTACCAGTTGACCATGCGTCCCCGCACCAGGGTGTACACGGCCCACAGCGCCGGGAACACGGTGGCCACCCAGACGGTGGCCCAGCGCAGCCGGTTCCGGCCCGGGGCCAGCAGGAGGTCGAGCACCGCGTAGACCGGCAGCACGAAGTGCAGGACCTTCGAGGACAGCGGCACGAGGAACAGGTGGCCGAACAGCTCGGCGTTGGCCAGCAGCACCGCGAAGACCGTGCCCGAGACCACCGTGTAGGTGGTGGACAGGGCCCGGAGCCCCGTCAGCCAGCCGGGCTCCTGCCGCCCGGAGGCCGTGTGCAGCACGGCCAGGAGCACGGCCAGGACCAGCAGGAACGAGCTGTGGATCGTGAAGTAGCTGAACAGGTTGGAGCCGAGGCAGGTGCGCGTCACGAACGCGCAGTCGGCCCGCGAGACCAGGGCCCAGATCGCGACGGCCAGGGCCGCGACCCGCAGCGCGACGACGACGACTCGCACGTGTGCCTCCTCCCGGCCGTCCGCCCCCAGGATAGGGGAGCCCTGCGAGCGTGTCCGCCGGTCTGCCGGGAGCGGGAGCCAGCACCTATGGTGGGGGAAGAACCGGTTCGGCACGGCGGGCAAGGACACCCACGACGATGCACCCCAGGACGACGCGGCGACGGCGCCGCGCAGCCGCAGCGGTCCTCACGGGCCTGCTCCTGGCCGGGTGCGCCGGACCCGGCGCCCCCGGGGACCCTGCCGGCAGCCCCGCGCCGTCCGCCGACGCGCCCTCGACCCACGGGACCTCCGCCGCTGCGCCGTCGGCGGCTCCGTCCACCCCCCGGGCGAGCTCCCCGCCCGCCCGCGGGCCGTGGGGGGCCTACGCGGACCGCGCGGAGGCGTGCGCCGCGATGGCCGAGGACCTCCTGGCGATCGCCCTGCTGCCCGCCAGCCTCTCCGCCGCGCCGCGCCCCGAGCAGGTGCAGGCCGTCGAGGACGAGATCGCCGGCATGCTCGCCGCCGCTCCCCCCGAGCTCACCGCGGACCTGTCCCGGGTCCAGCTGCTCGTGGACTCCTACAGCGAGGAGCTCGCGGACGACCCGGGAGCCCGGTTCGACGGCGCGGCCCTGGACGAGGCGCTCGCGCCGGTGCGCGACTGGCTCGACGGGACCTGCCGGGGCACGCGCTGAACCGGGCGACCCCGTCGGGGTCGCCCGGTCCGGGCGGTGCGTGGTCTAGCGGCGGTTGAGGAGGCCCCGCAGCTTGCCCCCGAGACCGCGGCCCGCGTTGCGTCCGGCACCGGCCTGACCGGTGGCGTTCATGCCGCCGGTCGCCCGGCGACCTCCGGTGGCACGCCCGGTGCCCCGTCCGGTGAAGCTCTTGATGATGCTGTTCAGTCCCACGGTGGACTCCTTGGTGGTCGGCCTGTCGAGCGACTGTCGTCAGCTCACTTCCGACTGTACGCCCGGCGCTCGTCCACGGCTACGGTCGCCTCAGCGGACCTCGTGCCCCGCCGCGCGCAGGGCGTCCTTGACCTCGGCGATGGCGTGCACCGGCCCGAAGTGGAAGATCGAGGCGGCCAGCACGGCGTCCGCCCCGGCCTCCACGGCCGGCGGGAAGTGCTCGGGGGACCCGGCCCCGCCCGAGGCGATGAGCGGCACGTGCACCCGGGAGCGCACGGCCCGGATCATCTCCAGGTCAAAGCCCTCCTGGGTGCCGTCCGCGTCCATGGAGTTGAGCAGGATCTCCCCCACGCCACGGTCCGCGGCCTCCCGCGCCCACTCCAGGGCGTCGAGGCCGGTGAGGGTGCGTCCGCCGTGGGTCGTGACCTCGAAGCCCGAGGGGGTGTTGCCCGTGCGCCGGGCGTCGAGGGAGAGCACGAGGACCTGGCTGCCGAAGTGCCCGGTGATCTCGTCGATCACCCCGGGGCGGGCGACCGCCGCGGTGTTGATGGACGCCTTGTCCGCCCCGCAGCGCAGCAGCCGGTCGACGTCGGCCACCGCGCGCACGCCGCCGCCCACCGTGAGCGGGATGAAGACCTGCTCGGCGGTGCGGGAGACGACGTCGAAGGTGGTGGCGCGGGCGGCCGAGGACGCCGTGACGTCCAGGAACGTCAGCTCGTCGGCGCCGGCCTGGTTGTAGCGCTTGGCCAGCTCGACCGGGTCCCCGGCGTCGCGCAGGTTCTCGAAGTTGACGCCCTTGACGACGCGACCGGCGTCCACGTCCAGGCACGGGATGACACGTACGGCAACGCCCACGGGCGGGACCTCCTCGGCGGTGGGTGGGGAACGGCTCAGATCCGGGCGGCCTGGATCGGGGAGACCAGGATCGCGCGGGCCCCGACGTCGTAGAGGGCGTCCATGATCTTGTTGGTCTCGGACTTCCGGACCATGACGCGCACGGCAGAGGCGTTGCCGCGGCCGAGCGGGGAGATGGTGGGGCCCTCCATGCCGGGGGTGATCCGGCTCGCGGCCTCGATGAGGTCGTCGGCGACGTCGTAGTCCATCAGCACGTACTGCCGGGCCACCAGCACGCCCTGCAGACGGCGGCGCAGCACGGCCAGGCCCTCGGGCTCCTCGGCGGTGCGGCTGCGGACGAGCAGCGCCTCGGAGGTCATGATGGGTTCGCCGAACACCTGCAGCCCGGCGGCGCGCAGGGTGTTGCCGGTCTCGACCACGTCCGCGATCGCGTCGGCCACGCCCAGCCGGATGGAGGACTCGACCGCACCGTCGAGGCGGACCACCGAGGCCTCCACGCCGCGCTCGGCGAGGTAGTCGCGGAGCAGGCCGTCGTAGCTGGTGGCGATGCGCTTGCCGGCCAGCTCGGCGATCGTGGAGTACTGCCCGGCGGGACCGGCGAAGCGGAACGTGGAACGGGCGAAGTCCAGCGCCAGGTCCTCGTCCGCGTGGGCCCCGGAGTCCAGCAGCAGGTCCCGGCCGGTGATCCCGACGTCGAGGGTGCCTCCGCCCACGTACACCGCGATGTCGCGCGGGCGCAGGTAGAAGAACTCGATGTCGGCCTCCGGGTCCACGAGCACCAGCTCGCGGGAGTCCCGGCGCTGCCGGTACCCGGCCTCCTTGAGCATGGTGACGGCGGCTTCGGACAGGGCGCCCTTGTTGGGCACTGCGACACGCAGCATGGGGATCCTTCTCGGCTTCGGTGGGGCGGGGTGCGGGGGCGGTGCTCAGAGGTGGCGGTAGACGTCCTCGAGCGTCAGGCCCTTGGCGACCATCATGACCTGCAGGTGGTAGAGCAGCTGGGAGATCTCCTCCGCGGCCTGCTCGGAGGTCTCGTACTCGCACGCCATCCAGACCTCGGCGGCCTCCTCGACGACCTTCTTGCCGATCCCGTGCACGCCGGTGTCGAGCTCACGGACGGTGCCGGAGCCGTCCGGTCGGGTCGCGGCTTTGTCGCTGATCTCGGCGAAGAGGGTCTCGAAGGTTTTCACGACTACCAGGGTAATGGGTCGGCGGAGCCCTCCCGACCGGCGTCCTCCGGGGGCCGGGCACCGCCGGAGCGGGAGGGCGGGGACCTCAGACCCCGAGCGAGCGCAGCAGCAGGGCGGTCTGCACCGCGGCGGCCGTGGCCTCGTAGCCCTTGTCCTCCTTCGAGCCCTCGAGCCCGGCGCGGTCCAGGCCCTGCTGCTCGGTGTCGCAGGTCAGCACCCCGAAGCCCACGGGCACTCCGGTGCGCACCGTGACGTCCGTGAGGCCCTGCGTGGCGGCGGAGCAGACGTAGTCGAAGTGCGGCGTGCCGCCGCGCACGACCACGCCAAGGGCCACCACGGCGTCCAGCCCGGGCGCCAGGCGGGCGGCGGCGACCGGCAGCTCGAAGCTGCCGGGCACGCGCACGACCCGGGCGTCGGTCACGCCGGCGTCGGCGAGCGCGCGGCGGGCGCCGTCCAGCAGCCCGTCCATGATCACCGTGTGCCAGCTCGAGGCGACGACGGCGACGCGCAGCCCGCTCGCGTCGGCGGTGCTGAGGTCGATGTCGGGGGCGCCGTGTCCGCTCATGGGGTGAGGTCTCCTGTGCTGTTGGTGCGGTCGGCGGCGTGCGCCGGTCCGTCGGGGTGTGCGGTGGTGTCGTCGACGTGGCGCAGGCGGTGGCGCATGCGGTCCCGCTTGGTCGCGAGGTAGTCGTGGTTCTCGGGGCGGGCCGGGACCTCGTTGGGCACCATCGCGACGACGTCGATGCCCAGCTCGGCCAGCCGCTCCGCCTTGGCGGGGTTGTTGCTGAGCAGCCGGATCCGGGTCAGCCCCAGGCGGTGCAGGATCGTCGCCGCGGCGGTGTAGTCCCGGGCGTCGGCGGGCAGGCCGAGCAGCTCGTTGGCCTCCACGGTGTCCGCCCCGGCGTCCTGGAGCTTGTAGGCGCGCAGCTTGTTGACCAGGCCGATGCCGCGGCCCTCGTGGTTGCGCAGGTACAGCAGGGTGCCGCCGTCGTCGGCGATCCGGCGCAGCGCCAGGTGCAGCTGGGGACCGCAGTCGCACCGGTAGGAGCCGAAGACGTCCCCGGTGAGGCACTCGGAGTGCAGCCGCACGAGCGGGGGCTGCCCCACGGGCACCCGGTCCGAGGACGGGGCGGTGAGGCTGAGGTGCTCGGCGGCCGGGTCGCCGGATCCGCCGGGCAGCCGCCAGCCGACGACCTCGAAGCGGCCCTCGGGAGTGGGCACCACCACGGGCTCGGAGCCGACCAGGGGCGCGTCCGGTCTCATCGGCGGCCCCCACGCAGCTCGGCCGCCAGGTCCTCGATGCTCACCAGCGGGATCCCATGCCGGTCGGCGAAGGCCCGCAGGGCCGGCAGCCGCATCATCTCGCCCTCGTCGTGGACGAGCTCGGCGATGACGCCCACGGGCTCCAGGCCCGCGAGGGAGCACAGCTCGACGGCGGCCTCGGTGTGCCCGCGGCGGGCGGCGACACCGCCGTCGGCGGCGCGCAGGGGCAGGATGTGCCCGGGGCGGGTGAGGTCCTCCGGCCCGGCGGCGGGGTCGGCGAGCAGCCGGGCGGTGAGCGCCCGGTCGGCGGCGCTGATGCCGGTGCTCACGCCGTGGCGGGCGTCGCACGTGATCGTGTAGGCGGTGCCCTTCGAGTCCTCGTTGACGAGGACCATGGGGGGCAGGCGCATCGCGTCCGCGCGGTCCCCGGTCATGGGCACGCACACGACCCCCGAGGTGTGCCGGACGGTGAAGCCCATGAGCTCGGCGGTGGCGTGCTGGGCCGCGAAGACGATGTCGCCCTCGTTCTCGCGGTCGGCGTCGTCCACGACCACGACCGGGCGCCCCTGGGCCATGGCCTCCACGGCCGCCGCCACGGGGTCCAGGCGGATCTCCTCGTCCGTTCCGCCCGCGCCGGGGCCCGTTCCCGTCGGGGTGCTGCTGGTCCGCATCATGCTCCTTCTCCTGGCGTGGACCCGGCGTCCGGCGCCGGGGTGCTGTCGGGCCGGGCGAAGGCCAGCAGGCGCTGGGCGTACTTCGCGAGGACGTCGACCTCGATGTTGACGGACGAGCCCACGGGGCGCGCCCCGAGCGTGGTCTCGGCGAGGGTGGCCGGGATGAGCCCGATCTCGAACCAGGGCTCCGCCGCGCCCGGCTCGCTGACCGCCGTGATCGTGAGGGAGACCCCGTCCACGGCGATCGAGCCCTTCTCGGCGACGAAGGGGGCGAGTTCGGCGGGCACGGCGACCCGCACCCGCTCCCACTCCCCCAGGTCCTCCCGGGAGGCGACGGTGCCGGTGCCGTCGACGTGGCCCTGGACCACGTGGCCGTCCAGGCGCCCGCCGGCGGGCACGCAGCGCTCGAGGTTCACGGTGTCGCCGGCGGCCAGGGCACCGAGGTTGGTGCGCGCGAGCGTCTCGCCGATGACGTCGGCCAGGAACTGCCCGGTCCCGATCTGCTCGGTGCGGGTGGCCGTGAGGCACACGCCGTTCACGGCGAGGGAGCCGCCGTGCGGCAGGTCGGCGACGAGCGGGCCGGCGTCCACGAGGAGGCGGGCGCTCCTGCCGTCCGGACGGGCGTCGACCGAGCGCACGGTGCCCCGGCCGGCGACGATTCCTGTGAACATGCGGTCTGTCCTCTGTTTCTGTCGGTCTGTGCTTCTGTCGGTCTGTCTGGCGGTCGCCGGGCGGGCCGGTCAGTCCGCGGGGGCGGGTCGCAGGTGGATCCACAGGTCCGGGCCCAGCTGCTGCACGGGGCCCCCGCCCGTGGGGTCCAGGCGCCAGCGGGAGGCGTCGGCGAGGGTGCCGATGCCCTGCTCGGCGAAGGCCGGCCGCCCGGCCCCCAGCAGCAGCGGCGCCTGGTAGAGGCCGATCTCGTCGACGAGGTTGGCGCGCAGGAAGCCCGCGGCGACGGTGGCCCCGCCCTCGATGAGCACGTGGCGCACCCCGGCGTCGTAGAGCTCGGCCAGGGCCGCGTGCGGGTCGTGGGTGGCGAGGTGGCGGAACCGGCCGTCGGTGCCCCGGATCACGGAGTCCGCGGGGACGGTGCGCAGCCCCATGGCCGCGCGCAGCGGCTGCCGCGGGACGGCGGCGCCGTCGCCGGTGCGGGCGGTGAGCCGCGGGTCGTCGGCCAGCACCGTCCCGGTGCCCACGAGCACCGCGTCGGCGCGGCCGCGCAGCTCGTGGCCGTGCTCGCGCGCCGAGGACGAGGTGATCCACTGGCTGGTCCCGTCCGCCGCGGCGATCCGGGCGTCGAGGGTCTGGGCGACCTTGAGGGTGACGAACGGGCGCTGGGCGCGCATGGTCTCGCCCCAGCGGTCGTTGAGCCGTTCGGCCTCGTCGGCGAGCAGCCCCGAGTGCACCTCCAGCCCGGCGGCGCGCATGGTGGCCGCCCCACCGGAGGCGGCGGCCGTGCGGTCGGGGGCGGCGAAGACCACCCGGGGCACGCCCGCCTCCACGATCGCCTCGGCGCACGGGCCGGTGCGGCCCCAGTGGTTGCAGGGCTCGAGGGTCACGTACATGGTGCTGCCGCGCAGGTCGGTGCCGGCGGAGGCGGCGCGCTGCAGGACGTCGACCTCGGCGTGGACGGTGCCCGCCCCGCGGTGGTGGCCGACGTGCAGGATCCCGCCCGCGGCGTCGGCGAGGACGGCCCCGACGAGGGGGTTGGCGCCGCGGGGTCCTCGCGCCGCCGCGTGCAGGGCGGTCCGCATGATCGACCGCTCGGCGTCTGCGCCGGGCCGGTGCTGCGGGTCCATCGCGCCGTCCTTTCCCGGGTGGGTTCCGGGGTTCAGGACGACGGCACCGCCGTCCGGGCCCCGTGGAGCCACGACCGGCGACGTGGCACGCGCTCCCGGCGCGCCACGAGGACCGTCGAACGTGTTGCCTTCCATCCAGACTCTGACTGTCGGTACCGGAGTTCCACCGGTTCGGCCGTGCCCGCCCCGCTGGGGCGCCGCACGGTTCGCGGACTGTGACCGCCGGTTCGGACTTGCACCGACCCCGGAACACGTTGTTGTTGAGCCCGATTATGGCACAGCCCGCACGGGCCGGCCGCACCGGGTTCGCTCAGGACTGACGGGCGCGGGCCGCGTCCCGCAGCGCCGTGATCGCGGCCTCGGGGTCTCCCGCGCCGTACACGGCCGACCCGGCCACGAACGTGTCCGCGCCGGCCTCCGCGGCGCGCACGACGGTCTCCTCCGTGATCCCGCCGTCCACCTGCAGGGCCACCCGTCCGCCGCCGGCGCGGACCGCCTCGGCCGCGCGGCGGATCTTGGGCAGCGTGACGTCGAGGAAGGCCTGGCCGCCGAAGCCCGGCTCCACCGTCATGATCAGGAGCATGTCCAGCTCCGGCAGCAGGTCCAGGTAGGGCTCCACGGGGGTCGCCGGGCGCAGGGCGAGACCGGCCCGGGCGCCGTGGGCGCGCAGCTCGCGGGCCAGCTTCAGCGGGGCGCGCACGGCCTCCGCGTGGAAGGTGACCGACTCGCAGCCGAGCTCGGCGTAGCCGGTGGCCCAGCGGTCCGCGTCCTCGATCATCAGGTGCACGTCGAGCGGGACCGGGCTGACGGCCAGCAGCCGCTCCACCACGGGCAGGCCCAGGGTCAGGTTCGGGACGAAGTGGTTGTCCATGACGTCCACGTGCACGGCGTCGGCGGTGCTGATCCGCGCCAGCTCGGCCTCGAGGTTGACGAAGTCGGCGGAGAGGATGGAGGGGTGGATGCAGGTGCGGGGCACGGTGGGCTCCTGGGTGGTCGGGAACGGGGACGGGTCAGCGCCTGCGCAGCAGGGCCAGGAACATGGCGTCGGTGCCGTGCACGTGCGGCCACAGCTGGACGGTCGCGGGCCCGGCCGGGCCCTCCCACGGGCGGGACGGGTCCCGGTCCCCCGAGAGGGAGCCGGGCAGGGCGGCGGCCCGGGCCGGGCCCAGGGCGTCGACGAGCTCCGCGTCCCGGCGCCGGCCCAGCACGTCCTGGACCACCGCGAGGGTCTCGGCCGCGTGCGGGGAGCACGTGGCGTAGGCGACCGTCCCGCCGGGCCGGGTGACGTCCAGGGCGGCCTCCAGCAGCTCCCGCTGCAGCGGCCCCAGCTCGGCGAGGTCGCGCGGGCTGCGCCGCCAGCGCGACTCCGGCCGCCGGCGCAGCGCCCCGAGCCCGGTGCACGGCGCGTCGACGAGCACCCGGTCGAAGCCGGCCTCCTCGGCGGTGCGGCCCCCGAGCAGCTCGTGCGCGTCGCGGCCGTCGCCGGTGCGCACCGTCCACGCGTGCGACGGGACGGGCCGCAGGGCCTGGCGCACGAGCTCGGCGCGGTGCGGGGCCACCTCGTTGGCCGTCAGGTGCGCGCCGCGCCGGGCGGCCAGCGCGGCGAGCAGCGCGGCCTTGCCGCCGGGGCCGGCGCACAGGTCGAGCCAGCGCTCACCCTCGGCGTCCCCGTCGCCGGCCGCGGCCAGGGCACGGGCGACCAGCTGGGACCCCGCGTCCTGGACCCGGACCCCGCCCGCGCGCACGGACGAGAGCCGGTGCAGGTCCCCGCCGCTGCTCAGCGCGGAGTCCGGGACGAGCCCGCCCGGCTCGGCCCCCGTGTCGAGGGCCTCCGCCAGGTCGCCGAGGCCGGGCAGGGCCACGAGGTTGACCACGGGCGCGTCGTTGTCCGCACCGAGCAGGGCCTCGATCTCGGTGCCGGTCCGCCCGTGGGCCACGAGCGCCTGGCGCAGGGCCCGGACCGCCCAGGCGGGGTGGGCGTGGGCCAGCCCGAGCCGCGCGGTCTCGTCGGCCACGTCGGTGCTCAGCTCGGCGATCCACGCGCCGAGGTCGCGGGCCGCGACCTTGCGCAGGACCGCGTTGACGAGGCCTCCGGGACCCGCGCCCACCACGGCCCGCACCAGCCCGACCGTCTGGTCGAGGGCGGCGTGGTCGGGCACCCGCATGGCCAGCAGCTGGTGGGTGCCCAGGCGCAGGGCGTCCAGGACCGCGCCGTCGAGGTCGGCCAGCGGACGGTCCACGCACCGGGCCAGCACCGCGTCCCAGGTCCCCTGCCAGCGCAGGGCGCCGTAGGCGAGCTCGGTGGCGAAGCCTGCGTCCCGCCGGTCGAGCCGGTGGGCCCGCACGGCCTTCGGGAGCACGAGGTTGCCGTAGGCGCCCTCCTCGGAGACCGCGCGCAGGGTCTCGAACGCGGCCAGCCGGGCCGGGTCGGCGCGCCGCGTCCGGCCGGACGGCGCGGCGGAGGAGAACGTCCGCTCCGTCCGGGCGCGCCGGTTGCGCTCGTGGCCCTTGGCGTTGCGCCGATCGCCCCCGGGGCGCCGGTCGCGGCCGCCCCGGCGGTCGTCGCGTGCCCAGTTCTCGTGCTCGCTCACTCGAACACCACCTCGTCCTCCGTGCTCCGGCCCCGCGCCCAGGCGGCGGCGTCCATGGTCTTCTTCCCCGCGGGCTGCACCGTGGTCAGCTGCACCGCGTACGATCCGGTGCCCACCAGCACGGCGTCGCCGCGCAGGACGCACTCCCCCGGCGCGAGCTCGCGCTCGTCGGGGCGGGCCACGACGCGCTCGAGCTTGAGCCGGCGGCCGTCGAGCTGGGTCCAGGCCCCCGGTTCGGGGGTCACCCCGCGGACCCGGTGGACCACGGCCACGGCGGGGTCCGTCCAGCGGACCCGCCCGTCCTCGGCGGTGAGCTTGGGGGCGAGGCTCACCTCGCCCTGCTGGGCGGTGGGGCGGGCCGTGCCCTCGACCACCGCCCGCAGCGAGTCCGCCAGCAGGGGCGCCGCCGTGCGGGACAACCGCTCCAGGACCGTGCCGGCGGTGTCCTCGGGGCGGAGCTCGTCGGTCATCGTCCCGACGACGGGGCCGGTGTCCAGCCCCGCCTCCAGCAGGAAGGTGCTGGCGCCCACGACCGTGTCACCCGCCATCAGGGCCCGCTGGACGGGGGCGGCGCCGCGCCACTGCGGGAGCAGGGAGAAGTGCAGGTTGATCCAGCCGTGCGGGACGGCGTCGAGCGCGGCTCGGGGCACCAGGGCGCCGTAGGCGACCACGGCGGCCACGTCCGCGCCCAGGCCGCGGATCCGCTCGGTCAGCTCGGCGTCGATCCGGTTGGCCTTGAGCACGGGCAGGCCCCGCTCCTGCGCCTCCTGCGCCACGGGCGAGGGAGTGAGCACCTTCTTGCGCCCCACGGGCGCGTCGGTGCGGGTCAGGACGGCCACGACCTCGGTCCCGGGACGTTCGGCCAGGTGGGCCAGGGGTGGCACGGCGACGGACGGCGTGCCGGCGTAGAGGATCTTCACTGCTCTCCAGACGGGTGGGGACGGGGTGCGGGTGCGGGTCAGGCGCGGCCGGCGCCGAAGGCGGAGCCGGCCCGGGAGGAGGAGCCGGTGCCGAAGGAGGAGCCCACGGTCGCGGCCCGCTGCCCGGCCACACCGCTGACCACCCCGTTGTAGTCGGCGGCGCGGATGGCCCGCATCGCCTCCTTCCTGGCCGCCCCGACGAGACGGTCGACGTAGAGCCGGCCGTCCAGGTGGTCGGTCTCGTGCTGCAGGCAGCGCGCGAGCAGGCCCGTGCCCTCGACGGTGACGGGGTGCCCGTCCTGGTCGAGCCCGGTGACCCGGGCCCAGTTCCCGCGCGGGGTCCCGAAGCCGAGTCCGGGCACGGAGAGGCAGCCCTCGCTGCCCTCCTGGGGCTCGTCGCCCACCTCCAGCACCGGATTAACGACGTGCCCGGCGCTGCCCTCGAGCGCCCAGGTGAACAGGCGCACGCTGACCCCGACCTGGGGCGCGGCGAGGCCGACGCCGCCGACGTCGAGCATCGTCTCGGTCATGTCCGCGACGAGCCGGCGCAGGGCGTCGTCGAACTCCACGACCTCCGACGCGCGGGTGCGCAGGACCGGATCGCCGATGGTACGGATGGGCAGGATGGGCATGGGGCAACCTCGCTCTCGACCCGACAAGTCTACGGGCCGCCCGCCGCCCGCCGCCCACCGGGGCGGGGCCGCCCGGCAGGCGCCCTACGACGGCTCGCGCGGCGGGGGCGGGGGCGGGGGCACGGGGCGCAGCGCGGGGCCGGCCGCGGCCAGGGCGGTCTCCTGGGTCCACAGCCGGTGCAGGGCGCAGAACTTGTACCAGTGCTGCTCGAGCACCGCCGGCACGGCCTGCACGGGCACGACCTCCGTCTCCCCCACCGCGACCCCCAGCAGCAGGTCCGCGTCGCCGTAGGCCCACGGCTCCCAGGTGCCGGCCTCGGCGTCCACGAGGGACTCCTCGGCCTTGAGCCCGGCCACGAGCTGGGTGACGACCTTCGCGTCCAGGGACTTCACGCGCCCGTCCCGGTCCGTGCCCTTCGTCTTGTAGTCGATCAGGCACACCTTGCCCGCGATCCGGGCGACGAGGTCGAGGGTGCCCGCGTAGCCCACCGTGGAGTTCCAGACCGTGACCTCCACGGCGAGCGGCTCGGGGGCGTAGAGGTCCCACCACTCGTCGAAGCGGGAGGCGAAGCGCTCCTCGCCGTGCTCGGCCAGGGCCGCCCGCGCCTCGACGGCCCGGTGCGGCCTCCCGAGCGCGCGCAGGGCGATCTGCTCCGCGTAGGTGTGCACGCGGTCCCCGCGGGCCGCCGCGTCGTCCCGGTGGCGCTCGGCGGCCTTGGCCGCGTCCCGCACGACGGCGCGCAGCTGGGCGGGAGAGCCGAGGGCCGCGCGCAGCCGGTCGTCCCGCACGGCCGCCTGCGCGGCTGAGTAGCCGTACCAGCCGTCCAGGTCGTTGGCGGCCCGGGAGAGCACCGTGGTGATGGAGGGGACGGTCGCCTGCTCCGAGGTGGACCTCGCGTACATCCGTCCGTACTCGGTCTGTTCCGCCAGCCTGGGCTGTGTCACGCTGCTCGTCGCCTCTCCGTCGGGTCCCCGGCTCGTGCGGGGAGGACCCGGTGCTCCGGGTCCTGGGCCGCAGGCTACCGACCGCCTCGGACACGGGAGCGGGCCGCGCACGCCCGCCGTCCCCCGCGGAGGACGGATGCCGGGGACGGCGGCCCGGGAACGCCGAAGGCCCCGGCTCGTCGAGCCGGGGCCTTCCAGGTGGTGCGCGATACTGGGATCGAACCAGTGACCTCTTCCGTGTCAGGGAAGCGCGCTACCGCTGCGCCAATCGCGCTTGACCGGCGGTCTCCGCGGAGACCGTCAAGCATGGTGGGATGTGCACCGAGGTGGAGACGGGATTCGAACCCGCGTTGACGGCTTTGCAGGCCGCTGCCTAACCACTCGGCCACCCCACCGGAACCTCGTCCTCGCGGACAGGGCCGTTGGTCACGGCATGGAACATGCCGATCACTCCGAGCGGACGACGGGAGTCGAACCCGCGACATCCACCATGGCAAGGTGGTGCTCTACCAGCTGAGCTACGTCCGCATGTCTTTGCCGGTCGATCTCTCGATCTTCCGGTTTGGAACTCTATCACAGCACCTTTCCGGTGTTCCCACCGGCGCCGGGCGTGCAACGGTCGACGGGATCGTGGAGCGCCCCGGCCCCGCGGCCGGTCCGTTCGCCGGACCCCGTCCGTGTTCCTGACAGGGGAAGACTGTACGGGACCGATTTCCGGATCGCCAAATCCGCGGCGGACGGTTGCCCCGGGACGCCGAATTGGCCCCGCGGCGGGATGTGGGTTATGGTTTTCGAGCAGTGAGCGCGATTGGCGCAGCGGTAGCGCGCTTCGTTCACACCGAAGAGGTCACTGGTTCGATCCCAGTATCGCGCACGAGCACCGACGAGGGCCCCGGCTGAATTCCAGCCGGGGCCCTCGTCGTCGTGCTGTCCCGGCCGGGACGGCCCGCCCGGTCCGCGGAAGGCCCCGGAGCCGACGGCGCCCGCCCCACCGCCCCGCCGGAGCGGGACCATGGGACGGGCGCGGCCGGACGGGTGCCCCCGCCGCTCCCGCGCGGCGTGCCTCCCGTGGCGTGGTCTCAGACGGTGGAGACGTCCCCCAGGATGCCCTCGCGGGCGAGGGCGGTGAGCCGGGAGACCGCCCGGTAGTACTTCTTCTGGTAGCCGCCGGCCATCATCTCGGCGGTGAAGACCTCGTCGAAGGGCTTGCCGGAGGCGATGATCGGCACGTTCTTGTCGTAGAGACGGTCGGCGAGCACGACGAAGCGCAGGGCCACGGCCTGCTGCTCGATGGTGCGCACGTCCTGCCACACCACCGCGTCGATCCCCTCGATGAGCTTGCGGTACCGGGAGGGGTGCACTCCGGAGAGGTGGTCGATCAGCTCGGCGAACGCGTCGGCGGCCACCACCCGGCCCGCGAACCGCTCCTCCACGGCGCGCTCGAGCTCGTCGCCGGACAGCGGCGCCGGGGACTGCGGCAGCCCGCGGTGGCGGAAGTCCTCGCCGTCGATGCGCACCACCTCGAACTGGTCGGCCAGCACCTGGATCTCCCGCTGGAAGTCCTGGGCGGCGAAGCGGCCGTCGCCGAGGGAGCCGGGCAGCGTGTTGGAGGTCGCGGCGATCCGGACGCCGGCGTCGGCGAGCTCGCGCATCAGGCGGGACATCAGCACGGTGTCCCCGGGGTCGTCGAGCTCGAACTCGTCGATGCACACCAGCTGGTAGGTGCTCAGGGCGTCGACGGCCTTGCGGAACGTCAGGGCGCCCACGAGGTTGGTGTACTCCACGAAGGTGCCGAAGGCCTTGGGCCCGGGCACGGCGTGCCACAGGGAGGCGAGGAGGTGGGTCTTGCCCACGCCGAAGCCGCCGTCGAGGTAGATCCCCGTCCGGACCCCGGCCGGGCGGGACCCCCCGCCGAAGAGCTTGCTGAAGAACCCCCCGCCGGAGCCCGCCCGCCCGACGGTGTCCGCGAAGGCGCGCAGCTTCCGCACCGCCTCCGCCTGGGACGGCTGCTGGGGATCCGGGCGGTAGGTGTCGAACGAGACCTCGCCGAAGCGCTCGGACGGGCGGAACGCCGCCAGCAGTTCATCGGCCGACACATTCGGCCGCCGGTCGGTGAGGTGTTCGATCTGGATGCTCACGGGAGACCTCTCTGTCCGCCGGGCACGGCGGCTCGCTGGTACGGCGCGCCGAGGCGGCGCACGCGCGTGCTCCGGCGATTTTAGCCCGTCCCCCCGCGGCCACCGGTGCGCCCGCCGCGAAATCCGGGCCCCGTCCGGGCCCGGGACCCCGTGGGCGGAGGCGGCCCCCGCCCCGGAGCACTACGCTGGGGGAGAATCCGATCCCCACCCCGGAAGGAGCCCCCATGGGCGTTGCCGTGGAGAACAACGAAGAGTTCGCGCAGTACGCGCACCCCGAGCGCCTGGTGTCCACGCAGTGGGTCGCCGAGCACCTCGACGACCCCGGAGTGGTCCTGGTCGAGTCCGACGAGGACGTCCTGCTCTACGAGACCGGGCACGTCCCGGGCGCCGTGAAGGTGGACTGGCACACCGACCTCAACCGTCCCGACACCCGCGACTACGTGGACGGCGCCGGGTTCGCCGAGCTGATGTCCCGCAAGGGCATCTCCCGCGACACCACCGTCGTCGTCTACGGGGACAAGTCCAACTGGTGGGCCGCCTACGCCCTGTGGGTGTTCGAGCTGTTCGGCCACCCGGACGTGCGGCTGATGAACGGCGGGCGGGACAAGTGGATCGCCGAGGGCCGCGAGCTGTCCACCGACAAGGTCGTGCCCGAGCGCGCGGACTACCCGGTGGTCGAGCGCGACGACGCCCGCGCCCGCGCCTTCCAGGAGGACGTGCTCGCCCACCTCGGCGAGCAGCCGCTGATCGACGTCCGCTCCCTGCCGGAGTACACCGGCGAGCGCACCCACATGGCCGAGTACCCGCAGGAGGGCACGCTGCGCGGCGGGCACATCCCGACCGCGGCCTCCGTGCCGTGGGCCCGGGCCGCCGCCGAGGACGCCCGGTTCCGCTCCCGCGAGGAGCTGGAGGCCGTCTACCGCGACGAGGTCGGCCTCGCCGAGGACGACGACATCATCGCCTACTGCCGCATCGGCGAGCGCTCCAGCCACACGTGGTTCGTGCTGAAGTACCTGCTCGGCTACGAGAAGGTCCGCAACTACGACGGCTCGTGGACCGAGTGGGGCAACTCCGTGCGGGTGCCGATCGTGCTCGGCGAGGAGCGCGGCGAGGTCCCGGGAGCGGCCCGGTGAGCGGGGCCCTCCCGACCCAGCTCGAGGAGCTCGTGGAGGACTTCACCGCGGTCCCGGAGGAGGACAAGCTGCAGCTGCTGCTCGAGTTCTCCCGCTCCCTCCCGGAGCTGCCGGCCCGGCTGGGCGAGCACCCGGAGGAGCTGGAGCAGGTCGTCGAGTGCCAGTCGCCGCTGTTCCTGGCCGTGGAGTGGGACGACGGCGCCGAGCCGGGCCCCGAGACCCCGGTGCGCCTGTTCTTCTCGGCGCCGGCCGAGGCGCCCACGACCCGCGGGTTCGCCTCGATCCTGCACGAGGGCCTCGACGGTCTGCCCGCCCGGCAGGTCCTGGAGATCCCGGACGACCTGCCGGAGCGCTTCGGCCTGACCCAGCTCGTCTCCCCGCTGCGCATGCGCGGGATGTCGGCGATGCTCGGGCGGGTCAAGCGCCGCGTCCGCGAGCTCCAGGGCGCCTGAGCGCCCGGCCGTGGCCAGGACCACGCGCGGCGCCGGCCCCACCGCGGCGGTCGCGCTCCTGGAGCGCGAGCACGTGGCCTACTCCCGGCACGAGTACGAGCACGACCCCGCGGCGGCCTCCTTCGGCCTGGAGGCCGCCGCCGCCCTGGGCCGCGATCCGGGCCAGGTGTTCAAGACGCTGATGCTCGTCCACGAGCGCGACTGGGCGGTGGCGGTCCTGCCCGTCTCCGCCCGGCTGTCCGTGCGCGCCGCCGCGGCCGCCCTGGGCTGGAAGAGGGCCGCGCTCGCCGAGCCCCGGCTCGCCGAGCGGCGCACCGGCTACGTGGTCGGCGGGATCTCGCCGCTGGGCCAGAAGACCCCTTCTCCCACGCTGCTGGACGACTCGGCGCTCGCGTGGCCCACGGTGCTGGTCTCCGGCGGGCGGCGCGGCCTCGACGTCGAGCTGGCGCCGGCCGAGCTGCTGCGGCTCACGGGCGGGCGCACGGCCGGGCTGCGGTCCTGACCGGGCTCAGCGCCGCAGCACCCCGGCTCCCCCGGCCGACCGTGCGTCCTGCGCCAGCCGGGCCGGCAGCCAGCGCCGCACCGCGTCCTCCCACCGCTGCGGGTCCACGTTCCACTCCTTGGTGTGCCGGGCCCGGGTGAACGGCACGAACTCCACCAGCCGGTTCAGCTCCGCGAGCCGGCGGGAGCTGGCGGCCGGGACGAACTCGTCGTCCAGGGAGTGCAGGACCAGGGTGGGCGTGCGCAGGTGCTCGTTGCGGGAGAGCCAGTCGAGGGCCTTCAGGTCCACCGGCGCGGCGAGGCCGGTCAGCATCCGCCCCGCCGGGTGCGAGATCAGGTTCGTGGCCAGCATCCCGATCCCGGAGGGGATGCGCCGGGACCGGGAGTGGTGGGCGATCAGCTCGAACCAGTCCACGACCGGACCGGTCAGCACGAGGGCCGCGATGTCGTCCCGGTAGAACGAGAGGTCCGCCGTCTGCAGGGAGATGGCCCCGCCCATGGACCAGCCGAAGAGCACGATCTGCGTGGCGCCGCGGGACTTGGCGTAGCTGATCGCCGTCTGCACGTCCTTCCACTCCGTGAAGCCCAGCCCGTAGCGGAAGTCGTGGGTGGGCGGGGCCTCGCGGTCGTTGCGGTAGGAGATCAGCAGGGAGGTCAGCCCGAGCTCCCGGGCCACCGGCACGGCGCGGACCGTCTCCATCCGGCTGGCCCCGCGCCCGTGCACCATGATCGCCCAGGGTCCCGGGAACTCCCGCGGTCGCTCGCCCTCGGGCGTGGGACCGCCCTCGGCGGGCACCACCCAGCAGGGCGCGGGACCGACCTCGATGGGGATCTCGACCTCCTCGAAGGGCAGCCCGGCGGCGCCGGGGTCCGGATAGACGGTCCCGGACCAGAAGCCGCGGGAGGCCTTCGCCAGCTCCCCCGTGTAGACCTCCTCGACCACCCGGGTCACGGTCCCCTCCTGCGGGGAGTACGAGCGGATGGCCCCGATCCGGGCGTGGCCCCGGCCGCCGTCGAAGCGCAGGCTGTAGGTGCCGGAGACCGTCGTGTCGACCGTGGCCGGCAGCTTCACGAGGGTCGTCGCGGCAGGGTCCCCGTCCTCCCCGGTGCGGGTGAGTCCGAGGATCGGCAGGTCCTCGGAGCGGTACTTCGGGGGGACCACGACCTGGCGGGCGAAGTAGGCCGCGGCGGCGCTGGACAGGCCGAAGGTCAGGGAGGCGGCGCCCACGGTGACGGCGGCGCCGACCACCGCGCCGCGCGCCCACGCCGTCGCGGGAGCGGGTGCCGTCGCGGGAGCGGGTGCGGCGGGCGCCGGGAGGAAGCGTCGAGGCATGTCCCCCAGTCTCCCACGAGCCGCGGGCATAACCGGGGGAGGCACGTCGTTGTCCATGCCGGGAGCTCCGGGTGCCGTCCCCGGCACCGGGGCGCACCGCCCGGGCGGTGCGCCGCCGAGCGGAACACCCACCAGTTCACCAGCACCGACGAGATCCCGGAGGACGACACCATGAGCGAGACCACCAGGCACGACGACCGGCCCGAGCCCGGCGGACGGACCGAGGAGGACTGGCGCTCGATCCTGTCCCCCGAGGAGTACCACGTGCTGCGGGAGGCCGGCACGGAACGGCCCTTCACGGGCGAGTACTGGGACACGAAGACCGAGGGCGTCTACGAGTGCCGCGCGTGCGGGGCGGAGCTGTTCCGCTCCGAGACGAAGTTCGACTCCCACTGCGGCTGGCCGTCGTTCTACGCCCCCCTGGCGGAGGACCGGGTGCGCTACATCAAGGACACCGCCATGGGCATGGAGCGCGTGGAGGTGCGCTGCGCCACCTGCGACTCCCACATGGGCCACGTCTTCGGCGGGGAGGGCTTCCCCACCCCCACCGACCTCCGGTACTGCATCAACTCCGTCTCCGTCCGGCTGGCCCCGGCGTCCTGACCGGGACGACCGGGACGGGGAGCCGGGGACGAGCGGACCGGTGCCCGCGCCGGCACGCCGCCGGCGGTCCCGCGGCGTGGCACGGGCCACGCGGGCGCCCGGACGGCCTACCCTTCCAGTGTGAGCTCCGTGAACGACCTGTCAGGGATGTCCCAGGACTTCCATGAGGCCCTGGGCCACCTGCGCCGCACCCCGTACCGGGCGGGTGTCGAGCTCACCGAGATCCCCGCGCCCACGCACCTGGCCCCGTTCGCCGCCGCGGTGCGGGCGGAGGTGCGGCGGCCGGACCTGCTCGACGCCCCGGCGCCCGGGGTGGTGGTCGTGCCCCGGGCGGGCGCACCGTTCCCGAGCGCGGAGCCCGGTGCCCGGGGACCGGACGACGAGCTGGCCACGGGGCGCTTCGTGCTCCTGTACGACCCGTCCGAGCCGGAGGCGTGGGGCGGGCCCTTCCGCATCGTCACCTGGGCCCGGGCCGCCGCGGACCGGGAGATCGGCTGCGACGACACGGCGGGCGTGCTGGCCTGGTCCCGTCTGCTCGAGGCCCTGGATCGCCACCGGGCCGGATATTCTCGGGAGGGCGGCACCGCGTCCCGGGTCCTCGCCGAGGGCTTCGGGAGCCTGGGCGACCAGGCCGAGGGGGCCGACGTCGAGCTGCGGGCGTCCTGGACGCCGGACGGGCCCGACGTGGAGCCCCACCTCGCCGCCTGGGCGGACACGGTCTGCGCGTTCGCCGGCCTGCCGCCCTACCCGCGCGGCGTGACCGTGCTGCACCCGCGCCGCTGACCACCGAACCGACCGCGCCCCGCCGGGGCCGACACAGAATCGAAGACGCTCCTTGACCAGCCCAGCCGACCGCCGATCCGCGCCCGACGAGCCCTCGACCCCGGTGCTCGCCGGCTTCGAGGACTACGAGATCCCCGACAGCGTCCACCTCGCGGCCCCGTTCGACGGGATCCCGCCCGTCATCGACACCGTGGCGGGGCTCGAGCGGGCCGCCGACGCGGTCGCCCGGGGCACGGGCCCGGCCGCGATCGACACCGAGCGCGCCTCCGGCTTCCGCTACGGGCAGCGCGCCTTCCTCGTGCAGTTGCGCCGTGAGGGCGTGGGCACCGTGCTGATCGACCCGGAGGCCACCGGTTCCCTGGCCGTGCTGGGCGAGGCGCTCTCCGGCGTCGAGTGGGTGCTGCACGCCGCGACCCAGGACCTGCCCTCGCTGCGGGCGCTGGACATGGAGCCGGACCGGCTCTTCGACACCGAGCTGGGCGGGCGCATCGCCGGGCTGCCGCGGGTCGGCCTGGCCGCCGAGACGGAGGAGCTGCTGGGGTACACGCTGGCGAAGGAGCACTCCGCCGTCGACTGGTCCAAGCGACCCCTGCCCCGGGACTGGCTCAACTACGCGGCGCTCGACGTGGAGATGCTCATCCCGCTGCGCTGGGCGATGGAGGAGCTGCTGCGGGAGCAGGGCAAGCTGGAGTGGGCCCTGCAGGAGTTCGAGGCCGTGCGCACCGCTCCGCCCGCGCCGCCGCGCAAGGACCCGTGGCGCAGGACGTCCGGGATCAACAAGGTCAAGGGCCGCCGCCAGCTCACCGCGCTGCGCCTGCTGTGGGAGGAGCGCGAGCGGCTGGCCCAGTACAAGGACCTCTCCCCCAGCCGGCTGCTGCCGGACGCCGCCCTCGTGGCGGCCGCCTCCGCCATGCCCCGGACCGTGCCGCAGCTGCTGGCCACCCCGGGGTTCCACGGCCGCCAGGCCGCGCGGGAGGCCCCCCGGTGGCTGCGGGCGATCGCGGAGGCCCGCAACGCCACGGATCTCGTCCCGGTCACCGTGCGCTCCGACGCGCTGCCCCCCGTGAAGGCCTGGGAGGTCAAGCGGCCGGAGGCCGCCGCCCGGCTGAAGGTCCTCAAGCCGGCGGTGACCGAGCTCGCCGAGGAGCACGGGCTGCCGACCGAGAACCTGCTGACCCCGGAGCACCTGCGGCGCTTCTGCTGGCAGCCGCCCAAGAGCACCGCCGACCATGCCGTGGCCGACCGGCTGCGGGACCTCGGCGCCCGCCCGTGGCAGGTGGAGCTGACCGCGCCCGTGCTCGGCTCCGCGTGGCGGGAGCTGCGGGCCCTCAAGCGGGCCGCACGTCAGGCCGAGCACGCCCCGGGCGGCGGCCAGGACCTCCCCGCCGCCTGACTGCCGCCCCCGGGCGCGCCGGCGGCCACGGCCGGGGTCACCCGCCAGCCTGGGAGCGGGCGCGGCACGACGACGGGCCCCGGCCGTCGGCCGGGGCCCGTCGCGCGGGGATGCCGCGGATCAGTGCTGGGTGTCGCCGGGGGCCGGGTGCGGCTCGGCCGGGTCCATGGGGCTCTCCGGGGTGACCGGCTTCGCCGTCTGCAGGTCCGCGAAGCCCGTGGAGGAGGTCGCGGCGTCCGAGGAGTCCGTCCCGCCCGAGGAACCGGAGACCTTGCCCTTCACGCTCGAGGACGCGTCGGAGGCCTTGGTGCCCACGGTGTCGGCGGCCTTCTTGGCGGAGTCGGCGAGCTTGCCGCCGACCACGGGCACCTCCGACTTGACCCAGTCGGTGCCCTCGGAGACCTTCTCCTGGACCTTGGGGTCCTGCCAGGTCTTCAGGGCGTTCTGCTTCAGGGCCTCGTAGCTCTTGCGGCCCGAGGCCGAGCCGACCACGAAGCCGGCGCCGAAACCGGTCACGAAGATGAGTCGCTTGATCATGGTGCTGTCCTTCCGTCCGTCCCGGCGCTGCCGCCGGGAACGGGTCGGAGCCACTGGTGCACGGCTCGTCCCCGGTGTCTGTTGTGACCATCATCCTACTGATGAACCGGTGCGGCCGACACCGCTGCCGTGCGGCTCCGCTGAGAGCGATCACCCGCGGCGCCGGGACCGCCCGGCGTCGGGCGGGCCCGGGCCGGGCCCGCCCGACGCCTAGACTGGCGGCGGAAGCCCAGGACCGCCGACGAGAGGACCGCCATGACCGCGCCCGTTCCCCCGACCGCTCCGCCCGATCTTCCCCGGCGCGGGGTGCTGGGGGTGGCCTGCGCGGGTCTCGGCTCGGTCGTGGCGCTGAGCGCGTGCGGCGCCGGCGAGACGGGGGCGCAGGACGCCGCCGGCCCCGCGAAGACCCTGGACGCGGGCCCGGCCGAGGACGTGCCCGTCGGCTCCGGCGTCAAGGTGGACCAGGACGGCGTCCAGGCGGTGGTGGGTCGGCCCGCCGAGGACACGGTCGTCGCGTTCTCCCCCGTCTGTCCCCACCAGGGCTGCATGGTGGTCCCCGAGGACCAGCTCTACGTCTGCCCGTGCCACGCGTCGCAGTTCGACCTCGCCACGGGCGAGGTCCGGGGCGGACCCGCCCGGACCGGCCTCACGCCGTACCCGGTGTCCGTCCGGGAGGGCCGGGTCGTCCTGGGCTGAGACCGGTCAGTTGCGGCGCGACCGCGGCAGGGAGGCTCCCCGGGCGTCGCCGGCGGTGTCCGGGAGGACCTCGGCCTCGTCCGTCTCGACCGGACGGGCGTAGGGCACCCGGGTGCCGAGCACGGAGGCCAGCGTGTCCTGGGCCACCCGCTGGGCGGTCAGGCCCACCCGGGCCAGCACCTGGGAGCGGGAGCCGTGCACGAGGAACTGCGTCGGCAGGCCGACCTCGTTGAGGGCGGTGTCGACCCCGGCCGCGCGCATCTCCTGCCGGATCCGGGAGCCGATCCCGCCGGCGCGCACGCCGTCCTCGAGCACGACCACGATCCGGTGCTGGGCGGCGAGCTCGATGACCGACCCGGGCACCGGGAGCACCCACCGGGGGTCCACGACCGTGGAGGACACCCCGTGGGCCTCCAGCCGGTCCGCGACGTCCAGGGCGAGGCCGCTCATGGCGCCGACGGAGACGAGCAACACGTCGCGGCGGGCGCCCGCGGTGCCGCCCTCCCCGCCGCGGCGGGCGAGGACGTCCACGCCGTCGGCCAGCCGTTCGACGGCCGGCACGGGGGTGCCCACGGAGCCCTTGGGGTAGCGGATGACGGTGGGGGCGTCGTCGACGGCCACGGCCTCGCGCAGCTCCTCGGCGAGGGTCGGCTCGTCGCGGGGGGCCGCGAGGTGCAGCCCGGGCACGATCTGGAGCAGGGCGAGGTCCCACATGCCGTGGTGGCTCGGCCCGTCCGGTCCGGTCACCCCGGCCCGGTCCAGGACCACCGTGACACCGGCCCGGTGCAGGGCCACGTCCATGAGCAGCTGGTCGAAGCCGCGGTTGAGGAACGTGGCGTAGAGGGCGACCACGGGGTGCAGTCCGCCGTAGGCCATGCCGGCGGCCATCGCGATGGCGTGCTGCTCGGCGATCCCGACGTCCACGACCCGGTCCGGGTGGGCCGCCTGCATCTTCTGCAGCCCCACGGGGATGAGCATGGCCCCGGTGATGCCGACGACGTCCTCGCGCTCGTCGGCGATTCGGGCGATCTCGTCGCGGAACACCGCCGTCCAGCTGCGCTCGGAGCTCGTCGCGGTGGAGCGGCCCGTGACGGGGTCAATGACCCCCACGGCGTGGAACTGGTCGTCCTCGTTGGCGATCGCGGGCGCGTACCCGTGGCCCTTCTCCGTGATGGCGTGCACGATGACGGGCCCGCCGTAGTTCTTCGCGTTGCTCAGCGCCTGCTCGACGGCCTCCAGGTCGTGGCCGTCCACGGGACCCACGTACTTCATGCCGAGGTCCTCGAAGATGCCCTGCGGGACCACGACGTCCTTGAGGCCCTGCTTCATCCCGTGCAGGCCGCGGTAGAGCATCTCGCCCACGGGCCCGGAGTGCTGGAGCAGGCTCTTCACGGACTCGAGGGTCTGCTCGTAGCGCCGGTCGGTGCGCACGGCGTCCACGCCCTGCTGCACGCTCGCCTGCAGCTCGGCCAGGTGGTTGGCGAACCCGCCCACCGTGGGGGCGTAGGAGCGGCCGTTGTCGTTGACCACGATCACGACCTTGCGGTCGCGGTCGGAGGCGATGTTATTGACCGCCTCCCAGGCCATCCCGCCGGTGAGCGCGCCGTCGCCGACGAGCACGACCGTGTGCCGGTCGCTCTGCCCGGTCATCGCGTAGCCGCGGGAGATGCCGTCCGCCCAGGACAGGGAGGACGACGCGTGCGAGGACTCGACGATGTCGTGCACGGACTCCGCGCGGTCCGGGTAGCCGGCGAGCCCGCCCTCCTGGCGCAGGGTCGAGAAGTTCTTGCGGCCGGTGAGCAGCTTGTGGACGTAGGACTGGTGGCCGGTGTCGAAGACCACGGAGTCCCGGGGCGAGTCGAAGACCCGGTGCACCGCCATGGTCAGCTCCACGACGCCCAGGTTCGGGCCGAGGTGCCCGCCGGTCGCGGAGACGTGGGTGACGAGGAAGTCGCGGATCTCGGCGGACAGCTCGGTCAGCTCCGCGCGGGTCAGCCCCGCGAGGTCCTCGGGCCCGGAGACCCGTTCCAGCACGCTCATGCTTCCTCCCGCATTCCTCGGCGTCGTGGTCGGCCGTGCCGTTTCCGGGGTCGCCGGGGCGGCACGTCCTCCCGATCCTACTCGCTCGCCCCGACACCCCCGGTCGACACGGAGGGGCCCGGTCCGTTCCCGGACCGGGCCCCTCGTGCGTCCTGGATCAGGACCGGGCGGGTGGTCGCCCGTGCTCCCCGGCGCGCCGTCGCGCGCCCGGGGGGCTACTTGGCGATCTGCCGCAGCACGTACTGCAGGATGCCGCCGTTGCGGTAGTAGTCCGCCTCGCCCGGCGTGTCGATGCGCAGGTCCGCGTCGAACTCGACGGTGGAGCCGCCCTCCTGCGTGGCGGTGACCCGCAGCGTCTTCGGGATGCTGCCCTCGTTGAGCCCGGTCACCCCCTGGATGTCGAAGGTCTCGGTGCCGTCCAGGCCCAGGGAGTCGGCGGACTCCCCGGCCGGGAACTGCAGCGGCAGCACGCCCATGCCGATCAGGTTCGAGCGGTGGATGCGCTCGTAGCTCCGGGCGATGACGGCCTTGACGCCCAGCAGGGAGGTGCCCTTCGCGGCCCAGTCGCGCGAGGACCCGGAGCCGTACTCCTTGCCGCCCAGCACGACCAGCGGGACGCCGGCCTCCTGGTAGTTCACCGAGGCGTCGTACACGGCGGCCTGCGGACCGCCCTCCTGGGTGAAGTCGCGGGTGTAGCCGCCCTCCACGCCGTCGAGGAGCTGGTTCTTGATCCGGATGTTGGCGAAGGTGCCGCGGATCATGACCTCGTGGTTGCCGCGGCGCGAGCCGTAGGAGTTGAAGTCCTTGCGCTCGACACCGTTCTCGATGAGGTACTTGCCGGCCGGGGTGTCGGACTTGAAGGAGCCCGCCGGGGAGATGTGGTCGGTGGTGACCGAGTCGCCCAGCTTCAGCAGCACGCGGGCGCCCGTGATGTCCTCGACCGGGGTCGTCTCCATCGTCATGCCCTCGAAGTACGGGGGCTTGCGGACGTAGGTGGACTGCGGGTTCCACTCGAACGTCTTGCCGGTGGGGGTGTCCAGGTTCTGCCAGCGCTCGTCGCCGTCGAAGATGGCCCCGTACTCGCGGGTGAACATCTCCGTGTCGATGGACGCGTCGATGATCTTCTGCACCTCGGTGGCGTCCGGCCAGATGTCCTTGAGGAACACGTCGTTGCCGTCCGCGTCCTGGCCCAGGGGCTCGGACTCGAAGTCGAAGTCCATGTTGCCGGCCAGGGCGTAGGCGATGACCAGCGGCGGGGACGCCAGGTAGTTCATCTTCACGTCCGGGTTGATCCGGCCCTCGAAGTTGCGGTTGCCGGAGAGCACCGAGGTCACGGCCAGGTCGTTGTCCTGGATCGCCTGGGAGATCTCCTCCTCCAGCGGACCCGAGTTGCCGATGCAGGTGGTGCAGCCGTAGCCCACGATGAAGAAGCCGAGCTCCTCCAGCGCCGGGACCAGACCGGACTTCTCGTAGTAGTCGGTGACGACCTTGGAGCCCGGGGCGATCGAGGTCTTGACCCACGGCTTCGCCTTCAGGCCCTTCTCGACGGCGTTGCGCGCCAGCACCGCCGCGGCCATCATGACCGACGGGTTGGAGGTGTTGGTGCAGGAGGTGATCGAGGCGATCGAGACCGCGCCGTGGTCGAGCTCGAACTCCCGGCCGTCGGGCATGCTCACGGGGACCTGCTTGGTCGGGCGGCCGTCCTCGACGTGGGCGTGGTGCTCGCGCGGGCGGTCCTCCTCGTCCTGGCTGTCCCCCGGGCTGTAGGCCGGGGCGTCGGAGGCCGGGAACGACTGGGCGGAGGCGTCGTCGGCGGAGTTGCCGGCGGTGACGTCCTCGTCGACGTGGGTGGCGTAGTTCTTGATGTCCTCGTGGAACTGGGCCTTCGCCTCGGTGAGCGCGATCCGGTCCTGCGGGCGCTTGGGACCCGAGATGGAGGGCACCACCGTGGAGAGGTCCAGCTCGAGGTACTCGGAGAACGCGATCTCCTCGGACGGGTCGTGCCACATCCCCTGTTCCTTGACGTACGCCTCGACGAGCGCGACCTGCTCGTCGGTGCGCCCGGTCAGGCGCAGGTACTCCAGGGTGACCTCGTCGATCGGGAAGATCGCGGCGGTCGAGCCGAACTCGGGGCTCATGTTCCCGATGGTCGCGCGGTTGGCCAGGGGCACCGCGCCGACGCCCTCGCCGTAGAACTCGACGAACTTGCCGACCACGCCGTGCTCGCGGAGCATCTCGGTGATGGTCAGCACCACGTCGGTGGCGGTGGCACCGGCCGGGATCTGGCCGGTCAGCTTGAAGCCGACCACGCGCGGGATCAGCATCGAGATGGGCTGGCCGAGCATCGCGGCCTCGGCCTCGATGCCGCCCACGCCCCAGCCGAGCACGCCCAGGCCGTTCTCCATGGTGGTGTGCGAGTCGGTGCCCACGCACGTGTCCGGGTAGGCGCGCAGCACGCCGTCGACCTCCCGGGTCATCACGACGCGGGCCAGGTTCTCGATGTTGACCTGGTGGACGATGCCCATGCCCGGGGGGACGACCTTGAAGTCGTCGAAGGCGGTCTGGCCCCAGCGCAGGAACTGGTACCGCTCGCCGTTGCGCTGGTACTCGATGTCCATGTTGATGCCGATGGAGTCCGAGGTCCCGAAGGAGTCGATCTGCACGGAGTGGTCGATCACGAGCTCGGCCGGGGCGAGCGGGTTCACGCGGGCGGGGTCGCCCCCGAGGTCCGCGACGGCCTCGCGCATCGTGGCGAGGTCGACGATGCAGGGCACGCCGGTGAAGTCCTGCATGATCACGCGGCCCGGGGTGAACTGGATCTCGATGCTCGGCTCGGCCTCCGGGTCCCAGTCGGCCAGGGCCTCGATGTGCTCGGAGGTGATGTTGGCGCCGTCCTCGGTGCGCAACAGGTTCTCGAGCAGAACCTTCAGGCTGTACGGGAGCTTCTGTGCACCCTCCAGCGTGTTCAGTCGGAAAATCTCGTATTCGGTGCCTTTGACGTCGAGAACGCCCTTGGCTCCGAAGCTGTCCACTGTGCTCATGTGCGTGGAACTCCTCTCGCCACCGTCTTGGAAACGCCCGTGGGAGGAGCCCGGCACAGTGCCGTGGGTTCTCCCGCGAACAGTCACCTGTCAGTGTAGCCGCTGTGCACCCGCCCACTTCCGAGGAGCGCTCCCGCCACCGACACATCCGGACGTGCCGCGCCGGTCAGGGCTCCAGGACCGCCAGGGTCTCGACGTGGTGGGTGTTCGGGTACATGTCGAAGGCGCGCACCTGCCGCACCGTCCACCCGGCGCGGCGGAACCGGCCGAGGTCGCGCGCCAGGGTCGCCGGGTCGCAGGCGAGGTAGGCGATCCGGCGCGGCGCCAGGGCCACGAGCTGGTCCACGACGACCCGTCCGGCACCCGCCCGGGGCGGGTCCAGCACCACGACGTCCGGGCGGGCGGCGGCCCTGCCGGACGCCGGGCGGCGGCGCCCGCGGGACGGTGCGGCGGCCCCCGGCCACAGCCGGGCCGCGACCTTGTCGACGCTGCCGCGCTCCACCCGCACCGTGGAGCGCCCGGCGAAGGTGCGCCGGGCGTCGGCGCTCGTGACCGGCGAGCCCTCGACCGCGACCACGGACCCGGCGTCGCCGACCGCGTCCGCGAGCGCCGCCGTGAACAGCCCGGCGCCCGCGTACAGGTCGAGGGCGTGCTCCCCGGGGCGGGCGCCGGCCGCCTCCGGGACCGCCCCGAGCAGCAGCCCCGGGGCGCTGCGGTGGATCTGCCAGAAGCCCTCGGCCGAGACCTCCCACCGGTGGGCGCCGGCGTGCTCGATGACGGAGGGCCGGCCCGCCCACGTCCCGAGCTCCCGGGCGCCGTCGGCGCGGGCGGTCACGGACACGTCCCGGTCCGCGGCGAGGCGGGCCAGCTCCCGGCGCAGCCGGGGCTCGTCGGCCCCGGCGGCCAGACTTAGGTGGACGAGGGGCGTCCCGCCGTCGGCCGGGGCCGCGACGTCCACGCGCTCCACGCCCCGCAGGTCGAGCTCCGCCAGGCGCAGGCCGTCGAGGGCCGGGACGGCGAGCGGGAAGCGGTCGACCGGCACGACCTCCGCGCTGCGGTGGGGGTGCATCCCGATCCGTCCTGCGGCGTCGACGGCGAAGTGCGCGCGGGTGCGCCAGCCCAGGCCCTGGGGGTCCTCCCCAGGCATCGCCTCGACGTCGACACCGGTCTCGAGCCCGGCGAGGCGGGCGAGCTGCTCGGCGACCACGTCCGCCTTGAGCCGGCGCTGGAGCGCGAGCTCGGCGTGGCCGAACTCCGCCCCGCCCACGGGCGGCTCGCCGCGCCCCCAGGTCAGCAGGGAGTCGGCCGGCGCCCAGACGTGCCGGTCGCGGCGCCCGGCGTCGCCCTCCAGGACCGCCACGACGTCGCCGCGCCAGAAGCGGGCGTCGGGCCCGGCCTCCGTGAGCCGGACCCGGACCAGCTCGCCGGGCAGGCCGTGGCGGACGAAGACCACGCGGCCCTCGCCGGTGCGGGCCACGGTGTGGCCGCCGTGGGCGATGGGCCCGAGCCGCAGCTCGAGCTCGTCGGGACCGGCCGGGGCCGGGGGGTGCGGGGAGGTCACGGGCGGGAGGCTCTCTGCTCGGGGGCGGGGGCGGACTCGGGGCCGACGTCGTGGCCGGCGGCGGTGGACAGGTGCCAGGGCACGGAGGCCGTCATGACCCCGCGCTCCTGGTGCAGGCGGGCGCGCAGGGGCCGGATCGCCTGGTTGTGCAGCAGCCGCTCCCAGCGGTGGCGCACGACGTACTCGGGCAGGTACACCACGACCAGGTCCCGCGGGGACTTGCGGCGGACCCCGCGCACGTGGTCGACGACGGGGCCGATGGTGTCCCGGTACGGGGCGTTGAGCACGGTGACGGGCACCGGGATCTCGAGGCGCTGCCACTCGTCGAGGATCCGCCGGGTGGTCGCGGCGTTGGTGTCCACGACCACGGCCTCGAGGGTCGAGGGCCGGGAGGCCCGGGCGTAGGCGAGGGCGCGCATGAGGGGCTTGCGCACGGAGGAGACGTAGATGATGGCGTGCACCCGGGAGGGCAGGGCCCGCACCGGGGAGTCGGGCTGGAGGGCGAGTTCGGCGTCCACGGCGTCGTAGTGCCGGCGGACGCCCGCCATGGCGGCGCTGAGCACCAGGATCGCCACGATGGTGATCCAGGCGCCCTGGGTGAGCTTGGTCACGAGCACGACCACGAGCACGGCCGCGCACAGCACGAACGCGATCATCGCCACCGCGCGGCGGCCGAACAGCTCGCGGCGCACCCCGGGGTGCGGCCGCGTCCGCCGGACCCGCGCCCAGTGCCGGACCATGCCGGCCTGGGTGAGGGTGAAGGAGACGAACACCCCCACGATGTAGAGCTGGATCAGGCTGTTGACGTTGGCGCCGAACGCCACGGTGAGCACCACGGCGACGAGCAGCAGCAGCAGGATGCCGTTGGTGAAGGCGAAGCGGTCGCCGCGCGCCTGCAGCTGCCGGGGCAGGAAGGCGTCACGGGCCAGGCGGGACGCCAGCGTGGGGAACCCGGAGAAGGCGGTGTTGGCGGCGAGCACCAGCACGCCGACGGTGGCGGCCACGAGCACGTAGAACCACAGCGAGTCGGTGCCGAAGACGGTCTTGGCGAGCTGGCCCAGGACGGGGTCCTGGAAGAAGCCGGGGTCCGGGAGCCTGCCGTCGACGAGCAGCTGCTCCTCCGGGTTGCCGACGACGACGACGCCGGTGCGGTCCGCCAGGTACATGACCCCCGCGAGCGTGGCCGCCGAGAGCGCGCCGAGCACGCCGAGGGTGGCGGCGGCGTTGGCCGCGCGGGGCTTGCGGAAGTAGGGCACGGAGTTGGTGATGGTCTCGACGCCGGTCAGCGCCACGGCCCCGGAGGAGAAGGCCCGGAGCACCAGCAGCCCCCCCGCCAGCCCCGTCAGGCCCGCGTCGAAGCCGGCGGACGGGAGGACCTCCCGGTCGGCGCTGGGGGCGTCGCCCAGGGACCCCGCGAGGTCCTGGCCGAGGCCCGCGAGCAGGAGCGCGGCGAGGACGGCGAGGAAGAAGTAGGTGGGCACGGCGGAGGCCCGGCCCATGAACGCGAGCCCGCGCAGGTTGAGCAGCCCGACCAGCAGGATCCCGGCGACCGCGAGCTCCACCCGCCGCTCGGCCAGGCCGGGCAGCGCGGCCGAGACGTACTGCGCCGCGGTGGCCATGGACACCGCCACGACGAGCACGTAGTCGGCCATCAGGGCCGCGCCGACGCCGACGCCCGCGGTGCGGCCGAGGTTCTTGGAGACGATCTCGTAGTCCCCGCCGCCGGAGGGGTAGGCGCGCACGTTCTGCCGGTAGGCGGCGATGACCACGGCGAGCACCACGAGCACGGCCAGGCCGACCCACGGGGAGACGGCGACCGCGGTGGTCCCCGCCAGGGCGAGCGTGAGGATGATCTCGTCCGGGGCGTACGCGACCGAGGACAGCGCGTCCGCCGAGAACACCGGCAGCGCCGTGCGCTTGGGCAGCACGGCGTCGTTGAACCGCTCGTTGTGGATGGGCTTGCCGACGACTGCGCGGCGGAGGGCCCCGGGAATGCTCTGCACGGCTCCCCACGGTAGTCCGTCCGGTCCCGATTGTCCGCCGGGCCGGGCGTGAGGTGCACCGCCCGCTGCGGCCCGGTGCGCCGCCCGGTGTGGCCTAGGCTGAGAGCATGGCGCATTTCGTGATCATGGGAGTGGGGCGCGTCGGCGTGATGGTCGCCCACGCCCTCGAGGACGCGGGGCACACCGTCGCGGTGATCGACCAGGACGACCGGGCCTTCCGGCGGCTGCGCAAGTCGTTCGAGGGCAAGAAGGTCACCGGCCTCGGCTTCGACCGCGAGGTCCTGCGCCGGGCCGGGATCGAGGAGGCCTACGCGTTCGCGGCGGTCTCGAGCGGGGACAACTCCAACATCATCGCGGCCCGGGTCGCGCGCGAGACGTTCAAGGTCCGTCACGTGGTGGCCCGCATCTACGACCCCTCGCGCGCGGAGTTCTACCAGCGCCTGGGCATCCCCACCGTGGCCGCCGTGCGCTGGAGCGCCGACCAGGCGCTGCGCCGGATCCTGCCCGAGCAGTCGATCACCGCGGACTTCCGGGAGGCCTCGGGCCGGCTGCAGCTCGGCGAGCTCTCCCTCGACGACTCGTGGTCGGGCCTGCACCTCGAGGCGATCGAGGAGGCCGCCGGCGTGCGCGTGGCCTTCGTGACGCGCTTCGGCGAGGGCGTGCTGCCCGGCCCGGACACGAGCTACCAGCAGGGGGACGTGGTGCACGCCATGATGCGCACGGGCGAGGTCGAGGCGGTCTCCCGCATCCTCGCCCGCCCGCCCGATCCTGAGGTGCTGGACTTCGCCAACTCCCTGCGCCGGGAGGCGGGGGACGCGCCGGAGCCCGACCGCAGCTACCCGGGAGGCAACTGATGCGCGTGGTCGTCGTGGGCGCGGGCGCCGTGGGCGCCTCGATCGCCCGGGAGCTGCTCACCCACCACCACGAGGTGGTGATCTTCGACGAGAAGCCCGAGGTGATCGGGCGCTCCGACCTGCGCGGCGCCCAGTGGATCATCGGGGACGCCTGCGAGCTCTCGACCCTGCGGGAGGGCGGCCTGGAGGAGACCGACGTCGTGGTCGCCGCCACGGGCGACGACAAGGCGAACCTCGTGGTCTCCCTGCTCGCCCGCAGCGAGTTCGGGGTGCCCCGCACGGTGGGCCGGGTCAACAACCCCAAGAACGAGTGGCTCTTCGACGACGCGTGGGGCGTGGACGTCGCCGTGTCCACGCCGCGGCTGATGACCGCGCTCGTGGAGGAGGCCGTGGAGGTGGGCGACGTCGTGCGCCTGCTGACCCTGCAGACCGGCGGGGCCACGCTGGCCGCCTACACCGTCCCGCACGAGCACCCGGTCATCGCCTCGATGGTCTCCCAGGTGCCGTGGCCCCCGGACGTGACCCTCGTGGCGATCCTGCGCGACGGCGTGCCGATCACCCCGTCCGGGGACGACGTGCTCGAGGGCGCGGACCAGCTCTTCTTCGTCTCCACCGCCGCGGGCGAGGGACAGCTGCGCGCGATGTTCACGACCGCCGACCAGCGCGAGCCGCACGAGGCCTGAGCCCGGCGGGGCCTGCGGCTGAGGACGACCCCGGCCGTCCTCAGCGGGGGTCGTCCTCCTCGGCGGCGATCTGCTCCGGCGGCCGGGAGACCAGCCAGGCGAGCCACAGGGTCAGCGCGTACAGGGGCACTCCCATGACGAGCCGGGCCACGCCCAGCCCGGTGAGGTTCTCCGCGAAGTACAGCGGCACCTGCACGAGCAGCCGCGCGGCGAACAGGGCCATGAGCATCATCGTGGCCACCCGGTAGGCCCGGCGGCGCACCGGGACGTCGCGCCACTGCGTGCCCTCCCCGCGGATGTAGCCGTAGAAGACACCGAGCAGCGGCCAGCCGGCCAGCAGCGAGATCCCCAGGCCCACGAACGAGACCGTGTTGATCCAGAACCCGGGGACGTAGTAGTCCAGGGCCTCACCGGTGACCCGGGCGAACAGGGCGCACACGCCCACGCCCACGACGCCGGAGGCGGCCTGGACGAGGCTCTGGCGCTGGGCCAGGCGCAGCACGGTGAAGGCGGCCGCGGTCCCGAGGGAGGCCAGCAGGGCCACGCCCAGGGTGTTGCCGGCCAGCAGCACGACCAGGAACACGAACCCCGGCAGGACGGTCTCGGCCAGGCCGCGCCAGCCGCCGACCGCGTGCAGCACGTCGAGCTGGCCGTTGTCCTTGCGGCGCATCCCGGAGCGGGCGGCGTAGGCGGCCATCCCGTCCTCCACGCCGCCGCGGCGCGGGGCGACGCCCGCCTCGTCCGGTTCCCGGGGCTGCGTCATCCGTCGACCTGGTTCATGGGCGGATCCGTCCTATCTGCTGACCTGTTTGGCGATGATCTCGTAGCGGGGGTTGAACATGGTGGGGCGGCCGTCCCGGAAGCTCACGATCCCCACGCAGCGCAGCCGCGTCCCGGCGGTCACGCCGGGCACGCTGCGCTGGCCCTGCCACACGAGCAGCAGCGGGCGCGGCTCGGCGCGCCCCTGCGCCCCCGGGTCCTGCGCGCACTCGGGGACGAGCAGCGCGGTGAAGTTCTGCACCCCCGTCACAGGGGGCACGGTCACCTCGACCACCTGGCCCGTGGCCATCACCCGGTGGCGTCCGCCGGCGGCCGTCGCCGGGTCGAGGTCCCCGGCGCACACGGGCTCCTCGGTGACCACGTCGATCGCTCCCGTCGCCGAGGTCGCGCGGGGCGAGCTGCTGTGCCGGCGTCCCACGGCTCAGCCGATCTCGGTGATCTCGGGCCCGCGCTGCGGCGGGCGCACGGCCCCGTCCTGCGGCTGCGCCGGGGCCCCGTCCTGCGGCGGCGCGGCGGCCCGGACGGAGCCCTCCGGGACGGTCAGCGGGAGCAGCTCCCGCGGGGGCATGGGACGGTCCCCGCGCACCACGACCAGCTCGCGCACGACCTGCTCGAGGGCGGCGGCGGGCTCGGCCGTCACCGCGGCGGTGCCCGTGAACACGGCCCGCACGAACCAGCGGGGCCCGTCGATGCCGACGAAGCGCGCGAGGCGGAACCCCTGGGTCCCGTCCGAGGCGGTGGCCGGGAAGCGGGTGAGCACCTGGAGCCCGAAGGGCCCCTCCTCGACCGTGGGCTCCCCGTTGCCCGTGCGCAGGGACTGCACGAGCTCGCGGCGGACCTCGTCCCACAGCCCCTCGGACCGGGGGGCGGCGAACGCCTGGACCTGCACGGAACCGCCGGCGAGGTCCAGCGCCAGTGCGCGCGGGCGCTGGGTCCGCTCGTCGACCTCCAGGCGCACGCCGAGCCCGGGGCGGGCGCGCACGAGCAGGGCCCCGAGATCGAGGTAGCCGTCCCGGTTCTCGAGCTGGGACACGTCCAGCGGCCCCTGCGGCTCCCCGGGCGGCTCCGCAGTTCCGTCCTGCCGTTCCTCCGGGGCGTTCTGCTGCTGCGCGGCGTCCTGCGCCGTCGGCTTCTTCTTCTTGCGACCGAACATGTTCTCGTTCTCCTCCGCCGGCGTGCGGTGCCGGCTCGTGGCGTCAGCTCTCGGGTCAGCTCGTGGTCAGGCGGTGCCGCTGGAGCCGAAGCCCGTGCTCCCCCGCTCGGAGCCCGGCAGGGCGTCGACGACCTCGAAGACGGCCTGCTCGACGCGCTGCACGACGAGCTGCGCGATGCGGTCCCCGCGGTTGACCCGGAAGGCCTCGGCGCGGTCGGTGTTGAGCAGCGTCACCATGATCTCCCCGCGGTAGCCGGCGTCCACCGTGCCCGGCGCGTTGACCACCGTGATGCCGTGGCGGGCGGCGAGCCCGGAGCGCGGGTGGACGAACCCGGCGTACCCCTCCGGCAGGGCGATGGCCACGCCCGTGGGCACCAGGGCGCGCTCGCCGGGGCCCAGGGTCACGTCCGCGCGCGAGCGCAGGTCCGCGCCGGCGTCGCCGGGCTTCGCGTAGAGGGGCAGGGGGAGGTCGGGGTCGAGGGCCTGCAGCGCGATGCTGAGCGGGCGCCCGTTGCCCGACGGCGGCCGGTGGCCTGTCGACTGGTCGTTCACAGTGCCCCACTCTAACGCGCCGGACCACGCCCGCAGTCGTGAGACTCTTGACGTATGTCCCACCCTGCTTCCTCCAGTGCGTCACCGTCCGACGGACCCCGTGTCCCCCGCCCCTCCTCGCCCGCGGTCCCGGGGGCCGAGGTGCTCTACGAGGAGAAGCTCTCCCCCGCGTGGTGGATGTGGCTCCTCGTCCTCCTCGCCGGCCTGGTCGCCCTCGTGGCGCTCGCGCCCGTCGACCTGTGGGTGGCCGGGACGGCCGCCGTCGTCGTCGCCGGGGGCACCACCGTGGCGCTCCTGGCCTCCACGACCTCCATCGTCATCACCGACGAGTCGCTGCAGGTCGGCCGGGCCCGCATCGAGCGCCGGTTCGTCGGCCAGGCGGAGGCCTTCCGCGGCGAGGACGTGCGCCGGGTGCGCGGCCCCGAGCTCGACGGCAGGGCCTTCATGAACTTCCGGGTGTCCGTGGGCCCGGTGGTGCGGATCCGCATCACCGACCCCGTCGACCCGACCCCGTACTGGCTGAGCTCCACGCGGCACCCGGAGCGGGTCGTCGAGGTGCTCGCCCGGCACGCCTGAGCCCCGCGTCCCGACCGGGCGCCCGAACGGAGGAACCCCGCCGCGACGGATGTCGCGGCGGGGTTCTTCCGTTCCTCGGACGGGATCGAGCGGTGCGGTGCTCAGCCCACGCACTCGACGCAGTACTTGGCGCCGTTCTTCTCCTGGGCAATCTGGGACCGGTGGCGCACCAGGAAGCAGGACCCGCAGGTGAACTCGTCCTCCTGGGCCGGCAGCACGACGACGGAGAGCTCCTCGTTCGAGAGGTCCGCTCCCGGGAGCTCGAAGCTCTCGGCCGCCGCGGCCTCGTCCTCGTCGACGCTGGCCGACTGGGGGTCGCTGCGACGCGTCTGCTGCAGCTCCTCGATCGAGTCCTCCTTGAGCTCGTCGTCCTGCTTGCGCGGCGCGTCGTAATCAGTGGCCATAGTCGGTCTTCGCTCCAAGATGGGTCCCAGGGTGAGCTCCGGGGCGGCTTCCACGCCGCCCCCCGGGCTCTGTATCGCGTAGATTGTTCACCATGTGAGGGCAAAAATCCAACCGTGCTCCCCTCCCGCGAACACGCGGCCGAGGCGGTTCCCGCACCGCGTCCGGCGCCCCCTGCGGGGCGGCCAGTAGGATTGGGGCGCAGGGCCGCACCGGCACCACGCCTGCGGCCGCCGGCCCCGCCCCGCACTCCCCGCTCGACGACCGCGAGCGCACCCGAGAACCACCCCGGAGGAATGACAGCATGGAGCAGTTGCGCCTGGCAGGTGTGCACGACGACGGTGAGCACCTGGTCGTCGAGGACGAGGCAGGCACCCGCCACCTGCTGCGGATCGACCAGGAGCTGCGCCTGGCCGTCCAGCGCGCCCGGCGGCTCGCCGGCGCCCGCCCCCGGAACACGGGCCAGTTCGGCCCCCGTGAGATCCAGGCCCGTTTCCGCAGCGGCGCCACGGTCGAGGAGATCGTGGCGGAGAGCGGCTGGGAGGCCTCCCGGGTCCGCCGCTACGAGTGGCCGATCCTCGCCGAGCGGGCCCACGTCGCCACCGAGGCGCAGAAGGTCGAGATCGAGGACCGCTCCGCGCACCGGGGCTACCACTCGGTCTTCGAGGGCGAGCCCCTCACCCTGGGCCGGGCCGTCGCCCACCGGGCCGGCGACCTCGGCGTGGACCCCTCGTCCCTCGAGTGGGACTCCTGGCAGCGGGAGGACCACCTGTGGACCGTGGTCGCCCGGTTCTCCGTGCTCGACTCCTCGGCGACCCCGTCCGACGACGAGCCCCAGGCCGAGTGGCTCTACAACCCGGCGAACCAGAGCGTCCGGCCGGGCAACCCCTGGGCCGAGGCCCTCACCGAGCCCGGAACCCCCGACACGCCGCTCGGCACCGGCCTCGGCCTCCTGGACGGCGGGCTCGACCCGGAGCTCACGCAGCTGCGCCGATCCGCCGTGGAGGCTGACGACCTGCTCGACGTCCTGCAGGCCCGCCGGGGCCAGCGCATCGGCGAGGACGCGGAGGGCGACGACGCCCTGGCCGAGCTGCTGGGCCGCGGCATGGGGCACGTCGAGCACCGGCCCCGTCCGCTCGCCGCGCCGGAGGACACCCCGGTGTTCGACCGGCCCTTCCAGCCCGCCACGCGGTTCCCCGACGACGATGCCGGCGACCCCGCCCCGGCCGGGGACCCTGCAGCGCAGCCGGCCGCACCGGACGAGGACTCCGACGGGAGCGCGCACGAGGACCTGTCCGGCGAGACGCCGGTCCCCGGCGCCGGGCGTGCGGCGGACCGCGGTGCCGCCGCCGCGCCCGCCGCGGCACAGGCCAACACCGTGCGGGAGCCCGCGCCCGAGCCCGCGCCGTCGAACGAGACGTCCGCGTCGACCGACGCCGCCGGGACGGACACCGCCACGACGGGCGCCGTCGGGGCGGAGACCGGGAGCGCGGACCCCGACCCGGCCGGCACCGAGAGCGGGAGCGCGGATTCGGGCCCGGCCGGCGCCGAGGACGAGAGCGGCGCGCCCGAGCGGCCCCGTCCGCGCAACCGGACCGCCAAGGCCCGCCGCTCGACCCGCTCCTCCGTTCCCAGCTGGGACGAGATCGTCTTCGGCAGCTCCGGCGACTGATCGCCCGGCGCCGGAGCGCGCCGTCCGGGCCCCGGGACGCACGGCCCCGGGATAGAGTGCACGCAGCAGGGGCCGCTCCGCCCCCGCGGGCTCGTGCGCTCCCCCATCCTGCGCGCGGCCGGGAAGCACGAGACCACGTCAGGGGCAGCAGGTCATGGGCAATTCGATCGAGGACGACCTCTTCGGCGAGGACGAGCGCGACGCAGTCCCCGGGTCGACGACATCCGGGGTCCCGGACGACCGCGGTGCGGCCGGGGCGTTCGCTGATCCGGTCCAGGGCTCCGGGCCGGGCCGGATCGTCGCGGGGCTCGTGCTGGGCGCGGTCGTGCTCGTGGTGCTGGCCGGGGTCGGTGCCCTCTACCTCGGCGGGGTGGGGCGCGACCTCTTCGGCGCCGGCAGGGAAGGGGAGTTCGTCCCCGCCCCCGCGGTGACCCGCACGCCTTCCGCCACTGCCTCGCCCACACCGACCCCTTCCCGCACGCCGAGCCGGACGCCCTCGCCCACGCCGAGCCCGTCCGAGGAGCCGGAGCCCGCCGCCCCGGCACCCGTGGCACCCGTGGCACCGGTCGCACCGGCGCCCGTGGCCCCCGCGCCCGTGGCTCCCGCACCCGTCGCCCCGGCGCCGGCTCCGGCACCGGTGCCACCGGCCCCGGTCGCACCGGCCCCCGCGCCCCCGGCACCGGTCGCCCCGGCCCCCGCACCCGTCGCCCCGGCCCCCGCTGCTCCGGCCGAGAGCCCGGCGCCGGGCACCGGCAGCCCCGCCCCGGACGTGCCGGACGACGCCGAGGACGTGCCCGAGGAGGCGCCCGAGGACGAACTCGCCGACCAGGCGGCGGCCGGGGAGACGCCTGCGGACAACGCCGACGAGGACTTCCCCGGCTCCCCCTGACCGTGCGGCGCCCGGCCGCTCAGGCCAGGCGCAGCAGCGGCACCTCCCGCTCGGCCCGCGTGAGCGAGCCGTGCTGGCCCACCATCGACAGGACGCTGGGCCGGAGCCTGCTCAGGTCGAACAGCGCGAGCGGGTCCTTGGCCGCGACCAGGAGGTCGCCGATCCGGGCGCGCACGGTCTCGCGCACCAGCCCGGGAGGCCCGAAGTAGCCGGCCGCGAGGGCCGCCTCCCGGGAGAACAGCCAGACCCGGGAGCCGAACTGCTCCCGCCAGGCCGCCACGAGCGCCTGCACGTCCGGCGCCGTCGCGTCCGGCTCGAGGTGCAGCTGCACCATGCGCGGTTCGCCCGCCGTGTGGCGGACGCCGTCGAGCAGCCCGGGCACCCCGGAGACGTCGACGCGCGCGTCCACGGGCACGTCCACCATGCCGTGGTCGCCGGTCACCAGGACGGTGGTGCCGGCGGGGACGCGGGAGACGAAGCGGCGCAGGGACGCCTCGAGCTCCTCGAGCTGGGCCGTCCAGTCCCAGGACTCCCAGCCCTTGGCGTGCCCGGTCCGGTCGAGCTCGTCCCAGTAGAAGTACATGAGGGCGTCCCGGCCCGCGGCGAGCTGGTCCAGGGCGGTGCTGACGCGTGCCGCGGGTCCCTCGGCGGCCACGAACCGCCCCCCGCGCAGAGCGGCGTTGGTGAGCCCGGAGTCGGCGAACTTGTGCCGGCTGACGGTCACCACGTCGACGTGCTCGGCCGCGCTCTCCAGCACCGTGGGCAGCGGCTGCCACGTGTGGGGGTCCACGGCGGCGTCCCAGCCGCCGAGCTGGTTCACGACCGTGTCCCGGTCCGGGTCGAGCACGTCGTAGCCCACGAGCCCGTGCGCCCCGGGGGCGGCGCCCGTGCCCAGGGACGCGAGGGAGGAGGCCGTCGTCGTGGGGAACGCGGCGTCCAGGGTGGCCAGGTTCGTGGCACCGGCCAGGGTCGGGGCGTGCCCGGCGCGGGCGCGCAGCTGGGCGCGCCCGAGGCCGTCGACGAGCACGACGACGACGCGGCGTGCGGCGGGCAGCCCCAGCACGTCCTCGAAGCCGGGCACGCCCAGGGACCCGGCGGCCGAGGACAGGACCTCCGCGACGGTGCGCTGTCCGTAGCGCGGAGGCTTCGGCAGGTCGGCGGGCAGACCGGGCAGGACGTCCTGGACCGCCCTCATCGGGCGGCGCCGCCGTCCCGGCCGGTGAACCGGTCGGTGAACCGCGGGCGCGGGGTCGTCGCGGACGTCCGCCGCGGGGCGGGCACGCGGCCGTGCGCCGGCTGGGCGATCTGGGCGCCGTCGGTGAGCGGGGAGAGGTTGGCGCGGCGCAGCGTGCGGGCGAACTCCCGCGCCCCCTCGACGGCGGCCGGTCCGTCCGCCTCCGCGCTGATCCGCAGCACGATGTCCTCCCGGGAGGCCGTGCCGGTGTAGCCGTGGTCGGCCTGGCACTGCGGGTCGTCGCACAGGGCCGGCGCCAGGTCGACGTGCAGCGTCCCGGTCCACGCGATCGCCAAGGTCACCTCGGAGATGGGGCTGTCCGGCCGGTAGTTGGCCGGCTGGTAGTACGAGTAGCTGAGCGTGACGGAGCGGATCTGGGAGATCCCCACCGTCTCGGTCGAGACCCGGGCGACCACGTCGCGGCCGCTCTCGTCGAACTCCTCGTCGTCCACGTGCGTGACGTGCAGGACGTCCTCGGCCAGCACGAGCACGGTGATGTGGCGGTGCACCTCGGTCCGGTCGATGTGCGTCTCCAGCTGCACGAGGTGGGAGACCGGGGACCGGCCGTCCAGGGAGTCCTGGACCACGTCGATCACCAGCTGCGGGTAGAAGCCGGCCTTGTTGATGTCCTCGACCAGCCGCTGGCCGCGCTCACCTGAATACGTCATGGGGACCATTTTCCCCCACGTCGGCGTCCTCGCCCAACACCGGCCGTCAGGGCACGCGGAAGGAGCAGCTCTGCTCGCCGCCGCCGATGTCCTCGCACACCTCCTCCAGCTGCACCGGTGTCTCCTCGGGAGTGGCGCTCGGCGTGGGCTCCGCGTCCCGGGACACCGAGGGCGTGCCGGTGGGGGCGGACACCTGCTCCGCGAGCCCCAGGACGTCGAGCGCCAGGTAGCCGCCGACCAGGACCGTCACCCCGGCGAGGGCCGCGAGCAGTCCCCTCAGCGCGCCGCCGCGCCGCCGCGATGGCGCGGCCCCGTCCGGCGGGGCGAGGAAGGTCTCCGTCGTCGAGGCCGCAGCACCTGTGGTCCGGGCACTCCCCGGGGCGGAGTGCGCCCGCGACGGTGCCGCTCCGGTGGCGCGGCCGTGCCCGTCGCGGCCGGCCGCGGCGGCCACGGTGACCGGGCCGCCGGGGTCCGGGGTCACGGCGGCCGGAGTCGTGGCGGCCGGGGCCACGGTGTCGGGGCCACCGTCCTCGGCGCCCGGTGCTCGGTCGCCCGGGGAGGGCGTCTCCGCCCCGCCGCCGCCCGGGCCGTCCCAGCCGTTCAGCACCCGGCTGGCCCAGGGCTCCGGCAGCGGGTCGAGGACGTCGAAGACCTCGAACGGCTCCCCGTCACGGGTCAGGGCCGGGGCGAAGGTGCGCCCGGCCGCGCCCGCGGTGAGCGCGTCCAGCACGGACACCGCCGCGTCGCGGCGCAGCGCCGGGTCGGGGGTCAGCAGGGCCGCGAGGTGCTCCGCCAGGTCGCCCTGCTCCCCCACGACCGCGCGCGCGTCGTTGGGCCCGAGGCTGCCCTCCGGCTCGAGGGCGGGATCCAGCATCCGCAGCGCGGTGATCCCCGCCGCGTAGAGGTCCTGCGCGGGGTCCGGGTCGGCGAGGCCGTAGACCTCCGGCGGCAGGTAGCCGGGGGTGCCCACGACGGTGCCCGTCCGGGTCAGCCGCGCGTCCTGCACGCGCACGGCGATGCCGAAGTCGGAGAGGAACACGTGGGGCCGGCCGGTGCCCGTGCTGTCGAGCATGAGGTTGCCCGGTTTCACGTCCCGGTGCACCCACCCCTGGGCGTGCACGAACTGCAGAGCCCGCAGCAGCTGGGCCAGGACCTCCTCGGTCAGCTGCGCCGAGGCGGCCCCGTTGTCCAGCAGGGCGGACTCGAGGGTCCCGCCGTGGATCAGCGGCATGGCGATGACCACGTGCGCGTCCTCGGCGGCCCAGCCGTACGGGGCGAGCACGTGGGGGTGGTCCAGCTTCACCGACTGCTCGCGGGCGAACCGGAGCAGGTCCGCGGAGTCCCGCTGGCGCAGCACCTTGGCGGCGCACAGCTGCTGGAGCCGGCCGTCCCACGCGCGCCAGACGGAGCCGCTCCCGCCGCGCGCGATGGGGTCGATGAGGGTGTACCGGCCGGCTATGGTGTCCGCCACGAGGTCCGGATCCGCCTAGCTGCGCATCGCCCGGCGAGCGCTGTCCGTCCGCTGCCGCGGGTTGCCGAGCCCCACCGACGCGCCGAGCACGGTGAGGGAGTCGCTCGAGAGCAGGACGGGGTTGAGCTCCACACGGGCGATCTCGGGGTGCCGGTCCTTGAGCAGGGCCACCCGCGCGACGAGGTCCTCGAGCCGGTCCACGTCCGCGGCGGGGACCCCCTGGTAGCCGAAGAGCTTCCGGGAGGCCTTGGGCTCCCGGACCATCCGCCGCACGTCCTGGTCCGTCAGCGGCGGGACCCGGTGGGCCCAGTCCTCCAGGAGGTTCACCGCGTCCCCGACCATCCCGAAGGAGACCACGGGACCGATCAGCGGGTCCTCGATGGCGCGGACCACCACGGCCTGGCCCGTGGGCGCCATGGACTGGACCTCGAGGTCGAAGGACCCGAAGGCGGCGAGGGTCCGGTGCATGGTGGAGATCGCCGCCCGCAGCTGCTCCCCGTCCTGGATGTTGAGCTGCACGCCGCCGAGGTCCAGCCGGTGCCGCAGGTTGGGGTCGGTGGTCTTCAGCGCCACCGGGTAGCCCAGCCGCTCGGCGGCGGCGAGCGCGTCCGCCGGGTCGGTGAACCGTGCGCTGGGCAGCAGTCCGATCCCGTAGCTGCTCAGCAGCGTCCGCGCCCGGTCGGCGTCCAGCTCGAGCAGCCCGTCGCCGGGCACCCGGGGCAGCATCGTCTCCACGAAGGTCTCGGCCGCCTCCGCGTCGATCCCCGGCGGCTCGGCGAAGCGACCCTGGTCCTGGGCGCGCCACCGGGTGTAGTCCACGACCTTGGCCAGCGCGCGCAGGGCCGCCCCTGGCGAGTCGAAGCAGGGCACGTCCAGGCCGTCGTCGGCGTGGTGGAGGACGGAGGCCGCGCCCGGCTCGGTGCTGCCGGTGAAGGCGACGACCACCGTCTTGCCGAGCTCGCGGCCCGCCCGTCCCACGACCTCCGCGACCTGCTGCGGGGTGGTGCCCGGGATCGGCATGAGAGTGACCACCGCGGCGTCGACGGTGTCGGCGCCGAGGCTGCGGGCGACCGCGGCGCGCAGGGCCTCGAGGGCGCCGTCCCCGCCCTCGGTGGTCCGCACGGACGCCTCGGTCACGGCGGTCTCCAGGCCCAGCTGCGTGCACCGGTCCTCCATGAGCTGGCCCAGCGCGAGGGCGTTGGAGACGAGCGCCGTGCGCGGCCCGGCGGGCAGGGGCTGACCGGCGAGGATGCCGGCCACGTCCATGAGGTGCTCGCTGGTGTCGGCGCGGATCACCCCGGCCTGCCGGAACATCGCGTCGAGGGCGCCCGGCGGCGCCTGGGTGGTGCGCCCGGTGTGGCCGGGGGGCAGCCGCACCCCGGTGACCTCGCTCTTGGCCACGATCACGGGCTTGGTCAGGGACAGCCGGCGGGCGATGCGGGAGAACTTGCGCGGGTTGCCCACGGACTGCAGGTAGAGCCCGCAGGCGCGGGTCGCGGCGTCGTCCTCCCAGTACTGCATCATGTCGTTGCCGGAGACGTCCGCGCGGTTGCCGGCGGAGAGGTAGGTGGACACGCCCACGTCGTGCCGCAGCGCGGCGGCGTTGAGCATCATCCCGATGGCCCCGGACTGGCTGAACAGCCCCAGCGGGCCCTCGCGGGGCGTCGCGGGCAGCACCGAGGCGTTGAAGCGGCACTCCGGGGCCGTGCTGTACAGCCCGAGGCTCGCCGGCCCGACCAGGCGCATGCCGTGGGAGCGGGCCCGGCGCACGAGCTCGGTCTGCCGGGCCTGGCCCTCCGCACCCGCCTCGGCGTAGCCCCCGGTGACCACGACGACGGCGCGCACCCCGGCCGCCCCGCACTGGTCCACGACGTCGGCGACCTGGTCGACGGGCACGGCGATCACGGCGAGGTCCACGCCGTCGGCGACCGCGCCGATCGAGGTGGCGTGGGTCATGCCCTCGCGCTCGAAGGGCGTGGGGCTCACCCCGCTCAGCCGGCCCGCGAAACCGGAGGCGAGCAGGTGCTCGACGAGGGCGTGCCCGGCGTGGCCGGGGTCCCGTGACGCGCCGATCACCGCGATCGAGGAGGGGGAGACGAGGTCCGCGATCGAGCGGGCCTCCGCCCGGTGCTCCCGCGCGGCCATCACGGCCAGCGACTTCTCGGTGGGGTCGATGTCGAAGCCGACCACGACCACGCCGTCGTCGAAGCGGCGGGACAGCTCGTAGCCGGCCTGCGCGAACACGCGGAGCATCTTGCGGTTCTCGGGGAGCACCTCGGCGGAGAAGTGGTCGATCCCGTTCTCCCGGGCCGCGGCGGCGAGGTGCTCCAGGAGGACGGAGCCGATCCCCCGGCCCTGGTGGGCGTCGGAGATCATGAACGCGACCTCGGCGTCGTGGGGATCGTCCGTGCGGTCGTAGCGGCCCACCCCGATGATCTGCTCCCCCAGCAGCAGCACGAAGCAGACGCGGTCCTTGTGGTCGACCCGGGTGAAGCGGTCCAGTTCGCGCGCGGAGAGGGTGGGCTTGTAGGAGAAGAAGCGGAGGTAGATGGTGTTCTCGGACTGCGACTGGTGGAACGCCAGCAGGGCGTCGCGGTCCTCCGGGGCGATCGGGCGCAGGTGCGCCGTCGCGCCGTCGCGCAGGATCACGTCAGCCTCCCAGTACGCGGGGTACCGGCCGGCGTCTTCCGTGTCTGCGGTCTCTGGAACCATAGACTTCAGGCTAGTAGACAAACCCGCACCGTCAACGGTGCGTCCCGGTGCGTCCCCGCGCGATCTCGCCCGTCGAGTCGCCGGGTCCGCCCGGGCCGATCCCCGACCGAAGGACCCCCCGCTTTGATGGCCCGACGCCGTGCGTCCTCCCACCCGTCCGCCGAGGACGAGCTGCCCGCCGACTTCCGGGAGAACATCGTCGACATCGACGTGACCTCCGAGATGGAGACGAGCTTCCTCGAGTACTCCTACTCCGTCATCTACTCCCGCGCCCTGCCGGACGCCCGGGACGGGCTCAAGCCCGTCCAGCGCCGCATCCTGTTCATGATGAACCAGATGGGGCTGCGCCCGGACCGCGGCCACGTCAAGAGCGCCCGCGTGGTGGGCGAGGTGATGGGCAAGCTGCACCCGCACGGGGACTCCGCGATCTACGACGCGATGGTCCGCCTCTCCCAGTCCTTCGCGATGCGCCTGCCGCTGGTGGACGGGCACGGCAACTTCGGCTCCCTCGACGACGGCCCCGCCGCCTCCCGCTACACGGAGGCCAGGATGGCGCCCGCCGCCCTCGCGCTGACGGCCGACCTCGACGAGGACGTCGTCGACTTCGTGCCCAACTACGACAACCAGTTCTTCCAGCCGGGCGTGCTGCCCGCGGCGTTCCCGAACCTGCTGGTCAACGGCTCGTCGGGCATCGCGGTGGGCATGGCCACGAACATGGCCCCGCACAACCTGCGCGAGGTCGTGGCCGGGGCCCGCCACCTCGTGGAGCACCCCGAGGCGACCCTCGAGGAGCTCATGCGCTTCGTCCCCGGTCCGGACCTGCCCTCCGGCGGGCGGATCGTGGGCCTCGACGGGATCCGGGACGCCTACCGCACCGGGCGGGGGTCCTTCCGGACCCGGGCGAAGGTCTCGATCGAGCAGGTCACCCCGCGCAAGCAGGGCATCGTCGTCACCGAGCTGCCCTACATGGTGGGCCCGGAGAAGGTCACCGAGAAGATCAAGGAGGCCGCGCAGGCGAAGAAGCTGCAGGGCGTCTCCGACGTCGTGGACCTCACCGACCGCAAGAACGGCCTGCGCCTGGTCATCGAGGTCAAGAACGGCTTCAACCCCCAGGCGGTGCTCCAGCAGCTGTACAAGTACACGCCGATGGAGGACTCCTTCGGGATCAACAACGTGGCGCTCGTGGACGGGCGGCCCCGCACCATGGGCCTGCTCGAGCTGCTGCGGGTCTACGTGGAGCACCGGCTCTCCGTGGTCCGGCGGCGCACGGGCTACCGGCTGGCCAAGCGGCGCGACCGCCTGCACCTGGTGCAGGGCCTGCTCGTGGCGATCGTCGACATCGACGAGGTCATCCGGATCATCCGCTCGTCCGACGAGACCGCCGCGGCCCGGGAACGGCTCATGGGCGCCTACGACCTCACCCGGGTCCAGGCCGACCACATCCTGGAGCTGCGCCTGCGCCAGCTCACCCGGTACTCCCGGATCGAGCTCGAGAAGGAGCAGGAGGAGCTGCGCGGGGAGATCGCCGAGCTGGAGGAGGTCCTCGCCTCGGACTCCCGGCTGCGGGCGCTCGTCTCCGCGGAGCTCGCCGAGGTCGCCGCGGTGCACGGCGACGACCGGCGCACCGCGCTGCTCGAGTCCGAGGCGCTGCCCGGTCCGGCCGCGGCCGCCGCGGCGCCCGCCCCGGGCCGGGGCGGCAGCGGGGGTCTCGCCCTGGAGATCGCCGACGACCCGTGCTGGGTCTTCCTCTCCACCTCCGGCCAGCTCGCCCGCACGTCCTCCCGGGACCCGTTGGTGGATCCCCCGCGGCGGATCAAGCACGACGCCCTGGCCTCCGTGGTGTCCGCCACCGCGCGCTCGGAGATCGGGGCCGTCACCTCGTCCGGTCGGATGCTCCGCGTCCAGGTGATGGACGTGCCCGTGCTGACCGCGTTCGAGGGCACCCCCAAGCTCGGCGACGGCGTGCCGGTCAAGGAGTTCCTCACGCTGGGCCGGGGCGAGCGGCTCGTGGGCCTGGCACCGCTCGGGGCGGTGCTCGCCCTGGGCACGCGCAACGGCGTGGTCAAGCGCGTCAACCCGGAGTACCCCCTCAACCGCGGGGAGTGGGAGGTCATCACGCTCAAGGACGGCGACGAGGTCGTCGGCCTCGCCGAGTCCTCGGCCGAGGACGACGAGCTGGTGTTCGTGACCCGCGAGGGGAAGCTGCTGCACTTCGAGGCGGCGGCGGTGCGCCCCCAGGGCCGCACCGCCGGTGGCGTCGCGGGGATCAAGCTCGCCGCGGGCGACGCCGTGCTGTTCTTCGGGACCGTGGGAGCCGCCGACGAGACGCCGGTGGTCGTGACGGTGGCGCGGGCGGACGAGGTGCTGCCCGGGATGTCCCGGTACTCGGTGAAGGTCACGCCCTTCGCCGAGTACCCGCCCAAGGGCCGGGCCACCGGAGGGGTGCGCGCCCACCGGTTCCTGAAGGGCGAGACCGGGCTGACCCTCGCCTGGGCGGGGCACGGTCCCGCCAAGGCCGTCTCCGCCACGGGCGTGGCCCGGGCCCTGCCCACGGAGCACGGCAGCCGGGACGGCTCCGGGGTGGCCACCGACCAGGCGATCGACGCGGTGGGCCCGGCCTACTCCTGAGTCCCCGGCCCGGGGGCCTTCAGCGCCGGGGGCCGACCAGCCCGAGCTGCTGCACGGCGTCCCGCTCCTCCTCGAGCTCCCGCACGGAGCGCTCGAGCCGGGACCGCGAGAACTCGTCGAGCTCCAGGTCCGGGACGATCCCGGCGCGCCCGTCCCGGCAGACGACGGGGAACGAGCTGACGAGGCCCTCCGGCACGCCGTAGGAGCCGTCGGAGGGCACCGCCATGGACGTCCACGCGTCCCCCGGGGTGCCCAGTACCCAGTCGCGCACGTGGCACAGGGCGGCGTGGGCCGCCGAGGCCACGGAGGACCCGCCGCGCACGTCGATGATCTCCGCGCCGCGCCCTGCGACGCGCGGGATGAGGGTGTGGTCCACCCAGTCCAGGTCGAGGCCCTTCCCGGCCAGCACCTCCAGGGCCGGGCGGCCGGCGACCGTGGCGTGGGTCAGGTCCGGGTACTGGCTCGCGGAGTGGTTGCCCCAGATCGCCACGCCCTCGATCTCGGCCACGCGCGCTCCCGTGGCCGCGGCCAGCTGCGCGACCGCCCGGTGGTGGTCGAGCCGGGTGAGGGCGGTGAAGCGCTCGCGCGGGACGTCCGGGGCGTGGGAGGCGGCGATGTAGGCGTTGGTGTTCGCGGGGTTGCCGACCACGACCGCCCGGAAGTCCTCCGCCGCGCCCCGGTTGACGGCCCGCCCCTGCACCGAGAAGATCCCGGCGTTGGCCTCGAGCAGGTCGGCGCGCTCCATGCCCCGTGAGCGGGGACGGGCCCCGATGAGCAGGCCCACCGAGGCCCCGTCGAAGGCGGCGTCGGCGTCGTCGAAGACCTCCACGCCCTCGAGCAGCGGGAACGCGCCGTCCTGGAGCTCCAGGGCCGTGCCCTCCGCCGCCCGCCGCGCCTGCGGCAGTTCGAGCAGGTGCAGGCGGATCGGCGTGCCGGGGCCGAGGAGGTCGCCGGCCGCGGCCCGGAACACCGTGGCGTAGCCGATCTGCCCGGCGGCGCCGGTGACGGTGACGGTCGCGGGGCGGGTCCGGCGCGGTCCGTCGGGGCGGGGGTGCGGGCTGGAGTCGGTCATGCCGGGGTCCTTCCTCGGGGACGGTCGTCCCTGCCCAGCGTAGTGGCCCCGCCCGGGTCGCGGGCGGGGCTCAGGCGTCGATCCGCTCCTGGTCCAGCTGGGTGGCGCCCTCGATGATGAAGTCCTTGCGCGGGGCCACCTGGGAGCCCATCAGCAGGGAGAACGCGTGCTCGGCGGCCTCGGCGTCCTCGACCCGGATCCGGCGCAGCATCCGGTGCCGGACGTCCATGGTCGTCTCCGCGAGCTGGTCGGCGTCCATCTCGCCCAGGCCCTTGTAGCGCTGGATGGGCTCCTTGTACCGGCGCCCCTCCGTCTCCAGCCGCCCGAGCAGGTCGGCGAGCTCCCGCTCGGAGTAGGTGTAGATCGTCTCGTTGGCCTTGCCGCCCGGGTTGACGATCTCCACCCGGTGCAGCGGCGGCACGGCGGCGTAGACCCGCCCGGCCTCCACGAGCGGGCGCATGTAGCGGTAGAACAGCGTGAGCAGCAGGGTGCGGATGTGCGCGCCGTCGACGTCGGCGTCCGTCATCATGATGACCTTGCCGTAGCGGGCGGCGGTGAGGTCGAAGGTCCGGCCCGAGCCCGCGCCGATCACCTGGATCAGCGCCGCGCACTCGGCGTTGGCGAGCATGTCGGTGAGGGAGGCCTTCTGCACGTTGAGGATCTTGCCGCGGATCGGCAGCAGGGCCTGGTAGTTGGAGGACCGGGCCAGCCGGGCCGTGCCCAGGGCGGAGTCGCCCTCCACGATGAACAGCTCCGAGCGCTCGACGTCGTTGGAGCGGCACTCGACCAGCTTGGCCGGCATGGAGGACGTCTCCAGGGCGTTCTTGCGCCGCTGCGTCTCCTTGTGCACCCGGGCGGAGACGCGCGACTTCATCTCGGCCACGACCTTCTCCAGCAGCTGGCCGGCCTGCTGCTTGTCGTTCCGGGCGGTGGACGTGAGCTTGGCCGTCAGCTCCTTCTCGATCACCCGGTTCACGATCTGGCGCACGGCCGGGGTGCCGAGGATCTCCTTGGTCTGGCCCTCGAACTGGGGCTCGGCCAGCCGCACGGTCAGCACGGCCGTGAGACCGGCCAGGACGTCGTCCTTCTCCACCTTGTCGTTGCCCGGCTTGAGCTTGCGGGCGTTGGCCTCGATCTGCTTGCGGAACGTCTTGAGCAGGGCGGCCTCGAACCCGGCCTGGTGGGTGCCGCCCTTGGGCGTCGCGATGATGTTCACGAACGAGCGCAGGGACGTGTCGTAGCCGATCCCCCAGCGCAGGGCGACGTCCACCTCGCACGTGCGGTCCACCTCGGTGAGCTTCGAGCGGCCGTTCTCGTCCAGGACGGGGACCGTCTCCGTGAACCGGCCCTCGCCCTGGAAGCGCCACACGTCCGTGACGGAGCTGTCGGCGGCGAGGTACTCCACGAACTCGGAGATCCCGCCGTCGTGCTGGAAGACCTCCTCATGGGCGCCGAACTCCCCCGGGGTGCCCGGCAGGCCGCGCTGGTCGCGCACGGTGATGCGCAGTCCCGGGATCAGGAAGGACGTCTGGCGGGCGCGCTTGGCCAGCTCCTCGTAGCTGAACCGGGCGTCCGTGGTGAAGATCTGCTCGTCGGCCCAGTAGCGGATCCGGGTCCCGGTGACGCCGCGCTTGGCCTTGCCCACGACGTCGAGCACCGAACCCTCCACGAACGGCTCGAAGGGGGCGTGCGGGGACGGCCGGCCCTTGTCGAGGAAGCGGCCCGGCTCGCCGTGGCGGAACGACATCTGGTGGGTCTTCCCGCCCCGGTCCACCTGCACGTCCAGGCGGGCGGAGAGGGCGTTGACCACGGAGGCGCCGACGCCGTGCAGGCCGCCGGAGGCGCTGTAGGAGCCGCCGCCGAACTTCCCGCCCGCGTGCAGCTTCGTGAACACGACCTCCACGCCGCTCAGCCCGGTGCGCGGCTCGATGTCGATGGGGATGCCGCGGCCGTCGTCGTGCACCTCCACGGCGCCGTCGGCGTGCAGGATCACCGTGATCTGGTGGCCGTACCCGGCGAGGGCCTCGTCCACGGAGTTGTCGATGATCTCCCACACGCAGTGCATGAGCCCGCGGGAGTCGGTGGAGCCGATGTACATGCCGGGCCGCTTCCGGACGGCTTCGAGGCCCTCGAGGACGGAGAGGTGGCGGGCGTTGTACTCGGAACGGGACGGTGTCACGGGGATACGACTCCTGGGGGACGGTGGGATTCCCCACCACTGTAGTCGGGGCGGCGGACACCCTGGGCCGGGGCGGGGGCCCCGCCGGGGCCCGCACCGGCGACCCGCGCCGGGGCCTACGCCCCGGGCGAAAAAACGTCCCCCGCGGGATCGAATGTCCGACGGTCGTGGTTGTATGTAGCAGTACCCCGAAGCGTCCACGTGACCCCGGGTACCTGCATCGGCGGTCTGCGGCCTCCGTGCACCGCGTACGACACAGGAGGAGGATCCCGTGAACGCAACATTGGAAAGCCGAGAACTCAATGCGACCGACCGCTGCGACGCGTGCGGCGCCCAGGCCTACGTCCGAGTGATCCTCGAGTCGACGGGCGGTGAGCTTCTCTTCTGCGCTCACCACGCGCGCAAGAACGAGCAGAAGCTGCGGCCCCTGGCGGCCACCTGGCAGGACGAGACGGAGCGGATCGGTTCCTGAGCCGGGCGCTCCAGGCCGAGCGCCCGACGCGAGAAGGGCCCCGACACCTGGTGTCGGGGCCCTTCTGCACGTCCGGCCGCGGCCACCACGCCGGGACGCGGTGCCGCTGCCGGGCCCCTGTCCCGGGCGGATCCGGGACAGGGGCGTCCGGTCAGTCGAGGTAGTCGCGCAGCACCTGCGAGCGGGACGGGTGGCGCAGCTTGGACATCGTCTTGGACTCTATCTGCCGGATGCGCTCACGGGTCACCCCGTAGACCTTGCCGATCTCGTCGAGGGTCTTGGGCTGGCCGTCCGTGAGGCCGAAGCGCATCGCCACGACGCCGGCCTCCCGCTCGGACAGGGTGTCCAGGACGGAGTGCAGCTGCTCCTGCAGGAGCGTGAAGCTCACGGCGTCGGCCGGGACCACGGCCTCCGAGTCCTCGATCAGGTCGCCGAACTCGGAGTCGCCGTCCTCGCCCAGCGGGGTGTGCAGGGAGATCGGCTCGCGGCCGTACTTCTGCACCTCGACGACCTTCTCGGGGGTCATGTCGAGCTCGTTGGCCAACTCCTCCGGGGTGGGCTCCCGGCCCAGGTCCTGCAGCATCTGCCGCTGGACGCGGGCGAGCTTGTTGATGACCTCGACCATGTGCACCGGGATGCGGATGGTGCGGGCCTGGTCGGCCATGGCGCGGGTGATGGCCTGGCGGATCCACCACGTGGCGTACGTGGAGAACTTGAAGCCCTTGGTGTAGTCGAACTTCTCCACCGCGCGGATGAGCCCGAGGTTGCCCTCCTGGATGAGGTCCAGGAAGAGCATGCCGCGCCCGGTGTAGCGCTTGGCCAGGGAGACGACCAGGCGCAGGTTGGCCTCGAGCAGGTGGTTCTTGGCCCGCTTGCCGTCGTGGATCACCCAGCGCAGCTCCTTGCGGGTCTGCGGGTCCAGGCTCTCCTTCTCGTCGGCGAGCTTGTGCTCGGCGTAGAGGCCCGCCTCGATCCGCAGGGCCAGGTCGACCTCCTGCTCGGCGTTCAGCAGGGCGACCTTGCCGATCTGCTTCAGGTAGTCCTTGACGGGGTCGGCGGTCGCGCCGGCCGAGACGACCTGCTGCGCCGGCGCGTCGTCGTCGTCGTTGGCGGTGATGACGAAGCCGGAGGTCTTCTCGTCCTTGCGCACGGGCGCCGCGGCCTCGTCCTCGGGCGCCGCCGGCTCCTCGGCCTCGTCGTCCTCGTCCACGGCGGGCTCGACGACCCCGGCCTCGTCGGTCAGGCCCGTCTCGAGGTCCGCGTCGTCGGTGACCTCGACGTCGTCCTCGAGCTCGGCCGTGACGTCCTGGTCCGTCTTCTTCTTGGGGGCGGCCTTCTTCCGGGCCGCGGGCTTCTTGGCGGCCGGCGCCTTCTCCTCTCCGGGGCCGGCGGCGGGCACGGGCGTCCCGTCCGCGGCGGTACGGGTCGCCGCCGACCGGGCGGGAGCCGGCTTCGTGGCCCCGGCCGGTGCCGCCTTCGGCGCGGCCGACCTCGTGGCGGTGGACTTCGCGGCGGTGGACTTCGTGGCGGTGGACTTCGTGGCCGTGGTCTTCTTGGCCGCCACGGTCTTCTTGGCCGCGGTGGACTTCGCGGCGGCGGTCTTCGCCCGCGGCGACGTGCCCGCGGTGCCGGACGGCGACCGAGCGTCCCCGGTGTCCGGAGCCTCGGCGGCGGTGTCCGTCGTCTTCTTGCTGGCGGAAGGTGACACTGAGAGCCTTTCGTTGAACGGTCACGGCGCCCGCCCTCGGGGCAACACGCCTATGACCCTGTCAAGTCCGTGCTCCGGGCAACGTCCGGCGCGGCAGGTCTTGAAGGGTCCTGACAGCCGGAACCACCGTCGTGCGGGATTTGTTCCCGCCCGGACCGGGGATCCGGAAAAAGGTCGGGAACCGGCGCTCAGCAGTGCCAGGCGGTGGCTCGGTCCCGGGCCCAGAGCGGAACGGGCCGGGCGTCCGCGAGGCGCAGGACGCGCAGCGCGGCGGGGTGGCCGGGGATCAGTGCCGTGGCGCGGCGCACGAAGTGGGCGGTGTGGGAGCCGCGGGCGCGGAACCGGTTGAGCTGGGCCAGTTCCACGAGCACGCCCGCGAGCACGGCGCCCTGCGCCGCGGGGTCCACCCCGGGCTCCTCCGGTGCGGTCCGGACCGGGTCCAGCAGCCAGCCGAGGGCCTGCAGCACCCGGTACAGGGCGTCGAGCCGGGACCAGTCCGGGGCCTCGTCCCACTCCCCCGCGAGCACGCGGGAGAGCCGGATGAGCTCCCCGGCGTCGGGCGCGGGCACCCGGACGGCGCCCGGACCGGGGCCGCCCCCGTGGCCCGCAGCGCGGGGCCGCGGGGGCACAGGCGCCGCACCCGGCGGTGCCGATGCGCAGGACGGCCCGGTCGGGTCGTCGGCGACGTCCGCGCCGACGAGCTCCTCCGCGCACAGCCGCGCCCACAGGGCCGCCCCGGCGAGGACACCGGTCAGGTCGTCCGTCGCGCAGGCCGCGAGCAGCAGGTCCGCCAGCACGGGGTCCGACAGGCCCGCGGCGAGGAAGCCGAGGAGGTCGTCGTCGTGGGCGAGGACCGCGGGCAGCCAGTCCGCGGGGGCGTCCCGGACCCCTGACAGGACGTCCTCCCACACGGCCAGGGTGGGCGCGAGGCGGTCGAGGTGGTGCCACCCGCCCTGCCCGGACCGCGCCCAGCGCACGGCCTCCCGCGCCACGTCGCGGCGGGTGCCGGCCGGCAGCGCACCGTACTCGTGGTCCATGGCCAGGCGCGGGGCCGCCGCGTAGGAGCTCCCGGCGGCCACGAGAGCGGCGTTGACGGCGCTGTCCTGGATCCCGGCGACGTCCCGGACGTCGGTGGGGTCCTCGACCGGCCACCAGTGCGAGCCGGCCACGACCCAGCGGGCCGCCACGGCCCGGCCGGCGCGACGGGCGGCCTCGTCCACGAGGGCGAGCACGGGGCCCACCGGAGCGGTCGGCGGCACGGGCGCCTCCGGACCACCGGGCGCGTAGACGATGGCGAAGACCCGGTCGCTGAGGGCGTCGTGGCCCACGAGCTCGGCGAGCTCCGTGACGAAGGCCTCCGCGAAGCGCTCGTCGTCCGGGTCGGCCGGGAGGTCCACCCGCACGCAGGCCCCGGCCGTGCCGCCGCCGGCGGCGAACAGGACGAGCGAGTCGGCGGGCCAGTAGCCGAGGGTGTGCGGCACGACCGCGAGGAGGTCGGCGGCGCAGCGGACGACGGGGACGAAGGGGTCACGGGCGGGGTGCTCTCTCATGCGCCCAGCCTGGGCGGTCCGGCCCGGCGGCGGACGGGCGGGCGGTGCCCTGTGGACGTGCCGGCGGAGGGGCACGGCGGCGAGCCGCCGGTGCAGTGCGGGTGCGCCCGGACGACGGTGTTCCGGGCGGCGGCTCACACCGCGCCGGACCCGTGCCGACGGCGCACCCGACGGGCGGTGACCAGGACGCCGGCGGTCCCGCCGGCCGCGATGAGGAACTGCGCCGCGACGGCGATCCGGAAAGCGTCCGGCGCGTAGAGCTCGTCGCGGAACCCCGCGGCGTACAGGAGGTCGAGGACGAACCCGACCAGGAAGATGGCGAGCACCGAGGCCGTGAACCCGCCGACGTTGACGATGCCCATGGCCGTGCCCGAGCGCCGGGCCGGGTTGAAGCTGCGGGTGACGTCGAAGGCGATCATCGACGCGGGCATGCTGATCGCGATGACGCACACGGCGGTCAGCACGACGGCCGCCGGGGCCGTGCCCGGCCACACCAGCAGCACGGCCCAGGCCGCGAAGATGCAGGCGGTGACCGTGAGCGCGAGCCGCACGCGGCGCTCGGGGCGCCGGGCCGTCAGCCCGCCCAGGACGAGGCCGACGGCCAGGTTGGTCAGCACGAAGGAGGTCATGACGAGGGAGATCGTGGCGTCCGGGAGCCCCTGCGCGTACTCGAGGTAGGGATAGCCCCACATGAGGACGAAGGTGTTGCCGGCGAACTGGGTGGTGAAGTGCACCCAGAAGCCCAGCCGCGTCCCCGGCTCGGCCAGGCTCTCCCGGAGCACCTGCCCGGTGCGCCGCAGCCCCAGCTCCCGGTTCAGGACGTCCACCCCCGCCGGCGCGTTGCGCAGCACGGCCGCGGAGAGCACCGCGGCGAGCAGCGCGAGCGCGGCCAGCCCGAGGAAGGACGGGAACCACCCGGTGAGATCCAGCAGCCAGGCGAACGGGAGCACGGAGACGAGCTGGCCGAGGTTGCCCACGACCCCCATGAACTGGGTGAGCGGCGGGACCCGCAGCGCGGAGAACCATGCGGGGATGAGCCGCATCACGCAGACGAAGGTGGCGGCGTCCCCGGCCCCCACCAGCACACGGCCCGCCACGCCCTCCCCGACCGTGTCCGCCAGGGCCAGCTGCACCTGCCCGGCGGTCATCAGCAGGGCCCCCGCGGAGATCATGGTCCGGGAGCCGAACCGGTCCACCAGCACGCCCACGGGGATCTGCAGGGCGGCGTAGACCAGGACCTGCATGAGGGAGAACAGCGACAGCGCGGAGGCTGCCGTCCCGAACCGCTCGGCGGCGTCGACCGACGCGACGCCGAAGCTCGTGCGCTGCGCCACGGCGCTGAAGTAGGCGAAGATGCCGATCCCGAAGATCAGGTACGCGCGGCGGGAGTCCTTCCCGGGCTCAGGGGGTCGGGACCGGTCGGACGTCATGCACTTCGCTCTCGGGAGGACGGGGCCGGGGGCCCGGGACGGCAGCGCCGTCCCGGGACGAGGCCGGTCCCGCCCGCGCGGGGCTCAGTCCTGCTCGTGCTCCTGGGCGGCCAGGAAGGCCTCGGCCGCGGCGCCGATCTCGTCGGCGTCGGGGAGCTCGGACTCGTCCCCCACCAGCAGGGAGCGGGGGGCCGAGGCATCGACGACGTCATCGTAGCGCTGTTCCAGACCTGCCACGACCGCCTGCACCTCGGGCGAGGCACCCACCTGCTGGTCGATCTGCCGCTCGATCTCGCGGGCCGCCTCGCGCAGCTCGTCCGAGGGCAGGGTGAGCGATGTCACGGCGTTGATGTGCTCGAGCACGGCCACGGCGGCGTGCGGCAGGTGGGCCTCCGCCAGGTACTGCGGGACGTGGACGGTGAAGCCGATGTTGTCGATCCCCGCCTCGCCCAGCCGGATCTCGAGCAGCTGCGCGGCTGAGGAGCTCATCTCCACCACCGGCCGCCAGGCGTGCTTGACGGGCAGCAGATCGGTCCGGCTCCCGTGCACGGACACGATGAACGGACGGGTGTGCGGGACGGGCATCGGGATGCCCGAGACGATGGCGACGAGCGAGACGCCCATCCTCCGCGCCAGGCCGACGACGGCCTCCGTGAAGCGGTTCCACTGCAGGTCCGGCTCCGGGCCGGTGAGCAGCGCGAAGCTGCGCCCCAGCGGGTCCGTGACCAGCCGCAGGGACAGCTCGGGCTCCTAGAAGTCCTCGAAGTGGTCCTCCACGTAGCGCACGTGGGGGCGGCGGGCACGGTAGTCGTAGAGCTGGTCCAGGTCGAACCGCGCCATCACCTCGTGCGGCAGGGCGTCGGTGATGGTCTGCTCGAGCTGCACGGCCACGTGCCCGGCCTCCGCGTAGCCGGACAGGGCGACGATCAGCGGCAGGCCACGGACCCGGGCGTCCTCGAGCAGCGCGGGGTTGCTCAGGTACAGCGAGGTGGGATCCAGCACGGCGACTTCCTCCTGGGGTGGGGCGGGGGTCCGGGCGTCATCGACGGAACCGGGAGGCACGCCTCCGGCGGCGTGCCCTGGTTCATGTCAACCGTCCGCGGACCCCCTGTTATTCCCCGTCCGGGCCCGGGCGGGACCGGGACCCGGACGGGCCCGGGGCTAGGATCGACAGCACGCCTGCCGGACGGGCCGGGACCGCCACGCACGGCCCGGCCCGGCCCCGCCGGCCCAGACCCCAGCGAAAGGACGACCCATGCCCGATGTACAGGACCTGCTCGAGCCCCGGGGGATCGAGCTGACCGCCACCCACAAGTCCCTGAGCCGCACTCCGGCGCACGCCCTCGTGCTCGCCGTGCAGACGGGGACGGAGGGCGACGGCGCCGGCCGCGTCGTGCTGCCCGCCGGTGAGCAGCGCAGGCTCTCCTCCGTGGTGGACGCCGCTGCGGCCCTGCGCGTGGGCGGCGGCGCCGACGAGGTGACCCTGGTCCCCGCACCGGGCACGCTGCCCTTCACGGTGGTGGCGCTGACCGGGGTCGGCAATCTCCCCGAGGGCGGCCCCGAGCGCGCCGAGGCGCTGCGCCGGGCCACCGGGGCGGCCGTGCGCCGCCTCGCCGGCACCGAGTCCGCCGTGCTCGCGCTGCCCGCGGCCTCGGAGGAGGACGCCGCGGCGGTCGCCGAGGGCGCGGCGCTGGGCGCCTTCGCGTTCTCCCACCAGCGGGCCGTGACCGCCGGTTCCGTGAAGGCGCCGCTGGCCTCCGCCGTCGTGCACGCCCCGGACGTCGCACGCGCCACGCTGAGCCGCTGCCTCGACCGCGCCGCCGCCCTCGGCCGGGGCGTCCGGGCCGCCCGGACCCTTGTGGACCTCTCCCCCAACGTCATCTACCCCGAGGCCGTCGCGGAGTACGCCCGGCAGGCAGCCCGGGGCACGAAGGTCTCCGTGACCGTGCTGGCCGAGAAGGACCTCGCCAAGGGCGGCTACGGCGGTCTGCTGGGCGTGGGCCAGGGCTCGGTGCACGGTCCCCGCCTCGTCAAGCTCGAGTACTCCCCGGCGCGCGCCGCCCGGCACTACGCCTACGTGGGCAAGGGCATCACCTTCGACTCCGGAGGGCTCTCGCTCAAGCCGCCGGCCTCGATGATGACCATGAAGTCGGACATGGCCGGGGCCGCCGCCGTCCTCGCCACCGTCCTGACCGCCGCCGAGCTCGGCCTGCCGGTCAAGGTCACCGGCTGGCTGTGCCTGGCGGAGAACCTCCCCTCGTCCACGGCCACCCGCCCCGGCGACGTCATCACCATCCGCGGGGGCCGCACCGTGGAGGTGCTCAACACCGACGCCGAGGGCCGGCTCGTGCTCGCCGACGGGCTCGTGGCCGCCTGCGAGGAGGCCCCGGACGCCGTCGTCGACATCGCCACCCTCACGGGCGCCCAGATGGTGGCCCTGGGGGCGCGGACCTTCGGGATCATGGGCGACGACGCCCTGCGCGCGGCCGTGGCCGAGGCCGCCCGGGCCGCCGGCGAGGACGGGTGGCCCATGCCCCTGCCCAAGCACCTGCGCGGATCCCTGGACTCCAAGGTCGCCGACCTCAAGAACATCGGCGACAAGAACGGCGGGATGCTCGTGGCCGGGCTCTTCCTCCGCGAGTTCGTCGGCGGGCCCGACGGCGCCCGGGTGCCGTGGGCGCACGTGGACATCGCCGGCCCCTCCTACAACGAGGGCTCCCCCCACGGGTACACCCCCGCCGAGGGCACCGGAGCGGGCGTCCGCACGCTCGTCCGGCTGCTCGAGGACGCCGCCGCCGCCCGCGGCTGAGCTCCCGCGACACCCTGCGGCGGAGGGAGCGCCCGCCTGGTCGCTCCCTCCGCCGTGGGGCTAAGGTATGTACGAAACCAACCCGTCACCGTACGGGTGCACGCACTCGGAACGACGTCAACGCGCAAGGGAGCCAAACACGTGGCCGACAACGAATTCGACATCCTCGTCCTCGGCGGGGGGAGCGCCGGCTACGCCGCGGCGCTCCGGGCCGTCCAGCTCGGCTTCACCGTGGCCCTGGTCGAGAAGAACAAGCTCGGGGGCACCTGCCTCCACTGGGGCTGCATCCCGACCAAGGCGTACCTGCACTCCGCCGAGCTGGCCGAGGACGCCCGCGAGAGCTCCAAGTACGGCATCCACACCACGCTCGACTCGATCGACATGGCGGCCGTGCGCGAGTACAAGGACAAGATCGTCGCCGGCAAGTTCAAGGGCCTCAGCGGCCTGATGAAGATGCGCAAGATCACGGTCATCGAGGGCGTGGGCAAGCTGACCGGTGAGAACACCGTCGACGTCGACGGAACCACCTACACCGGCAAGCACATCGTGCTCGCCTCGGGCTCGATCTCCAAGACCCTGGGGGTCGAGATCGGCGGCCGGATCATGACCTCCACCGAGGCCCTGGAGATCGACTTCGTGCCCAAGAGCGCGATCGTGCTCGGCGGCGGCGTGATCGGCTGCGAGTTCGCCTCCATGTGGAAGTCCTTCGGCGTGGACGTGACCGTGATCGAGGGCCTCCCCCACCTGGTCGCCAACGAGGACCCGGCGCTCATCAAGATCCTCGAGCGGGAGTTCAAGAAGCGCGGCATCAAGTCCAGCCTCGGCACCTTCTTCGAGAAGGTCGAGCAGGACGACAGCGGCGCGAAGGTCACCCTGGCCGACGGCAAGGTCTTCGAGGCGGACATCGTGCTCGTCGCCGTGGGCCGCGGCCCGAACACCGCCGACATGGGCTACGAGGAGCAGGGCATCCCCATGGACCGCGGCTTCGTCACCCCGAACGAGCGCCTGCACACCGGGGTGGGCAACATCTACGCGATCGGCGACATCGTCCCCGGCGTCCAGCTCGCCCACCGCGGCTACCAGCAGGGCCGGTTCGTGGCCGAGGAGATCGCCGGGCTGAACCCCGCCGTCGTCGACGACGTGAACATCCCCAAGGTGACGTTCACGGAGCCCGAGATCGCCTCCGTCGGCTACACCGAGCCGAAGGCGAAGGAGAAGTTCGGCGAGGACAACGTCGAGGTCGCCGAGTACAACCTCGCGGGCAACGGCAAGAGCTCCATCCTGGGCACCGGCGGCATCATCAAGCTGGTGCGCGAGAAGGACGGGCCCATCATCGGCTTCCACGCCATCGGCAAGCGGATCAGCGAGCAGATCGGCGAGGGCCAGCTCATCGTCAACTGGGAGGCCTACCCGGAGGACGTCGCCGCGTTCGTGCACGCCCACCCCACCCAGAACGAGGCCATCGGCGAGGCCGCCATGGCACTCGCGGGCACGCCGCTGCACGGCTGACCGCGTCGAGGCCCCGCCCGGGAGGGCGGGGCCTCCCCAGCACCCCGGCACCGGGCCCGGCGCCCGGACCGCACCATCGAAGGCACCGAAAGAGAGACGGTCGGACCATGTCAGAAACCGTAAACCTGCCCGCACTGGGCGAATCCGTGACCGAGGGCACCGTGACCCGGTGGCTCAAGCAGGTCGGTGACGAGGTCGCCGTCGACGAGCCCCTGGTGGAGGTCTCCACCGACAAGGTCGACACGGAGATCCCCTCGCCCGTGGCGGGAGTGATCGAGGAGATCCTCGTCGAGGAGGACGAGGACGTCGAGGTCGGTGCTCCCCTGGTCGTCATCGGCGACGGCTCGGGCTCCGCCCCGTCCCAGGACGAGCCCTCCGCCGAGCAGGCCGAGGACGCCGCGACCGAGGCCGGCACCCCGGAGGCCACCGACGAGGCCGCCGAGCAGCAGGCCCCGAAGAAGGAGGACTCCGGCCAGGAGCAGGCTCCGCAGGCCGAGGCCCAGCAGAGCGGCGAGGGCACCGAGATCACCCTGCCCGCCCTGGGCGAGTCCGTGACCGAGGGCACCGTGACCCGGTGGCTCAAGCAGGTCGGCGACGAGGTCGCCGTCGACGAGCCGTTGCTGGAGGTCTCCACCGACAAGGTCGACACCGAGGTCCCCTCCCCGGCGGCCGGCACCCTGCTCGAGATCCGGGTCCAGGAGGACGAGGACGCCGAGGTCGGCCAGGTCCTGGCGATTATCGGCTCCGGCTCCGCCCCCTCCGGCTCCGCCCCGTCCCAGGACGAGCCCTCCGCCGAGCAGGCCGAGGACGCCGCGACCGAGGCCGGCACCCCGGAGGCCACCGACGAGGCCGCCGAGCAGCAGGCCCCGAAGAAGGAGGACTCCGGCCAGGAGCAGGCTCCGCAGGCCGAGGCCCAGCAGAGCGGCGAGGGCACCGAGATCACCCTGCCCGCCCTGGGCGAGTCCGTGACCGAGGGCACCGTGACCCGGTGGCTCAAGCAGGTCGGCGACGAGGTCGCCGTCGACGAGCCGTTGCTGGAGGTCTCCACCGACAAGGTCGACACCGAGGTCCCCTCCCCGGCGGCCGGCACCCTGCTCGAGATCCGGGTCCAGGAGGACGAGGACGCCGAGGTCGGCCAGGTCCTGGCGATTATCGGCTCCGGCTCCGCCCCCTCCGGCTCCGCCCCGTCCCAGGACGAGCCCTCCGCCGAGCAGGCCGAGGACACGGAGCAGTCCGCTGGTGGCGAGGGCTACGAGGGCTCGGCCTCGGGCGCGCCCGAGAAGGCGCAGTCCCGCGACGAGGCCCTGGTCGAGACCGAGGAGTCCGTCCTCGCGGACACCTCCGGCGACGAGCAGCAGGACGCCGCGGAGCGCGACGGCGCCCGCACCGAGAACACCGACGGGGCGTCCGAGGCCCCGACCGGTGACAACTCGGCCTACGTGACGCCGCTCGTGCGCAAGCTCGCCAAGAAGGAGGGGGTCGACCTCTCCACGATCACCGGCACCGGTGTGGGCGGCCGCATCCGCAAGCAGGACGTGCTGGCGGCCGCGGAGCAGCAGAAGGGCGCGGAGGCCCCGGCGGCCGAGGCCCCGGCCGAGCAGCCTGCCGCCGAGCAGCCGCAGAAGGCCCCCGAGGCCGCGCCGAAGCCGGACGCCAAGCGCGGGACCACCGAGAAGGCCCCGCGGATCCGGATGACGATCGCGCAGCGGATGCGCGAGTCGCTGCAGGAGTCGGCCCAGCTGACCCAGGTGACCGAGGTCGACATGACGCGCGTGGCGGCGCTGCGCGACAAGGCGAAGGCGAAGTTCCAGGAGCGGGAGGGCGCCAAGCTCACCTTCCTGCCGTTCTTCGCCAAGGCCGTGGCCGAGGCGCTGCAGGCGCACCCCAAGCTCAACGCCACCTTCCGCGAAGCGGAGAAGGAGATCGTCTACAACGGCTCCGAGAACATCGCCATCGCGGTGGACACCCCCCGGGGTCTGCTCGTCCCGGTCATCAAGAACGCCGGCGACCTCAACCTCGGCGGCCTGGCCAAGCAGATCGCCGACCTCGGCTCCCGGGCCAAGGACGGCAACATCACCCCGGACGACCTCACCGGCGGCACGTTCACGATCACGAACATCGGTTCCTTCGGGGCCCTGTTCGACACCCCGATCATCAACCAGCCGCAGGTGGCCATCCTGGGCACGGGCTCGATCGTGAAGCGGCCGATGGTCGTCGCCGACGCCGACGGCAACGACACGATCGCCGTCCGGCAGATGTGCTACCTGTCGCTGACCTACGACCACCGTCTGGTCGACGGCGCGGACGCCGGCCGTTTCCTGCAGGCGCTGAAGGCGCGCCTGCAGGAGGGCCGTTTCGAGTCCGAGGTCGGCCTCTGACCGGTCCGGCGGCTCGTCCCGGCGCGGTCCGAGCACCGCGCCGGGAGCACCCCGGCGCGAGAGGGCGTGTTCCTGGTCACAGGGGGCACGCCCTCTCGTCGTGCGCCGGGGCGGCTCGGTTAGGCTCGGAATCATGACCTTCCTGACCGGACTCCTCGTCTTCCTGCACCTCGTCGGCGCCGCGATCATCGTGGGCACCTGGATCTACACCATGAAGCGCCCCACGGTCTCCCCGGGTCAGTTCCACGCCTCGCTGCTGAGTCTGGTCACGGGCCTGCTGCTCGTGGCGATCCACGAGATGGGCGACGGGGACGTCAACCACGGAAAGATCGCCGTCAAGCTGCTCGTGGCCCTCGCGGTGGCGGTGGCCGCGTTCGTGGGCCAACGGCGGACCAGGCGCGGCGAGCCGGTCTCGACCGGCCTGGCCCACGCGGTGGGCGGGTTCGCTCTGATCAACATGGCGGTCGCGACCCTCTGGTGAGCCGTGTCCGTTTCGACGCCACCCCCGGTGCTGCCCGTCAGTGCCGGGGGTTTCCCGTTGCCGGCCCGGCCACCGCGCCCCTGTCCTGCACCGGCTCCACGGCGGCCAGCCGCCACCCCTCCTCGCCCCGCACCAGGACCACGACGACGCTCTGCACCCACCCCTCGCCCGCGGGCACCACGGACGGGGCCGGGCCCGGTTCGCCCCGGTAGCCCTCCACCCGCACCTCGGTCTCGAGCGCGATGCCGCCCGGCTCGGCGAGGCCCGGGGGCGGGGCGGCCCCGCGGATCGGTCCCGCCTCCAGGGTGAGGTCGGCGAAGGCCCGGTCCCCCGTCCTGGCGGCGCGGTGGATGGTGGCACGGTCGGCCGCCGCGGCCTCGGCCCCGGGAGCGTAGACCTGCCCGAGCAGCTGCACGTCCCCGGTCCGCAGGGCCTCGCCCCGGCGTGCCACGAGCCGGCGCAGGGCCTCGTGCGGCCCCCCGGCCGCGTCCCCGTCCCGGGTGGCCGGTCCGGACGGCACCGGCTCCGGGACCGCCGGCTCCGGAACGGCCGACGGGACGGCCGGTTCCGGAGGCGTGCGGACGGCGGGTCCCGCCGGTGCCGCGGGCGACGGAGCCACGGAGTCCGGGGCCGCCCGCAGCACCACCGTCCCGGTGGCCAGCAGGAGCACGGCCGCCGCGGGGAGCAGCGCCGCCCGCCGACGGGACGCCCGGGCCGGGGTGCGCCCGCGGGTGCGCACCCCGGCCTCGGAACCTCCTGGACCGGCCCCGGGCGGATCGGCCTCCGCCGGCGCCCGGAGCCCGGCGGCCAGCTCCGCGGCGCTGGGCCGGTCCGACGGATCGGGGGCGAGCGCGGTCTCCACGGCGCGCAGCAGCCCGGGCGGGGCCTCCGGGCACAGCCGTGCCAGGGGGACCCGGTGGTCGCCGACGGCCGGGGCCCGTCCCGTGAGGGCCGCCCATCCGACGGCGCCGAGAGCGCGCACGTCGTCCGCCGGGCTGCCGGCCGCGGTGCCCGGCCGCACGGCCGCCGGGGGCAGGCCGGCGCCGGGCCCGGCGCCGCGGAAGAGGACCTGGCGGGCCGTGAGCCGCCCGTGGCACCGGCCCAGGCCGTGCAGCACGGCCAGGCCGGCCGCGGCGTCGCGGAGCACCGCCGCCACCTCGTCCGGGGCCAGCCGCCCGTGCTCGGCCAGCCGATCGGCGAGGGAGCCGCCCGGGAGGAACTCCTCGACCAGTCCCACCGGATCGGCCGCGGGGCCCAGCAGTCCGCGCACGGCCACCAGGTGAGGGTCCTCCCGGCCGGCCAGGTCGACGGCGAGCGCTCGCAGGGCGCTCGCGGAGGCGGCCCGCTGCGGGTCCGCCGTCCCGGTGTGCGGGCGGAGGACGAAGGGCTCCCCCGAGCGGGCCTCGCGGACCAGCCACGAGACGTGGCCGAGTCGCCGGACCGGCTCGAGACCCTCCTCCGGCGGCAGCTGCGGGAGCTGCTCCTCCGCCGCCCGGGGCGTCGGTCCCGGCGGGAGCGGGCGGAGGCCGCGGGCGTCGTCGCGCACGGCGGCCGTGAGCCGGGCCCGTGCGGAGGCAGGAACGGGCCGGGGGTCGGGGTGCTGGCCGCCCGGTGCGGCGAGGCCGTCGTCCATGGGCCCAGCATGCCCGCTCGGGGCCCGGTCCCGCCGGGGCCGTCCACAGCCCCGGCCCGGCACGCGTGTCGCCGCCGCGCGATAGGCTGGGCCCATGCCCCTCTCCTTCGAACGCCTCGGCTTCGACCCCCACCTCGTGGACTACCGCGCGGCGCTGGAGCTGCAGAAGAACGTGCACCGCGAGGTCGTCGCCGGCGAGCGGGACAACACCGTGCTGCTGCTGGAGCACCCGCCCGTCTACACCGCGGGCCGCCGCACCGAACCTCACGAGTACCCGTCCGACGGGACCGAGGTCGTGGAGATCGGGCGCGGGGGCAAGCTCACCTACCACGGGCCCGGGATGCTCGTGGGCTACCCCGTCGTCCGGCTGACCACGCCCATCGACGTCGTGCGCTTCGTGCGTCTGCTGGAGGAGATCATCCTGGCGGTGGTCGCCGACTTCGGGGTGGGGGCCGACACCGTGGCCGGCCGCTCGGGAGCGTGGGTGCTCGCCGACGAGCGCGGGCCCGATCGCAAGATCGCCGCGATCGGCGTCCAGGTCTCCAAGCGCACGACCATGCACGGCTTCGCCCTGAACTGCTCCAACGACCTGCGCCCGTTCGGCAACATCATCCCCTGCGGCATCACCGATGCCTCCGTCACGAGCCTGTCGCAGGAGACCGGGCGGCTGATCACGCCGCAGGACGTGGTGGATCGCGTGGAGCAGGAAATATCCGCCCGCCAGGACGAGTTGTGCGAACAGTTCCACCCGTCCGCGACCCCGGGCCCGCTGCCCTGGCCGACCGCCGTCAGCTGATCCGCGCCGCCCCCGGCACCACCGGGACCGTGAGCGCCCCACCGTCGACATCTCGACAAGGAGACCGACCATGACCGTTGCCCCCGAGGGCCGCCGCCTGCTGCGAGTCGAGGCGCGCAACGCCGAGACACCCATCGAGAAGAAGCCCTCCTGGCTGAAGAACACCGCCCGCATGGGCCCGGAGTTCCAGGAGCTGAAGTCGCTGGCACGCGGCAAGGGCCTGCACACCGTGTGTGAGGAGGCCGGCTGTCCCAACATCTACGAGTGCTGGGAGGACCGGGAGGCGACGTTCCTGATCGGCGGGTCCAAGTGCACCCGCCGCTGCGACTTCTGCGACATCGCCACCGGCAAGCCCGACCTGCTGGACGTCACGGAGCCCCGCAAGGTCGCCGAGTCCGTCAAGGAACTGGGCCTGCGCTACGCGACGGTCACCGGCGTGGCCCGCGACGACCTCGACGACGGCGGCGCCTGGCTCTACGCCGAGACCATCCGGGCGATCCACACCCTGAACCCGAACACCGGCGTGGAGATCCTCATCCCGGACTTCCAGGGCAAGCCGGACCGGCTGCGGCAGGTCATCGAGGCCGAGCCGGAGGTCTTCGCGCACAACGTCGAGACGGTCCCGCGCATCTTCCGCCAGATCCGCCCCGCGTTCACGTACGAGCGCTCCCTGGACGTGATCACCCAGGGCAAGGAGGCCGGCATGATCACGAAGTCGAACCTCATCCTCGGCATGGGCGAGACCAACGAGGAGATCCACGAGGCCCTCTGCGACCTCCACGACGCCGGGTGCGACATCATCACGCTGACCCAGTACCTGCGCCCCTCGCCCCTCTTCCACCCCATCGACCGCTGGGTGAAGCCCGAGGAGTTCGTGGAGCTGTCCGGGGTGGCGGAGGAGATCGGCTTCCTGGGCGTCATGGCGGGGCCGATGGTCCGCTCCTCCTACCGTGCCGGCCGGCTGTGGGCCCGGGCGATGGAGAAGTCCGGCCGGGAGATCCCCGCCCACCTGGCGCACATCGAGGACGAGGGCTCGGCCTCCCAGGAGGCTTCCTCGCTCGTGCAGCGCCTCGGCTGAGGCCGGGCCGGTCATGGTGACCCGCACCCGCTAAACTGGAGGACGGACCACGGCGGGCGCCCGGGCGCGCTCCGCCGCCGGTCCCTCCGAAACACAGCCACCGCACCACAGGACGAGGTCTCACCGTGTCACCTTCCCACGCCAAGTCGCGCCCCGCGTCGCGATCCTCCTCCCCCGGGAAGCCGGCCGGGAAGCCGACCCGGGCCCAGAAGCGCGAGGAGAAGAAGCGGCGGAAGGCCGGCAAGGGCCCCGGCTTCCTCAACCAGATCAAGCAGGTCTTCCAGATGACCCGCAAGGTCGAGCCCAACATCGGGTGGTGGATGCTGCTGCTGGGCCTCGGGGTGCTGCTGGTCTTCCTGCTTATCGGTGTGCTCCTGGGCAACTGGATCACCGGCCTGCTGATCGGCCTGCCGTTCGCCGCCCTGGCGGCCTCCTTCCTGCTCTCGCGGCGGGCGGAGCGCGCCGCGTTCGCCCGGATCGAGGACCAGCCGGGGGCCGCGGGGGCGGCGCTCTCCGCGCTGCGCCGCGGCTGGATCGTGGAGGAGCAGCCGGCCGCCATGGACCCGCGCACCCGCGACCTGATCTTCCGCGCCATCGGCCGTCCCGGCGTGGTCCTCGTGACCGAGGGGCCCGCCGGCCGGGTCGACAAGCTCGTCTCGAAGGAGCGCCGCCGGATCGGTCCGGTGATCCCGAACGTGCCGATCCACGTCATCAAGACCGGCAAGGGCGAGGGGCAGGTGCCGCTGCGCGAGCTGTCCCAGCGGATGCGGAAGCTGGAGAAGAAGCTCACCCAGCAGGAGGTGCAGACCGTGCACAAGCGGATCACCACCCTCGGCAACCGGCTGCCGATCCCCAAGGGCGTCGACCCGATGCGCGCCCGTCCGGACCGCAAGTCCATGCGCGGGCGCTGACCCGGCACCCCGACGACGACGGAGCCCCTCGCCTTCCGCTGGAAGGCGAGGGGCTCCGTCGTCGTCGGGGGAACGCCGTCAGCGGGTGCGCACCAGGATCGTGTCCACCGCCCGGTCGTGCAGACCGCGCTGGTCCGGGTCGAAGACCACCGGCGGGATCAGCAGGCACAGCAGCAGCGAGCGCACCGCCGCCCGCGCGAATCCGGCGGGCCGGCCGTCCAGCGTCTGCACCTGCAGGCCCGTCAGCCAGTGACCCGGGGTGTGCCCGGTGGCACCGACCAGGAGCACGTTGAGCAGGAACAGGAGCGCGAGGGTCACGAGCCCGTGCTCGTTCCACTGCGGCGCGAGCCACTCGGCGAGGGCCCAGCACAGGTACCAGTCCAGGACCAGGGCCACGATCCGCCGACCCACGCGGCCCACCGAGCCCGGCCCCTCCGCCGGGCGTCCCAGGCGCTCCCCGGGGTACTGCTGCCGGCCGGTCCCCGGTCCCTCGAGCCAGGAGCCCACGTCGCGTCTGTCGATCATGTCCTCAGGGTATCGGGAACGGACTCCCCTAGACTGGCGCCAGACCGTGGCTCCCCCGGGCCGCACCGCGTAACACCGAGGAAACACCCGGGACACGGAGCCTTAATGCCCGGTCCGTAGCGTGGTCCCCGGAAAAGGACGCCGCACGAACCTCTCGGCACGGCGGTCCAGCCCATCTGAGAAGGAGAACAGCACATGTTCCAGACACCCGAGGAAGTCCTCGCGTTCATCAAGGACGAGGAGATCGTCTTCGTCGACGTCCGGTTCACGGACATGCCCGGCGTGCAGCAGCACTTCAACCTCCCGGCAAAGTCGGTGGACGACGACTTCTTCGTGCACGGGCAGCTGTTCGACGGCTCCTCCATCCGGGGCTTCCAGGGCATCGCCGAGTCGGACATGCAGCTGATCCCGGACCCGACCTCCGCGTTCGTGGACCCGTTCCGCGTCGAGAAGACCCTCGTGGTCACCTGCTCGATCGTGAACCCCCGCACCGGTGAGCCGTACCACCGCGACCCCCGCGGCGTCGCCGAGCGCGCCGAGGCCTACATGGCCTCCACCGGCATCGCGGACATCGCCAACTTCGCCTCCGAGGCCGAGTTCTTCATCTTCGAGGACGTCCGCTACGACGTCCAGCCGCAGGGCTCCTTCTACGCCATCGACTCCGACGAGGCCGCCTGGAACACCGGGCGCAAGGAGGAGGGCGGGAACCTGGGCAACAAGACCGCCACCAAGGGCGGCTACTTCCCGGTCTCCCCGGTGGACAAGCAGGCCGACCTGCGCGACGCGATGTGCGTGGCCCTCGACGAGGTGGGTCTTGAGGTCGAGCGCTCTCACCACGAGGTGGGCGCTCCCGGCCAGGCCGAGATCAACTACCGGTTCAACACCCTGACCAAGGCCGCCGACGACCTGCAGAAGTTCAAGTACGTCATCAAGAACACGGCGGACGCCTTCGGCAAGTCGGCCACGTTCATGCCCAAGCCCGTCTTCAACGACAACGGCTCCGGCATGCACTGCCACCAGTCGCTGTGGAAGGGCGGCGAGCCGCTGTTCTACGACGAGAAGGGCTACGCGGGACTGTCCGACCTCGCCCGCTGGTACATCGGCGGCCTGCTCGAGCACTCCTCGGCCGTGCTGGCGTTCACCAACCCGACCGTGAACTCCTACCGCCGCCTGGTCAAGGGCTTCGAGGCGCCGGTCAACATGGTCTACTCGCAGGGCAACCGCTCCGCCGGCATCCGCATCCCGATCACGGGCACCAACCCGAAGGCCAAGCGCCTCGAGTTCCGCGCCCCGGACCCCTCGTGCAACCCGTACCTGGCGTTCGCCGCCCAGCTCATGGCGGGCCTGGACGGGATCCGCAACCGCATCGAGCCGACCGACCCGATCGACAAGGACCTCTACGAGCTGCCCGCCGAGGAGGCCAAGGACATCAAGAAGGCCCCGGCCTCGCTCGAGGAGGCGCTGCTGGCCCTGGAGGAGGACCACGAGTTCCTGCTCGCCGGGGACGTCTTCACCGAGGACACCATCCAGTCCTGGATCGAGTACAAGCGCGAGTTCGAGCTCAAGCCGCTCTCCGTGGTCCCGCACCCGCTGGAGTTCTCGCTGTACTACGGCGTCTGATCCGCTCGGATCTCCACCGCAGCACGGGCAAGGCCCCGGCCCCTGTCGAAGGGTCCGGGGCCTTCCCACGTGCGGAAACATCCGCGTCACACGGTTCCGAACCCTGGAACAGGGTCTACCGTGGGAGCCCCGGTCCACGTGCTCGAGACCGGGTGCCGAGCAGCCGATCCGGTGGACTGCTATCAGGGCTCGTCCCGTCGAGGCCATGAACCTGTGACGACCACCAGGTGCTGCCTCCCCACCAGCGTCGCTCTTCCGCACAGGATCGACACGACCATGAAAATCTCGACCAAGCGCGTCCTGGCCCCGGCCGCCCTCGCCTGCGCTCTCGTCGTGACCGGCATATCTCCGGCCCCAGCACCACTCATTACCTCGGACGAGTGGTCTACACCATAGGAACGGACGGCGTGTGGACCCTGGTCAGTACCTCCGGCCGGCAGCGGGACATCTGCGCCGAACTGGCCTAGCCGGAACCGGTGCAGGAAGCCCCCGGATCCCGTGAGGGTCCGGGGGATTCCCCGTGCGGGAACGGTCCGGCGTCGGGGGTCTCAGTGCCCGTAGAACACCCGCTCGAACACCGCGCGGGCCTTGCGGGTGGTCCGCAGGTAGTCCTCCTCGAGGCGGCCGGCACCGCCGTGGCCGTAGCCGCACCAGCGGGCCACCGCCTCCAGGTCCCCCCGCTTGGAGGGCAGGGCGTCGGAGGGCCGGCCCGTGCGCAGGACGTTGCCGTTGCGCACCGCGGTGGCCAGGCGCCAGGCGGCGGCCAGAGCGGCGGCGTCCTCGGCCGTGACCAGCCCGGCCTCCTCGGCGGCCCGCAGGGCCCCCAGCGTGCTCGTGGTCCGCAGGCCCGGAACCCGGTGGGCGTGCTGGAGCTGGAGCGTCTGCACGAGCCACTCCACGTCCGAGAGCCCGCCCCGGCCCAGTTTCACGTGCCGGGAGGGGTCGGCCCCCCGGGGCATGCGCTCGTTCTCCACCCGCGCCTTCATCCGGCGGATCTCCAGCAACTGGCGCTCCGTGAACTCTGCCGGATAGCGCCGGGGGTCGATCACGCGGCGGAACGCCTCCGCCAGGTCGTCGCTGCCGGCCATGGGCATCGCCCGGGTGAGGGCCTGGAACTCCCAGGTCTGCGCCCACCGGGCGTAGTACTCGGCGTAGGAATCGACGGAGCGCACCATGGGACCCTGCTTGCCCTCGGGCCGGAGGTCGTTGTCGATCTCCAGCACGCGCTCCGCCACGATGGGCGGGGTGCACGGTGCCTTGAGCAGCTGGACCATCCGCTGCAGCAGGACCTCGGCCTGCTCCCGGGCCGCGGCCGGATCCGCGTCGCCGACCGGGCCGTAGACGTACATCACGTCGGCGTCCGAGCCGTAGCCGATCTCCCGGCCGCCCTGCCGGCCCATCGCGACCACCAGGACCTCCGCGAGCCGGCCGGACCGGTCGTAGACCTCGCGCTCGGCGACGTGCAGGGCGCCCAGGATGCAGGCGCGGTCGATGTCGGACAGCGCCGCGGCGACCTGCTCGACGTCGAGCAGCCCGGAGGTGTCCGCGAGCGCCACGCGCAGCTCCTCGCGGCGGCGGATCAGCCGGATCATCCGGACGGCCTCGCCGGAGTCGGGGTGGCGTGCCATCTGGGAGCGGATCTCGCTCCACATGGTGTCGAAGGGGACCGGGCAGAGGTCGTCGTCCTGGCCCAGCCAGGCGGTGGCCTCCGGGGAGTTCTCCAGCAGGTCGGCGACGTAGCGGGAGCTCGAGAGGATCTGGCACAGCCGCTCGGCGGCGGCGTTGGAGTCGCGCAGCAGCCGCAGGAACCAGGGGGTCGTCCCCAGGGACTCCGAGAGCCGCCGGAAGCCCAGCAGGCCGGCGTCGGCGTCGACCCCGTCCGCGAGCCAGGACAGGAGCACGGGCAGGAGGGTCCGCAGGATCTCGGCACGCCGGCTCACCCCACGGGTGAGCGCCTCGATGTGCCGCACGGCGGCCTTCGGGTCCCGGTAGCCCAGCGCGGCGAGCCTGTCCCGCACCGACTCCGGCGAGAGGCTGGTCTCGGTCTCGGGCAGGTGCGCCAGCGCGGCGAGCAGCGGCCGGTAGAAGATCCGCTCGTGCATGCCCCGCACGCTGCGCTTCACCTTGCGCCACTCCTCGAGCAGCGACTCAGCCGAGGGGCGCGCGGTGTCCGCCGCGCCCCGCAGCGAGCGGGCGATGATGCCCAGCTCCCGCTCGCCGCGCGGCATGAGGTGGGTGCGGCGCAGCCGGAAGAGCTGGATGCGGTGCTCGAGCAGGCGCAGCCAGCGGTAGTGGGCGTGGAACTGCTCGCTGTCGCCGCGTCCGATGTAGCCGCCCTCGGACAGGGCGCTCAGCGAGTCGGTGGTGGCCTGGGTGCGGACCCGCTCGTCGGTGCGCCCGTGCACGAGCTGGAGCAGCTGGACGGTGAACTCGACGTCGCGCAGGCCGCCCGGACCCAGCTTGATCTGCCGCTCGGCCTCGGCGGACGGGATGTTGTCCGTGACCCGGCGGCGCATGGCCTGCACCGACTCGACGAAGCCCTCGCGCGCGGCGCTGCTCCACACGTACGGCTGGATGGCCGCCCGGTAGGACTCCCCGAGCTGCGGGTCCCCGGCGATCGGCCGGGCCTTGAGCAGGGCCTGGAACTCCCAGGACTCCGCCCAGCGCTCGTAGTAGCGCACGTGCGACTCCAGCGTGCGCACGAGCGGCCCGTCCTTGCCCTCGGGGCGGAGGTTGGCGTCCACCTCCCACAGCGGGGGCTCGGCCGCCCGGGCCATGATCGCCCGGGCGGTGCCCGCGGCCAGGGCCGTGGCGATGGTCGTCGCCTCCGCGCCGTCCGGTCCGGGGCCGTCCTCGTCGGAGCCCCCGTCCGCCGGGCCGTCCACGGCCATGACGTGGACGACGTCGACGTCGGAGATGTAGTTGAGCTCCCGGGCCCCGCACTTGCCCATCCCGATGACGGCGAGCCGCACCCGGTCGACGAGCTCGGGCGCCCAGCTCTGCGCGGCCTCCGCGCGCGAGACGGCGAGGGCGGCCTCGAGCGCCGCGGCGGCGAGGTCCGCCAGCTGCCGGCCCACCGCCGGCATGTGGTCGGCGGGATAGAGGGCGCCGACGTCACGGATCGCGATGCGGGTCAGCTCCCGGCGGTAGGCGACGCGCATCGCGGTGTAGGCCTCGTCGCCGGTCGGCCCGGCCACCGGGGTCCGGGCCGCCGGGTCCGCTCCCACCGCGTGCAGCAGGGCCGTGCGGAACTGCTCCGCGGGGATCTCCTCGGGCTCGGCGGCAGCCGGCTCCTCGAGCAGGTCGAGCTGCTCCGGCCGGCGCAGCAGGAACTCGCCGAGGGCCTCGGAGGCCCCGAGCAGCCGGAACATGGTCTCGGAGGCCTCCGGACCGGCGTTGATCCGCTCGGCCAGCTGGGGCGAGCCCTCCAGCAGCCGCACGGTCAGCTGCAGGGCGACGTCGGGCGAGGCGGCCAGGGCGAGCCCCTCCAGCAGCCGGTCCACGTCCACCCGGACGAGCTCGGGGAAGCCGAGCCAGCGCTGGGCGTTGCCCGTGTCCGCGAAGCCGACCTTGATGAGCCGGCCGGAGGCGATGGGGTCCGTGGGGGCCGTCGACTGGGGAGGGTGCGTCATGACTGGCTCCGTCCCGGCCTCACAGGATGCCGAGGTTGTTCTTGAGCTCGAAGGGGGTGACCACGCGCCGGTAGTCGTTCCAGTCGCGGCGCTTGTTGCGCAGGAAGTAGTCGTAGACCTGCTCCCCGAGCAGCTCGGCCATGAACTCCGACTCCTCGGTCTCGCGGATGGCGTCGTAGAGGCTCGAGGGCAGCGGGTTGTGGCCGAGGGCCCGGCGCTCGGCCGAGCTCATCGCGGCGACGTCGTCCAGCTCCACGGGCGGCAGCTCGTACTCCTTCTCGATGCCCTGCAGTCCCGCCGCGATCAGCGCGGCGTAGGAGAGGTACGGGTTCGTGGCGGAGTCGATGCCGCGGTACTCGATCCGGGCGGCCTGCACCTTGTCCGGCTTGGACAGCGGCACCCGCACCAGGGCGGAGCGGTTGTTGTGCCCCCACGACAGGTAGGAGGGGGCCTCTCCCCCGCCCCAGAGCCGCTTGTAGGAGTTGACGAACTGGTTGGTGACCGAGGTGAACTCCGGGGCGTGCCGCAGGATGCCGGCGATGAAGTGGCCGGCCGTGCGGGAGAGCCGGAACTCGGAGCCGCCGTCGAAGAAGGCGTTGGTGTCCCCCTCGAACAGGGAGAAGTGGGTGTGCATCCCGGAGCCGGGGTGGTCCGTGAAGGGCTTCGGCATGAAGGTGGCGTAGAGCCCCTGGGAGAGCGCGACCTCCTTGATCACCGTGCGGAACGTCATGATGTTGTCCGCCGTCTGCAGGGCGTCGGCGTAGCGCAGGTCGATCTCGTTCTGCCCGGGGCCGGCCTCGTGGTGGGAGAACTCCACGGAGATCCCGACGGCCTCCAGCATGTTGACGGCCTTGCGGCGGAAGTCCTGCACGACGCCGCCCGGCACGTGGTCGAAGTAGCCCTCGTGGTCGACCGGCACCGGCTGCCCGTCGGCGGCGAGGTCGGCGGACTCGAGCAGGTAGAACTCGATCTCGGGGGCCGTGTAGCAGGTGAAGCCCATGTCCGAGGCCTTCTCCAGGACGCGCTTGAGCACGCCCCGCGGGTCGGAGGAGGAGGGCTCGCCGTCCGGGGTGAGGATGTTGCAGAACATGCGGGCGGTGGGCTCGGTCTCCCCCCGCCAGGGCAGGATCTGGAACGTGGAGGGGTCCGGCTCCAGCAGCATGTCCGCCTCCGAGACGCGGGACAGGCCCTCGATGGAGGACCCGTCGAAGCCGAGCCCCTCCTCGAAGGCCGCCTCGACCTCCGCCGGGGCCAGGGCCACCGACTTGAGAGTGCCCACGACGTCCGTGAACCACATCCGCACGAAGCGCACGTCTCGCTCCTCGATGGTCCTGAGGACGAACTCCTGCTGACGGTCCATGGCTGTCTTCCTCGTCTTCCTGCCCGCGGCTGCGGCCGCCCGCGTGTGCCGTGCCGAACGGGCACTCCTGTTGTCCTGCCCACTCTAACGCGCTGGCCCCGCCCGCCCGCCGGGCGCGCGGGACCCGCCGGTTAGGCTGGGCCCATGACCCAGGAGACCCCCCGCCCGGAGCCGGGCGCGCTCGACGTGCGCCGGGTGCGCACCCACCACCTGCGCGAGGCGAAGCGCCGCGGCGAGAAGTTCACCATGCTCACGTGCTACGACGCCCTGACGGCGGCGATCTTCGACGCCGCCGGCGTCGACACGCTGCTCGTCGGGGACTCCGCGGGCAACAACGTCCTGGGCTACTCGACCACCCTGCCCGTGACCGTGGACGAGCTGCTGCCCATGTGCCGGGCCGTGTCCGGGGCCGCCGAGCGCGCGTTCGTCGTCGTCGACCTGCCCTTCGGCTCCTACGAGGCCTCCCCGGAGCAGGCGGTGGCCACCGCCGTGCGCTTCCTCAAGGAGGGCGGCGCCCACGCGGTGAAGCTCGAGGGCGGGGCCTGGTTCGCCCCGCACGTCCAGGCCATGGTCCAGGCCGGGGTGCCCGTCGTGGCGCACCTGGGCTTCACGCCCCAGAGCGAGCACGCCCTGGGCGGCTACCGGGTGCAGGGCCGCGGCGACGCCGCGCAGGCCCTGGTCGAGGACGCCCGCGCCCTCGAGGACGCCGGGGCGTTCTGCCTGGTGCTGGAGATGGTCCCGGCCGAGGCCGCCGAGGCGGTGGACGCCGCCGTGGACGTCCCGACCGTGGGGATCGGCGCGGGAGCCGGGACCACGGGGCAGGTCCTCGTGTGGCAGGACATGCTGGGCCTGCGCCGCGGGCGGACGCCCCGTTTCGTCCGGCAGTACGCGGACCTGCACGGCGTGGTCACCGAGGCCGTGGGCCGCTACGTGCAGGACGTGCGCTCGGGGACCTTCCCGGGCCCCGAGCACAGCTTCTGAGCACCGTCCGCGCCGATCAGCCCTCGTCGAAGGCGCGGTCCTCCTCGTCCCACTTCCGGGTGCGCTCCGCCGCGGTCTTCAGGGCGTTCTGCGCCTCCTGGCGGGTCGCGTAGGGGCCGAGCAGCTTGCGGTAGTCCGACTGCGGGCCCTCCTCGACCTCGTGGGTGTAGACGTTGAACCAGAACTCGCTCATGACCTCTCCTCTCCCGGACCGCCGGGGCGTCCTCGACCGGGCCGGGCCGGGCCCCGGCGCGTTAGGGTAGATCCTAGGCCCGGACCGGCCCGGACGGGGCCGGCACACCCGATCCAGGAGGTCCAGACCCCCGTGCCCACGCACAATCTCACCGCCCCCGGCAGCACCGCTCCCGTCGGAACGCTCGCCCCGGGGTCCCCGACCCCCGGACGACCCGTCCCCGCGTCCATCCCCCGGCCCGAGTACGTGGGCCGGGACGAGCCCGACGAGGGCCGGGGCGGCAACGTCTACCCACCGGAGGAGATCGAGCTCATCCGGGAGGCCGGCCGGATCGCGGCACGCGCCCTGCAGGAGGCCGGTCGGGCCGCCGTGCCCGGCGCCACCACCGACGAGCTCGACCGGATCGCCCACGAGTACATGTGCGACCACGGCGCCTACCCGTCCTGCCTCGGCTACCGGGGCTTCCCGAAGTCGATCTGCACCTCCCTCAACGAGGTGATTTGCCACGGCATCCCCGACTCCACCGCGCTCGAGGACGGGGACATCATCAACCTCGACGTCACGGCCTACAAGAACGGCTTCCACGGCGACACGAACCGGATGTTCCTCGTGGGGGAGGTCGACGAGCAGTCCCGGCTGCTGGTGGAGCGCACCGAGGAGGCGCTGAACCGGGCCGTCAAGGCGGTCCGGCCGGGCCGCGAGATCAACGTCATCGGCCGCGTGATCGAGAAGTACGCCCGGCGCTTCGACTACGGCGTGGTCCGCGACTTCACCGGCCACGGCGTGGGGCGCGAGTTCCACTCCGGGCTCATCGTCCCGCACTACGACGCCGCGCCGTCCTACTCCACCCTCATGGTCCCCGGCATGGTCTTCACGATCGAGCCGATGCTGACCCTGGGCACGATCCAGTGGGACCAGTGGGACGACGACTGGACGATCACCACCCGGGACCGGATGCGCACCGCGCAGTTCGAGCACACGATGGCGGTGACCGAGGACGGCGTGGACGTCCTCACCCTGCCGTAGCCCCTGCCGTAGACTGCGCACTGATCACACGACCACGGCACCCCGGGAGGACCGCCCCATGACCACACCAGACCGCGACGTCGCAGCCGTACCGAGCCGCCGCGTCATCGGCATCGACTTCGGCGGCACCGGGACCAAGGGCGGGATCGTCGACCTGGACACCGGTGAGCTCGTGGGCGAGCGCTTCCGCATCCCCACCCCGCGCCCGGCCACGCCGGAGAAGGTGGCGGAGGTCGTGGAGCAGATCGTCGCGGAGCTGCAGTCCCGTCCCGAGGCCCCGGCCCCGGACTCCCCGGTGGGGATCGTGTTCCCGGCGATTATCAAGGAGGGCGTCGCCCTGTCCGCGGCGAACATCGACAAGTCGTGGATCGGCACGGACGTGGACGCGCTGATGACCGAGCGCCTGGGCCGGCCCGTCGAGGCCCTCAACGACGCCGACGCGGCCGGTCTGGCCGAGGCGGTCTACGGCGCCGGGCGCGGGATCAGGGGACTGGTCATCGTGATCACCCTGGGCACCGGGATCGGCTCCGCCCTGATCCTGAACGGCAAGCTCGTGCCCAACGCCGAGCTCGGCCACCTGGAGATCGACGGCCACGACGCGGAGACCAAGGCGTCCGCCTCGGCGCGCGAGCGCGAGGACATGCCGTGGAAGCAGTGGGCGACCACCCGGCTGCAGCGCTACTTCGGACACGTGGAGTTCCTGTTCTCCCCGAACCTGTTCATCGTGGGCGGCGGCGTGTCGAAGAAGGCCGACAAGTTCCTCCCGTTCCTCGAGCTGCGCACGCCCGTGAAGGTCGCCGAGCTGCGCAACAACGCCGGGATCGTGGGCGCGGCCCTGTGGGCCGGGATCCCGCACGAGCCGGAGAGCTGAGCCCGGCCCCTCCGACGACGACGCCCGGGCGCCTCCGCGAGGAGGTGCCCGGGCGTCGCCGTCGACGGCGGTGCTCGGACGGGCCGGGGCAGAAAAAACCCGCCGAAGGCCGCGGCTTCCCCTCCGCAGCCCCCGGCGGGAGCCTGTTGTGGTCCTTACTCTACGACCCTCGTCCGGCCTGCGGCAAGAGACACGCCGGGGCATGTCAACGCGGCGCGGCGTGCGCTCAGAGCAGCCTCGGCTGGGACACGCCGTCGAGGCTTTTCGCCCGGGACCGGCGGCCGGTGCGCTTCTTCGCCCCGCTCCCCACGGGTTCCACGGTGGCGGGGATCGTCTGCTGCCCGGACTGCTCGGCCTGCTGCTGGCGCAGGAGGTCGATCGCCTGCTCGAAGTCCCCGAGGCCGTCGAAGGCCTGGTAGACGCTCGCGAAGCGGAGATAGGCCACCACGTCCAGGCGGCGCAGCGGGGCGAGGATCGCGAGCCCCACCTCGTGGGCCTCGATCTCCGCGGCGCCCATCGCGCGGATCGTCTCCTCGACCTCCTGGGCGAGCATCGCGAGGTCGTCCTCGCTCACCGGCCGCCCCTGGCACGCCTTGCGCACCCCGTTGACGATCTTCTGCCGGTCGAAGGGCTCGGTGACGCCGGAGCGCTTGATGACGGAGATCGTCGTCGTCTCGAGCGTGGTGAACCGGCGGCCGCACTCGGAGCACTGGCGGCGGCGGCGGATCGCCGTCCCGTCGTCCGTGGTGCGGCTGTCCACGACGCGGGAGTCGGTGTGACGGCAGAACGGGCAGTGCACGGTCGGATCAGCCCCCGGTGCGGATCGTGATGGCCCGCCCGTGCGCGGGCAGGTCCTCGGACTCCGCCAGGGCCACGACGTCCTCGCCGATCTCGGCGAGGGCCTCCTTCGAGTACTCCACGACCTGCACGGCCTTCAGGAAGGAGGTCGTGGACAGACCCTGCGTGTGCACGGCCGTGCCACCGGTGGGCAGCACGTGATTGGACCCGGCGGCGTAGTCGCCCAGTGGAACGGGGCTGTAGGGGCCCACGAAGATCGCGCCGGCGTTGCGCACCCGGGCGGCGACCTCCTGGGCGTCGGCGGTATGGATCTCCAGGTGCTCCGCGGCGTAGGCGTCGGCCACGGCGATCGAGGCGTCGAGGTCGTCGGTGAGCACGGCTCCGGACTGCGGCCCGGAGAGTGCGGTCGCGACCCGCTCGCGGTGCCTGGTGCAGGGCACCTGCACGGCGAGCTCCGCGGCCACCCGCTGCGCGAGGTCCGGCGAGTGGGTGATGAGCACGGACCCTGCGGCGGGGTCGTGCTCGGCCTGGGAGATGAGGTCGGCGGCGACGTAGGCCGGATCGGCGGTGTCGTCGGCGAGGACGGCGATCTCGGTGGTGCCGGCCTCGGCGTCGACGCCCACGACCGAGCGCAGCTGGCGCTTGGCCGCGGCCACGTAGACGTTGCCCGGGCCCGTGACCGTGTCCACCGGCTCGAGGACGTCCTCGCCGTCGGTCACGCCGTGGGCCATGGCGGCGAGCGACTGGGCCCCGCCGATCGCCCAGACCTCGTCCACGCCGAGCAGGCCGGCGGCGGCGAGGATCGTGGGGTGGGGCAGCCCGCCGAACTCCTTCTGCGGCGGGCTGCACAGGACGATCGAGCCGACCCCGGCCGCCTGGGCCGGGACGACGTTCATCACCACCGACGAGGGGTAGACGGCCAGTCCGCCGGGGACGTACAGCCCGGCCCGGCGGACGGGGGTCCACCGCTGGACCAGGACCGCGCCGGGGGCCACCTCGATGCGGGCGTCGGCCGGGCGCTGCGCCGCCGCGAAGGCCCGGGTGCGCTCGATCGCGGTCTCGAGGCCGTGGCGCACCGCGGGGTCGAGACCGTCGACGGCCCGGCGGATCTCGGCGGGGTCCACGCGCAGCCGCTGCTGCTCCACCCCGTCGAAGCGCTGGGCGTACCGGCGCAGGGCGACGGCGCCCTCCGTGCGCACGGCCTCGATGATCTCCTCCACGGCCTGCTGGGCCGAGGCGAGCGACGTGGGGCTCTGCCGGGGCACGACCGCCCGCAGCTCGGCCCAGGACAGCCGCCGGCCGCGGAGGTCGATCGTGCGCAGGGCGGGAGTCGTGGTCGTCTCAGCAGTAGTCACGCTGTCCATGGTATTCCACCGCACCGCCCCGCCGGGGCCCGGGTCTTGCGCTCCGCGGCCCGGTCGGCTAGACCTCCAGGCAGGTGGGGCCCAGCAGCACCTTGAGGTCCCCGAACAGGGCCGGCGAGGGGTTGACCCGCAGGTCCGGGCCCAGGCGCAGGACCTGCACCTTCTGCCGGGTCTCCAGGTGGATGCGCACCTCGGAGTCCCCGCGGTGGTTGCGCAGCACCGCCCCGATCTCCTTGACGGTGGCCTCCGTGGCGCGGAACTCGGGCAGCGCGATGAGCACGGGTCCGCTGTGCCCGTCGGCCGTGAGCTCCGGCACGGTCAGCTCCTGGGCGGAGATGGTCACCGACCCGTCGTCCCGGCGCTGCAGCCGGCCCTTGATCACGCAGATCAGGTCCTCCGCGAGCACCCCCGCGATGGGGGCGTAGGCCTTGCCGAAGAACATCACCTCGATGGAACCGGTCCGGTCCTCGAGCTCCACCCGGGCGTAGGCGTTGCCCGAGGTCTTGGCGATCCGCCGCGAGAGGGACGTGATCATGCCCGCCACGGTCACGACCGCGCCGTCGGGCCGGCCGTCCTCCCCGAGCAGCGGCTGGATCGAGGTGTCGGCGTACTGGCCCAGCGCCTCGTCGAGCCCGCGCAGCGGGTGGTCGGAGACGTACAGGCCCAGCATCTCGCGCTCGAAGGCCAGCAGGTCCTTGCGCTCCCACTCGGGGACGTCGGGCACCGCCACCGTCAGCGACGTCGTGGGGTCGTCCTCGTCCAGGCCCATCCCGCCGAAGAGGTCGAACTGTCCCGCGGCCTCCTGGCGCTTGACGGCGACCGTGGCGTCCACGGCCTCCTCGTGGCACAGCACCAGGCCCCGCCGGGTGTGGCCGAGCCGGTCGAAGGCGCCCGCCTTGACCAGGGACTCGATCGTGCGCTTGTTGCACACCACCGCGGGGACCTTGGCGAGGAAGTCGTTGAAGGACGTGAAGGCGCCCTTCTCGTCCCGCGCATCCACCATGGCGCCGACCACGTTGGCGCCCACGTTGCGCACCGCGCCCATGCCGAAGCGGATGTCGGTGCCGACCGGGGTGAAGTTCAGCGCGGACTCGTTGACGTCCGGGGGCAGCACGGTGATGCCCATCCTGCGGCACTCGGTGAGGTACAGGGCGAGCTTGTCCTTGTCGTCGCCCACCGAGGTGAGCAGCGCGGCCATGTACTCGGCCGGGTAGTGGGCCTTGAGGTAGGCGGTCCAGTAGGACACGAGCCCGTAGGCCGCGGAGTGGGCCTTGTTGAAGGCGTAGTCGGAGAACGGCAGGAGGATGTCCCACAGGGCCTTGACGGCGCCCTCCGAGTACCCGCGCTCCACCATGCCCCCGTGGAAGCCCGCGTACTGCTTGTCCAGCTCGGACTTCTTCTTCTTGCCCATGGCGCGGCGCAGGATGTCCGCCTGGCCCAGGGTGAAGCCCGCGACCTTCTGGGCGATCGCCATGACCTGCTCCTGGTAGACGATCAGCCCGTAGGTGGTGTTGAGGATCTCCGCGAGCGGCTCCTCGAGCTCCGCGTGGATCGGGGTGATCTCCTGCTGGCCGGTCTTGCGCAGGGCGTAGTTCGTGTGCGAGTTCGCGCCCATCGGCCCCGGCCGGTACAGGGCGATGACCGCGGAGATGTCCTCGAAGTTGTCGGGGCGCATCATCTTGAGCAGCTGGCGCATGGGCCCGCCGTCGAGCTGGAACACCCCCAGGGTGTCCCCGCGGGCCAGCAGCTCGTAGGACTCGGCGTCCTCCAGGCCCAGGTTCTCCAGGTCCAGGACGAACCCGTCCTGGTTGAGGGTGATGTTCTCGAGGGCGTCGGAGATGATCGTCAGGTTGCGCAGCCCCAGGAAGTCCATCTTGATCAGTCCGAGCCCCTCGCACGTGGGGTAGTCGAACTGCGTGATCACCTGGCCGTCCTGCTCCCGTCGCATGATCGGGATGATGTCGATCAGCGGGTGCGAGGACATGATCACGCCGGCGGCGTGCACGCCCCACTGCCGCTTGAGGCCCTCGAGCCCCTCGGCGGTCTCGAAGATCTTCTTCGCCTCGGGGTCCTGCGCCAGGACCTCGCGCAGCTCGTCGGCCTCGCCGTGGCGCTTGGCGCTCTCGTCGTAGACGTCCTTGAGGGAGATGCCCTTGCCCATCACGTCCGGCGGCATGGCCTTGGTCAGCTTCTCCCCCATGGAGAAGGGGTAGCCGAGCACGCGCGAGGAGTCCTTGAGGGCCTGCTTGGCCTTGATGGTGCCGTAGGTGACGATCATGGCCACGCGCTCGTCCCCGTACTTCTCGGTGACGTAGTGGATCACCTCCGCGCGGCGGCGGTCGTCGAAGTCGACGTCGAAGTCGGGCATGGACACGCGGTCCGGGTTGAGGAAGCGCTCGAAGATCAGCCCGTGCTCGAGGGGGTTCAGCTCGGTGATGCGCATGGCGTAGGCCACCATGGACCCGGCCCCGGAGCCACGGCCCGGGCCCACGCGGATCCCGTTGTTCTTCGCCCAGTTGATGAAGTCGGCGACCACCAGGAAGTACCCGGGGAAGCCCATCTGCAGGATGATGCCCTTCTCGTAGTCCGCCTGGCGCTGCACGTCCTCGGGGATCCCGCCCGGGAAGCGGTGGTGCAGCCCCTTCTGCACCTCCTCGACGAACCAGGAGTCCTCGTCGTGGCCCTCGGGGGTCGGGAAGCGGGGCATGTAGTTCGCGGAGGTGTCGAAGTCGACGCTGCACCGCTCCGCGATCTCCAGGGTGTTGTCGCAGGCCTCCGGGAAGTCGCGGAAGAGCTCGCGCATCTCGGCCGGGGACTTCAGGTAGAACTCGTCGGCGTCGAACTTGAACCGCTTGGGGTCCTGCAGGCTGGAGCCCGACTGCACGCACAGCAGCGCGGCGTGGGACTTCGCGTCCTCGGCGTGGGTGTAGTGCAGGTCGTTGGTGGCCACGAGCGGCAGCTGCAGGTCCTTGGCGAGCTTCAGGAGGTCGCCGGTGACGTTCTTCTCGATCGCGAGGCCGTGGTCCATGAGCTCGCAGTAGAAGTTCTCGGGCCCGAAGATGTCGCGGAACTCCGCGGCGGCCTGGCGGGCCTCCTGGTACTGGCCCAGGCGCAGCCGGGTCTGGACCTCGCCCGAGGGGCAGCCCGTGGTGGCGATCAGGCCCTTGCCGTAGGTGCTGAGCAGCTCGCGGTCCATGCGCGGCTTGTACAGCTGGCCCTCGAGGGAGGCCAGGGACGAGGCCCGGAACAGGTTCTGCATGCCCTGCGTGGTCTCGGCCAGCAGGGTCATGTGGGTGTAGGCGCCGCCGCCGGAGACGTCGTCGCGGCCGCCGTCGGCGAACTTCACGCGGGTGCGGTCCGAGCGGGCGGTGCCCGGGGTGAGGTACGCCTCGACCCCGATGATCGGCTTGATCCCCGCGTTGCGGGCCTTGTTCCAGAAGTCGAAGGCACCGAAGACGAAGCCGTGGTCGGTCGTCGCGAGGGAGGACATCCCCATCTCGTGGCAGGCCTCGAAGAGGTCGTCCAGGCGTGCCGCACCGTCGAGCATGGAGTACTCGGTGTGCACGTGCAGGTGGGTGAAGCTGTTCTTGCCGGTAGCCGTCGTCACCCGACCAGTGTAGTCGCCCGCACCGACCGCTCCGCGTCGCCGGGGCCGTGCCGGGTCAGGCCGGCCCGCCGTCCCGCAGGCTCTCCAGGGCGAACGAGAGGTCCGCCGGGTACGGGCTCCCGAACTCGACCGGCTCCCCCGTCCCGGGGTGCTCGAAGCCGAGCCCCTTGGCGTGCAGCCACTGCCGGGTCAGGCCCAGTCCGGCGGACAGCGCGGGGTCCGCACCGTAGGTGAGGTCCCCGCAGCACGGGTGGCGCAGCGCCGAGAAGTGCACGCGGATCTGGTGGGTGCGCCCGGTCTCCAGGTGCACCTCGACGAGGGTCGCGCGCCCGAACGCCTCGAGCACCTCGTAGTGGGTGACCGCGTGGCGCCCGCCCTCGACCACGGCGAAGCGCCACTCGTAGCCGGGGTGGCGCCCGATCGGGGCGTCGACGGTCCCGCGCAGCGGGTCCGGCAGGCCCTGCACCACGGTGTGGTAGACCTTCGTGACCGTGCGCTCCTTGAAGGCCCGCTTGAGCGCGGTGTACGCGCGCTCGGTGCGGGCCACGACCATCAGCCCCGACGTGCCGACGTCGAGCCGGTGGACCACGCCCTGCCGCTCCGGGGCCCCGGAGGTGCTCACGGCCACGCCGGCCCCGGCCAGGGCGCCGACCACGGTGGGGCCCCTCCAGCCCGGCGACGGGTGGGCGGCGACCCCCGGCGGCTTGTCGATCACCACGATGTCGTCGTCCAGGTGGACCACGCGGAAGTCCTCCACCAGCTGCGGGACGATCCGCGACGGGTCCTCGGGGACGGGGACGTGCACCGTGAGCGTCTGGGCGGCCTCCACCCGGAAGGACTTGGTGACCGGGCGCCCGCGGTGCAGCACGCGCCCCTCGGCGCAGAGGCCGGCGGCCGCGGAGCGCGAGAGACCCGTGAGGACGGCGACCGCGGCGTCCGCGCGGTGGCCCTCCAGCTCGGGCGGCACGGTGAAGCGCTCGACCGTGTGCTCGGTGGTGTGCTCGGGCTCAGGCACGGGTGCTCTCCTCCCCCGGCGCGGTCCCGAGCCGCTCGGCGGCGCGGGTGCCGTCGAGCTCCCGGCCGAGCAGGGTCAGGAGCACCACGAGGCACACGCCCACGACCACGCCGCAGTCGGCGACGTTGAAGATCGCGAAGCGGGGCACGGCGATGAAGTCGACCACGTGGCCGACCGCGAATCCCGGCTCCCGGAGGAGGCGGTCGGTCAGGTTGCCGAGGGCCCCGCCCAGGACGAGGCCGAGCGCCAGGGCCCACGCGGCCGAGCGCACCCGGCGCAGGGTCAGCACGATCACGACGGAGACGACCGTCATCACGATGGTGAAGAGCCAGGTGACGTCCTCCCCCAGGGAGAAGGCCGCCCCGGGGTTGCGGATGAACTGCCACCACAGCAGGCCCTCGACCACCGGCGTCCGCTGGCCGGGCTCCATGGTGGCCACGACCCACCACTTGGTGAGCTGGTCGAGGACGTAGACCAGCAGGGCGGCGGCCGCGGCCACGAGCAGCACGCCGCGCGGGGCCGCGCGGCCGGTCGTGCCCGCGGGGGCTTCGGGGTGCTCGCTCATGCTCTCCTCGGGAGGGGTCGGGTGGCGGGGCCGGTCACGGGCCCCGCTCCATGGTGCCACGTCCCGCCGGGCGGGCACGGGCCGGGACGACGACGGAGGGACCGGCCGCGTGGCCGGTCCCTCCGTCGGGGCTCTTCCGCGGGGAGCGGGGCTCAGGCCTCGCGGGCCGGAGCCGCGGCGGAGACCCCGTCGGCGTCCGCGGCGGACACGGGCTCGAGGGCCGGTGTGGTCTCGAGGTCGTGCAACTGGTCCTGGATGAAGCCTCTGAGGCTGTCGCGGTAGTCCTGCTCGAAGCCGCGCAGCCCGGCGACCCGGCGCTGCAGCTCGGCCTCCTCGTCCCGCAGGGCGGTGAGGGTCTCCTCGCGGGTCCGCCGCGCGTCCTCGACGAGCTCCTCGGCCTGGACGCGGGCCTCGGCGACGAGCCGGTCGCGCTCGGCGGTGCCCTCGGCGACGTAGTCGTCGTGCAGCTTCTGCGCCATCGCCAGGACACCGGCGGCGGACTGCGCCGCCCCGGTGGCCGGGGTGGTCTCCGCCACGGCCGGGGCGGCCGGTTCGGCCACGGGCCCCGCGGACCGCGCCTCGATGGGCTCCGCGCCGGCGGGCCGCTCGTCGGCCGGGTGCTCGGCGGCGGCCGGGCCCGGCTCGGAGCCCGCCGAGGGCGCGGCGTCCCGGGGTGCGACGGGCCGGCCGGCGGTCTCGAGCTGCTGCTTGAGGTCCGCGTTCTCCTGGTTGAGGCGGCGCAGCTCCACGACGATCTCGTCGAGGAAGTCGTCGACCTCGTCCTGGTCGTAGCCCTCCCGGAACTTCGTGGGCTGGAACCGCTTGTTGATGACGTCTTCGGGCGTCAGGGCCATGGGTGCATTCCTCCTGGGGCGGGGCGCGGGCGCGGCCCGCGACGGGGGTTCCGTCCGACCGGGGCAGGGCCCCGGCGGGTCGTGCGGTTAAAGGGTACAGGCAGGGCGGGACCGGCTCAGATCAGCAGCGAGCCGACGATGCCCTGGACGATGCTGACGGCGAAGATCAGGATGAGGAACCCGAGGTCCAGCGCCACCCCGCCGAAGCGCAGCGGCGGCACGACCCGGCGCAGCCACCGCATGGGGGGATCGGTGACGGTGTACACGGCCGAGGCGCCCACGAGCGCCATCCCGTGGGGCCGCCAGCTGCGGGCGAACATCTGCACCCAGTCCAGGACGAGGCGGGCGAGCAGCGCCACGTACACGAGGTGCAGGGCGAGGTAGAGCAGCGAGAGCAACAGATCCATCGGTCAGCCTCAGTCCTCCGGGTGGTCGTCGGACCCGTCCTCGCCGTCGCCGCCGGCGGGGTGGCCGACGACCTCGACGTAGGACGGGGTGAGCAGGAAGACCTTGCCGGTCACCCGCTCGATGGAGCCGTGGAGGGCGAAGACCAGGCCGGCGGAGAAGTCCACCAGCCGCTTGGCCTCGGCGTCGCCCATGTCGCTGACGTTCATGATGACGGGGGTGCCCTCGCGGAAGGCCTCGCCGATGGACTTGGCGTCGTTGTAGGAACGGGGGTGGACCGTGGTGATCGTGCGCAAGGTCGAGCTGTCCTCTCGAGAGCTGGAGGGGGCGCGTTTGATGGGGGTGACCGGCGCCCTGTACTCGGCCGACCCGCGCGGCACGGCCACGGCCGTGGACCCCTGCGCGCGGGCGTCGCGCGGCTCCTCGCGGACCGCGACGGCGGACTGGTGCTCCTGGCGGGCAGGCGTCGGGTCGTCGTAGTCCTCGTCCGTCTCGGCGAGGCCGAGATAGATCATGGTGCGGCGCAACGCTCCGGCCATGGTGCTCTCCTTGACTGTCTGTGCGGATATCGGCGGTGGGGGAAGTTCCGGGATCCTCGGACCGCCCGGCACCCGTCGTGCTGCACGGATCGCGGTACGGCCCTGGCCCCGCGGGGCCGTCCTCCAAGCTATCCTACGGGCGGGCGGGGGCCGAGGATATCGGAGCCGACGCGCACGTGCGTGGCTCCCCGGGCGACCGCCTCCTCGAGGTCCTGGCTCATCCCCGCGGAGATCGCGGCGGCCTCCGGCAGGGACTGCCGCAGCTGCTCCGAGACGACCCGCAGCCGGTCGAAGGCGGGGCCGGCGGCCGCCCCCAGCGGGGCGACGGCCATGACCCCTCCGGCGCGCAGACCCTCCGTGGCGGCGATCTGCTCGGCGAGCCGGACGGCGTCCTCGGGGCGGACGCCGCCCCGGTGCTCCTCGGCGTCCAGGGACACCTGCACCAGGCAGGTGAGGTCCTGCTCCGTGCAGGGCCCGGCGGGCGCCTGCCCGGCCGCGGCCTCGTCCCGGTGCCGCAGCACGGCCTTGCCGAGGGCGGTGACCAGCGAGGCCCGGTCCACGGAGTGCACCCACGAGGCGTAGCGGACGACGGACTTCGCCTTGTTCGACTGCAGCTGCCCGACGAAGTGCCAGGCGAGGGGCGCCGGCACGAGCTCCGCGACCTCCCGGGCCTTCGCGGACGCCTCCTGGTCCCGGTTCTCCCCCACGTCGCGCACGCCCAGCCGGTGCAGCCGGACCACGTCCGCGGCGGGGAAGAACTTCGTCACGGCGATCAGCGTGGGCTGCACGGTGGCGTCGGCCGCCCGGGCCGCGCCGGCGATCCGGGCGCGGACCCGGTCGAGCGCCTCGGCCAGCTCCCGGCCGCGCGGGTCCTCCCCGCCGGCGCTCATGCCGCCCGCTCCGCCCGGTCGCCCGGGGTGCCCCGCCAGACGAGGCCGACGAACCGCCCGGAGCGGGGGTCCCGCCGGTGCGAGGAGAGCCGCTCGTTCTCGAGCGTGCAGGGCGGGCCGGCTGCCGCCGGCTCGGTCACGTCGACGCCGAGGCCGGCGAGCCGGTCCCGGGCGCCGGCGCGCAGGTCCAGCGCCGGGGTGCCCCAGGCCGTCGTGGCCGCCACGGCGGGGATCCGCCGTGCGGACTGCTCCCGCATCGCGGTGGGCACCTCGTAGCAGCTCCCGCAGACCGAGGGCCCGATCCAGGCCGCGACCCCGTGCGCGCCCCGTGCCCGCATCCGCTCCACGGTGCGCTCCAGCACGCCGTCGAGCAGCCCGCGCCGACCGGCGTGCGCCACGGCCGTGACGGGCCCCTCGGGCCCCGTGGCCACCAGGACCACGGGCAGGCAGTCGGCGACCATCACGGCCAAGGGCACGCCCGTGGCCGTGACCGCGGCGTCCGCGGTCGGCACGGCCGGGCGGTCGGGGCGGTCCGCGTCGGCGACCTCGGTGCCGTGCACCTGCTCGAGGAAGAGCAGGGAACCGCCCCCCACCCCCATCTCCCGTTCCAGGGCCGCCCGGCGCTCCCGCACCGCGGCCGGGTCGTCACCCGTGTGCAGCGCGAGATTGCCCGCGCCGCGGTCCGTGAACGCCACCCGGACGCCGTGCCCGACCTCGTCCTGCCACCAGAACACCGTGCTCCTCCTCCGTCGTGCCGCACCGGCCGTCCCGCCGGTCGTCGTGCCGCACCGGGCGGGTGGTCCCGCCGGTGCTCCCGTCCTGCCGCACGCCCCGCCGGGCGGGACGGCGTTAAAGCGCCCGGGGGCGGACGCGGTGCTCCGCGTCCGCCCCCGGGCCGGACCTCACTTCAGGAAGTCAGGGAAGTCCAGGGAGTCCTTCCGGGACGACCCGGCGGCGGAGCCGGCCTCGGCCTCGGCGGGCAGGTCGACGTCGAAGCCGGCGTCGTCGGGGACGTCGTCGTTGGCCGCCGGCTGGGCCCACCGCTGCGAGCTCACGGGCTGGCTCAGGGAGGGGGCGCCGCCGCGCTGCGGGGAGCGGGCCAGACCGGCGGGCTGGCCGGCGCCCGAGCCGAAGGCGGCACGGGTGCTCGCGGCCTGCTGGGCGGCCGCGTTGGTGTTGTTGGCGTTGGTCTCCGGGCTCACGGAGTCGAAGCCCGCGGCGATGACCGTGACGCGCGCCTGGTCGCCCAGGGCGTCGTCGATGACCGCGCCGAAGATGATGTTCGCCTCGGGGTGGGCGACCTCCTGCACCAGGCGGGCCGCCTCGTTGATCTCGAACAGGCCGAGGTCCGAGCCGCCCTGGATGGACAGCAGCACGCCGTGCGCGCCGTCGATGGAGGCCTCGAGCAGCGGGGACGCGATCGCGAGCTCGGCGGCCTTGACAGCACGGTCCTCGCCCTGCGCGGCGCCGATGCCCATGAGGGCCGAGCCGGCGCCCTGCATCACGGACTTCACGTCGGCGAAGTCGAGGTTGATCAGACCGGGCGTGGTGATCAGGTCGGTGATCCCCTGCACGCCGGAGAGCAGCACCTGGTCCGCGGACTTGAAGGCGTCCAGCATGGAGACGTTGCGGTCGGAGATGGACAGCAGCCGGTCGTTCGGGATGACGATGAGGGTGTCGACCTCGTCGCGCAGGGTCTCGATGCCGTTCTCCGCCTGGTTGGACCGGCGGCGGCCCTCGAAGGTGAACGGGCGCGTGACCACGCCGATGGTCAGGGCCCCGAGGGAGCGGGCGATCCGGGCGACCACGGGGGCGCCGCCGGTGCCGGTGCCGCCGCCCTCGCCGGCCGTCACGAAGACCATGTCGGCCCCCTTGAGGACCTCCTCGATCTCCTCGTGGTGGTCCTCCGCCGCCTGGCGCCCGACATCGGGGTTGGCGCCGGCGCCCAGGCCGCGGGTGAGCTCGCGCCCGACGTCGAGCTTGACGTCGGCGTCGCTCATCAGCAGGGCCTGGGCGTCCGTGTTGATCGCGATGAACTCGACGCCGCGCAGGCCCTCGTCGATCATCCGGTTGACGGCGTTGACGCCGCCGCCGCCGATTCCGACGACCTTGATGACGGCCAAGTAGTTCTGAGGGGTGGAGGAGTCCAATGGGTACCTAACTCGAGATGGTTCGGGGCCGGGGTCGCGAGCCGTTGCTCAACCCTTGATCGAAGGTCGAACGTCAGGCCGTCAGCTGCTTCTCCTGGCGGTTCGATGTCGAGGTCAAGCCTAACAACCGAGGGGACCGCCTGCACGACAAGCCATACCGCTTTCGACACTTTTCGCCAAAACAGCAGGCCGTGGTGTAGTCGGATCCATCTTTAAACCTCCGGTGGAACCTGACGGATCTGCGCGGCGTTCAGCGCACGACGGGGCGCGTGGGGCTCGACACGTCGTAGGTCTCGATCCCGCTGTCGGCGCCGCGGGCCTCGACGAGCTCCCGCAGCACCTGCGCCTTCAGCTCGCTGTCCTCGGCCGTGCCCCAGACGACGGTGCGGCCGTCGGCGAAGGCCAGCTCCACGGAGGACAGCGACTCGGCCGAGGCCGTGCGCAGCTGCGCGAGGACGGATTCCGGCAGGGCGGCGAGCACGTCGGCGATGGCCTCGAAGCGCTCGCTCCCGAGCACGTCGCGGTCCCCGGTGACCACGGGCACGCCGGCCTCCTCGGCGGAGGCCACGGTGGTGAGCCGGACGCCTTCCGAGTCCACGACGGCGAACTCGTCCCCGTCCTGGACCGCGGCCACGGGCACCCGCTCGTGCAGCTCGACCACGAGGTGGTGCGGCGGCTCGAACAGGACCTCGATCGAGCGGACCTGCGGGATGGCCCCCACCCGCTCCCGGACCTCGCTCTTGGAGATCCGGGTCAGCGGGACGCCGCGGTAGCCGTCCAGGGCCTCCTCGACGCTGGCCGGGTCGGTCAGCTCGCCGCCGCGCACGGAGATGTCCCGGACGGCGAGGGCCGGGGAGAGGAACAGGACGCCGGCCAGCACCGCGAGGGCCGCGAGCACGCCGAGGGCCGCCGCGAGCCGGTGCCGGCGGCGCCGGGCGCCCGGCGAGCCGGGAAAGGCGACGACGGTGGCCCCGACCGCCGTGGAGCCGGCGCGGGCGGGCTCCACGTCGGCGGGCAGCCGGGACGCGGTGAGCGTCCGGGAGCCGGCGCGCTCCTGCCGGTGCCGTCGCCAGGCGCTGAACCGGCCGCCCGCCGCGGGCACCTCCTCGAGCTCGTCCTCGTCGGACAGCGGGGTGACCTTGCCCCCGTCGTTCACGCGCACCCGCCCGCCCCGCGGCGCGGGGGGCCCGGAGTCCGGCGGCCCCGGCGCGGTGCCCGCCGCCGGTGCGGAGGGCGCGTCGGCGGCGCCCTCCGGGTCGGCACCCGCGGGAGGCTCCCCGGGGGTCCCGGACCCCGCTCCCGGGGTGCCGGTGCCACCGGGGTCCCGGGGGTCCTCCCCGAACCGCGGCTGGTGCGGGCGGCCGTGCCGGCTCATCAGCTCTCCCCGAGCCGGTCCACGAGCGTGGGGCCGAGGCGGGTGACGTCGCCGGCGCCCACGGTGAGCACCAGGTCCCCCGCGCGGGCCGCGCGGGCGGCCTCGGCGACCGCCTCCGCGCCGTCGGGGACGTAGCGGACGTGGGCCGGGGCACGATCGGTGATGACCTCGCTGCTGAGCCCGTCGACGGGCTGCTCGCGGGCGGCGAAGATGTCGATGACCAGGCTCTCGTCCGCCAGGGACAGCGCCTCGGCGAACTCCGCGGCGAACTCCCGGGTGCGGGAGAACAGGTGCGGCTGGAAGATCGCGATCACCCGGTGGCCGCCCGCGACCTCGCGGGCCGCGGTGAGGGCCGCGACGACCTCCGTGGGGTGGTGGGCGTAGTCGTCGAAGACCCGGACGCCGCGCACCTCGCCCCGCAGGTCGAAGCGCCGCGCCGAGCCATGGAACCCGGCCAGCCCGCGCACCGCGTCCGCGGGCGGGACGCCGGCCTCGAGCGCCACGCAGAAGGCGGCCGTGGCGTTGAGGACGTTGTGCCGGCCGGGCACCGCGAGCTCGAGCTGCTCCTCGCGGCGGTCGGCGCCCTCCCCGAGCACCAGGGTGCTGCGGGTGCGCAGCCCGTCGGCCTCGCCCGGGAGCACCCGGACGTCGGCCCCGGCGTCCGCACCGTAGCTGACGACGCGCCCGCCGGCGGCCCGGTGCCGCTGCGCCAGGGCCCGGGAGCCGGCGTCGTCCTGGCAGGCCACGAGCAGCCCGTCCTCGGGCATGGTCGCGACGAAGTCGTCGAAGGCCCGGTAGAAGGCCTCGCGGGACGGATAGAAGTCGAGGTGGTCGGGCTCGATGTTGGTGACCACGGCGACCCGGGGCCCGTACTTGAGGAAGGAGCCGTCGGACTCGTCCGCCTCGGCGACGAACCACCGGCCGTCCCCGAGCGCCGCGTTGGCGCCGAGGTCGGCCACGTGCGCGCCGATCGCCCAGGACGGGTGCAGGCCGGCGGACTGCAGGGCGAGCGCGGCCATGGCGCTGGTGGTCGTCTTGCCGTGGGTGCCGGCGACGGCCACGACGTCGCGGCCGTGCATCGTGGCGGCCAGCCCGTCGGAGCGGTGCAGCACGCGCAGCCCGGCGGCGCGTGCTGCGGCGTACTCGGGGTCCTCGGGCGGGATCGCGGTGGAGACGACCACGGTCCGGGCCCCGGCCACGTGCTCGGCCCGCTGTCCCACGAACACCGTGGCGCCCAGGTCCTCGAGCTGGCGCAGCGCCGGTGAGTCCTGCCGGTCGGAGCCGCTCACGGGGACGCCGTGGGCGAGCATGAGCTTGGCGACGGCGGACATCCCGGCCCCGCCCATGCCGATGAAGTGGACCCGGCCCAGCCGGGCGGGGTCGGTCTCGCGCTCAGCGCCCACGGGAGGCCTCCTCGAGGACGAGGCGTGCCACGACGGCGTCGGCGTCGCGCACGCCGTGCTCGCGGCTCGCGGTGGCCATGGCGGCCAGGCGCTCGGGCGCGGCCAGCAGCGGGTGGACGTGCCCGCGGTACCAGGCGGGGGTGAAGGCGTCGTCGGGGACCAGCTGCGCCGCGCCGGCGGCCACGAGGGAGGCCGCGTTGAGGGACTGCTCGCCGTTGCCCACGGGCAGGGGGACGAAGACGGCGGGCAGGCCGACGGCCGCGACCTCGGAGACGGTCGCGGCGCCGGCCCGGGCCACCAGCAGGTCCGCGGCCGCGTAGACGCGCTCCATGCCGTCGACGTACTCGACCTGCACGTAGCCGGGGGCCTCGAGCAGCGTGCCGTCGTCGCGGGTGAGCTGCTTGCCGCGGCCGGTGACGTGGAGCAGCTGGTGGCCCCGCCCGGCGGCCTCCTCCGCCACGCCCGCCACGGTCCGGTTCATGTTCAGGGCCCCGGAGGAGCCGCCGGTCACGACGACGGTGGGCACGTCCGGGTCGAGCCCGAAGGAGCGGCGCGCCTCGGCGCACAGGCCCGCCCGGTCCAGGCCGGAGATCTCCCGGCGCATGGGCATGCCGACGGTCACGGCGCCGCGCAGGGGCGTGCCGGGGAACGCGGTGGCCACGGTCCGGGCCCAGCGCGCGCCCACCCGGTTGGCGAGGCCGGGGCGGGCGTTGGCCTCGTGGATCACGATGGGCAGGCCGCGCCGGGCGGCCGCGAGGTAGACGGGGGTGCAGACGTATCCGCCGACGCCGACGACCACGTCGGGGCGCACCCGGTCCAGGATCTCGCCCGCCTGCCGCACGGCGCCGAGCAGCCGCCCGGGCAGCCGGGCGAGGTCCACGGAGATCCGCCGGGGCAGGGGCACCCGGTCGACGAGCTCCAGCTCGAGCCCGGCCTGCGGGACGAGCCGGGTCTCCATGCCGGAGGCGGTGCCCACCGCGGTGAGCCGGGCCTGCGGGGCCTGCTCGCGCAGGGCGGCGGCCACGGCCAGGAGGGGGCTCACGTGCCCGGCGGTGCCACCGCCGGCGAGCAGGACCGAGGGCGCGGTGCGCTCGGAGGTCGGTCGGGACGGTGTCATGCGCGATCCTCGTTCGGGGTGCGGGGGCGGGGGGTGCGGGAGGGGACCGGGATCCGGCGCGGCAGGCGGGTGAAGGACATCACCACACCGACGGCGGCCAGGCTCATCAGCAGCGAGGACCCACCGTAGCTGATGAACGGCAGGGGGACGCCGATCACCGGGAGCACCCCGGTGACCATGCCGATGTTGATGAACGCCTGGCCCACGAGCCAGGTCACGACGCACGCGGTGGCGATCCGCACGAACCGGCTGCGGGCGCGCAGGATGATCCGTGCCATCGCCAGGGTCATGGCCGCGAACAGGGCGAGGATCAGCACCGTCCCCAGCAGACCCAGCTCCTCTCCGATGATGGAGAAGATGTAGTCGTTGTGCGCCTCGGGGACGTAGTTGTACTTGAGCCGGGACTGGCCCAGGCCCACGCCCCACCAACCGCCCGAGGCAAGGGCGTTGAGCCCCTGGTCGGCCTGGTAGCAGGCGTCGGTGGCCCCGCACTCCCCGAACAGCCAGCCGGTGATGCGGTCCACGCGGTGGGGGGCCGCGGCGACCGCGAGCGCGCCCAGCGCGGCCGCCCCGGCGGCGGCGACGGCGAACAGCCGCAGCGGGGCCCCGGCGAAGAAGAGCGCGGCGGCGTAGATCAGCGCGAAGACCAGGGCCGTGCCGACGTCGTCGCCGAGCACGACCAGGAGGGTGGGGATCCCGATGCCCAGCGCCGAGGGCCACAGGGCCTGGCGCCAGTCGCGCACGGCGTCCCCCTGCCGGGCCAGGACCACCGCGAGCCACACGGACACGGCGAGCTTCGCGGCCTCGGAGGGCTGGAAGGACTGCCCGCCGACCACGATCCAGTTCCGGTTGCCGTTGATCTCCTGGCCCAGTCCGGTGAAGACCAGCAGCAGGAGCACCACGGAGAGCACGAGCAGCCCGTTGGCGCCGCGCCGGTACCAGGACGTGGGCACGAAGGAGAGCCCGAACATCAGCACGATGCCCAGGCCCGCGTACGTGGCCTGCCTGAGGAAGTACGAGTAGGCGGACTCCTGGACGGAGATGGACTCCACCGCGGAGGCCGAAAGCACCATCATGATGCCGATGCCGGTGAGCAGCAGCACCGATCCGGCCAGCGCGTAGTAGGAGTGGACGAGCGGGCCGTCCACGAGCGCGCGCCAGAAGCGCCGCAGCCCGCCCCGGGGCCCGTGCACGGGCTCCCGGTCCCCCGTCCGGTCCCGGAGCTGGGTCACGACAGCCGCTCCACGAGCTCGACGACCTCGCGGATGAACGCGTCGCCGCGGTGGGCGTAGGAGCCGAACTGGTCCATCGACGCGGACGCCGGGGCCATCAGCACGGTGTCACCGTGCTGCGCCGCCCCGTGGGCCAGCCGGACCGCGCCGGCCATCACGGCGTCCCCGTCGCTCGTCCCGTCCTCGCCCGCCCGCAGGACGGGGACCTCGGGGGCGTGCTCGGCGAGGGCCGCCAGCAGCGCCTCGTTGTCGGTGCCGATGAGCACCACGGTGCGCAGCCGCTCCGCGTGCCGGGCCACGAGCCGGTCGTAGGACACGCCCTTGGACAGCCCGCCGGCGATCCACACGACCGAGCCGAACGCCGACAGAGCGGCGTCCGCGGCGTGCGGGTTGGTGGCCTTGGAGTCGTTGACCCACACGACGCCGTGGGTCGTGGCGACGGCCTGGATCCGGTGGTCGCCGGGCTCCCACGCGTGCAGCCCGTCCCGCACGGCCTCCGGCGGCGCGCCGGCGGCGCGGGCCAGAGCGGCGGCGGCCAGGGCGTTGGCCACGCCGTGGGGGGTCGGAATCGTGCCGGTGTCCACGACGGAGGCCAGCTCGAGGGCGGAGCCGCGGCGGTCCTCCAGGAACGCCCGGTCCACGAGCAGGTCCTCCACCACCCCGAGCATGCTGACGTCGGGGGTGTCCAGGGTGAAGCCCACGGCGCGGCAGCCCTCCACCACGTCGGCCTCCTCGACCATCCGCACGGTCTCGGGCTGCTGGGCGTTGTAGACGCAGGCCACCCGGGTGTTCTCGTAGATCCGGGACTTGTCCGCGACGTAGTTCTCGTAGCCGCCGTGCCAGTCCACGTGGTCCTCGGCGACGTTGAGCACGACCGAGGCCAGCGGGGACACCGAGTGCGCCCAGTGCAGCTGGAAGCTGGAGAGCTCCACCGCGAGCACGTCGTGCTCGACCGGCTCGCGCAGCGCGTCGAGGATCGGCGTGCCCACGTTGCCCACCGCCGCCGCCGTGAACCCCGCGGCCCGCAGCATCGAATCGGTCATCCCCACCGTGCTGGTCTTGCCGTTGGTGCCGGTGATGCACACCCACTCGGCGGTCTTCCGCCCGGCGCGCTCGCGGACCCGCCAGGCGAGCTCGACGTCGCCCCAGATCTGGATCCGCTCGGCGGCCGCGGCGGCCAGCAGCGGGTGGTCGGGCCGCAGGCCCGGGGAGGTGACCACGAGCTCCGGGCGGGCGCCGTCGACGTCGGGCACCGTGCCCTGGTGCTCCTGGCCCAGCAGCACGTCCGCCGCCCCCACGATCCGCAGGGTGTCCGCCTTGCCGCGGGTCTCCGGGGTGTCCGCCCCGTCGACGACGACGACGCGGGCGCCCAGCTCGATCAGGGTGTCCGCCGCGGCGAAGCCCGAGACCCCGATCCCGGCCACGACCACGCGCAGCCCCGCCCAGTCCGCGTCCCAGCTCGTGAGCCCCGCCAGGCGCGGGCGGTCCAGGACGGGGTTGTCGTTGCTCGCGTGGATCATTGGATCATTCCTCCGTGGGAGAGCAGCCAGTCGCCGTAGAAGACGCCGAGCGCGGCCGCGACGAACAGCCCGGCGATGATCCAGAAGCGGACCACGATGGTCACCTCGTTCCAGCCCTTGAGCTCGAAGTGGTGCTGCAGGGGCGCCATCTTGAAGATGCGCTTGCCGCCGGAGAGCTTGAAGTAGCCGACCTGCAGGATCACGGAGATCGTGATCACCACGAACAGCCCGGCGATGAGCACGAGCAGCAGCTCGGTGCGGGTGAGCACGGCGAACGCGGCCAGCGCCCCGCCGAGGCCGAGGGAGCCGGTGTCGCCCATGAAGATCTTGGCCGGGGAGGTGTTCCACCACAGGAAGCCGACGAGGGCTCCCACGAGGGCGGCCGCGGTCATGGCCAGGTCGGCGGCGTCGCGCACCTCGTAGCACACGCCCGCGGACACGGACCCGCACAGGTGGGTGTTCTGCCACATGGCGATCAGCATGTAGCCGCTGAACACCAGGATGGACGCTCCCGTGGCGAGCCCGTCCAGGCCGTCCGTGAGGTTGACGGCGTTGGTGGTGGCCGTGGCGATGAGGTTCACCCAGACCACGAAGAGCACCGCGCCGAGCACGGGGCCGGCGAAGGCGAGGTCCAGGACGGTGTCCCGGGTGAAGGAGATCGCCGAGGACGCGGCGGTCGAGCCCTGCTGGTCGGGCACGAGCAGCACCAGCAGCGCGAAGGCGGTGCCGATGAGCCCCTGCAGCACGATCTTGCCCATGGGGCTCAGGCCCAGGTTCTGCTTCTTGGCGATCTTCTTGTAGTCGTCGACGAACCCGACCAGGCCCATGCCGAGCATCAGCAGCAGCGCGGAGAGCCCGGAGAGGGTCACCCCGCCGTAGGACGGCCACACGAGGCCGGAGACCAGGTGCGTGAGCCCGTAGGCGAGCACCACGGAGCCGAGGATCGCGACCCCGCCCATCGTGGGCGTGCCGCGCTTGGTGTGGTGGCTCGTGGGGCCGTCGTCGCGGATGAACTGGCCGTAGCCGCGGCGGGCGAGGAACTTGATGAAGGCCGGGGTCCCGAACAGGGACAGCACGAGCGCGAGTCCGGCGGCCATGAGGATCTGGATCATGCCTGCTCGTCCCTCTCGGCGGCGCGGCCCGGGGTGACCGGCCGGCCACTCGGGTCGAGGGAGGCGTTGACGAAGGGCCCGGCGGAGCGCCAGTGGTCGCCCCGCGCGGGGGCGTCGTTGCCGGGGGCGGGCCCGTCGGCGCCGCCGTGGGCGGTGGCCGCCACCCGGTCGCCCAGCACCCGCAGGCCGGAGGCGTTGGAGGACTTGAACAGGACGATGTCGCCCGGGGCCAGTTCCTCGCGCAGGATCTCCTCGGCCTCCTCGGCCGTCGCCACCCACGTGGCCTCGTTGCCCCACGAGCCCTCGAGCTGGGCGGCGTCGTAGACCGGTCGGGCCAGATCGCCGACCGCGACGAGCTTGGAGATGTTGAGCCGCACGACCATGCGTCCCAGCGCGTCGTGCTCCTCGACGGTGCTGTCCCCCAGCTCGAGCATGCCTCCCAGCACAGCCCACGTGCGGCGGGGCGCGGACCCGTCGGCCCCCCGGCCCAGCTGGGCCAGGCTCTGCAGCGCGGCCCGCATCGACTGCGGGTTTGCGTTGTAGGCGTCGTTGACCACGGTCACCCCGTCGGCCCGTTCGGTGCGCTCCATCCGCCACCGGCTCCCGGCGCCCTGGGCGTTGAGCGAGGCCGCGATCCGCTCCGGGGCGACCCCGGCCACGAAGGCCGCGGAGGCCGCGGCGAGGAGGTTGGTCACGTGGTGCTCCCCGATGAGCCGGGAGACGATCCGGTGCTCGGAGCCGTCGGGCAGGTGCAGGAGGAACTCGGGGTTGCCGCCGGGCCCGAGCCGCACCCCGGAGGCGTGGACGCGGGCAGCCGGCACGTCCGGCAGGACGTTGGCCGGGGACTCCCCGAAGTACAGCACGGGCGCGGCGGTGCGCCCGTGCATCTGGCGCACCAGGGCGTCGTCGTCGTTGAGCACGGCCACCCCGTCCGCGCGGAGGCACTCCACGAGCTCCCCCTTGGCGCGCGCGATGTTGGCGACCCCGCCGAACTCGCCGGCGTGGGCTGAGCCGACGCACAGCACCACCCCGATGTCGGGGCGGACCATGCGGCACAGGTAGTCGATGTTGCCGATCCTGGTGGCGCCCATCTCGACGACGAGGTAGCGCGTCTCGGAGGTGCACTCGAAGACCGTGAGGGGCACGCCCACCTCGCCGTTGTACGAGCCGCGGGGCGCGACCGTGGGGCCCTCCTCGGCGAAGACGCCCCGGAGGAGGTCCTTGGTGGTGGTCTTGCCCACGGAGCCGGTGACCGCGACGACCGTGACCTCGTGGTCGGCGCGCAGCTGGGCCACGACCCACGCCGCCAGCCGGCCCATCGCCTCGACCACGTCGGGGACGAGGACGCCGGGGTAGGCCACGTCCGCGGCGTCGGCGACCTCGCGCTCCACGAGCGCGAGCACCGCCCCGGCGGCGAACGCCGCGCCCACGAACTCGTGGCCGTCGGTGACCTCGCCCGGCTTGGCCACGAACAGCGTCCCGGGACGGGCCTCGCGGGAGTCGGTCGTGACGTGCTGGACGACGACCTCCCGCGCGGCGGCGTCGCCGACGGCGCGCCCGCCCGTGATCTGCGCGATCTGTGCAGCGGTCAGTTCGATCATCGGTCCTCCCAACGGCCCTGCTGCGCGTCGGCCAGTGCGGCCCGCAGCTCTTCCCTGTCGTCCAGCGGGTGGTCCACGCCCCGGATCTCCTGGACCGTCTCGTGCCCGCGGCCGGCCACGAGCACGGAGTCGGCCGGACCCGCCATGGCCACCGCGGCCCGGATGGCCACGGCCCGCGGTGCGAGCACGAGCACCTCCTGGGCGCGGGCGCCGGCGGCGCGCGCCGCCCGCGCCCCGGCGGCGACCTCCTCACGGATCCCGGCCGGCTCCTCGTCGTGGGGGTCGTCGTCGGTGACGATCACCACGTCGGCGTGCCGGGCCGCGACCTCGCCCATGACGGGGCGCTTGGTCCGGTCCCGCTCCCCCGTGGCGCCGAAGACCACGAGCACGCGGCCCTCCGCCGCGGGCGGCTCCACGGCGCCCAGGGCCCGGCGCAGGGCGTCGGGGTTGTGCGCGAAGTCGACGACGGCGGTCGGCTCGGTGCCGATCAGCTGCATCCGGCCGGGCACGTCCGTGGTCAGCGGGTCCTCCTCGTCGAGCACCCGCTGCAGCCGCGCGACGTCGACCCCGGAGGCCACGACCATCACCACGGCCAGGGCGGCGTTGGCCACGTTGAAGTCGCCCGGCAGGGCGGTGGACACGCGCAGGGAGCGCCCGTCCCGGTGCAGCAGGGCGAAGGAGTGCCCGATGCCGCGGCGGCCCAGGGCCGTCAGGGTCCAGTCGGCGCCGTGCCGGTCCGGGCCGGCGTCGCGGTCGCCGGGCACGTCGCCGCGCAGGGCGACCGTGTCCACGTGCTCGGCCCCGAGCTGCTCCCGGGCGTGCTCGGCCATCCGCAGGCCCCAGGCGTCGTCCTCGTCCTGGACGACGACCACGGCCCGGCGCGTGCGCTCGGGGGTGAACAGCTGGGCCTTGACGGCGAAGTACTCCTCCATCGACCCGTGCAGGTCCAGGTGGTCCTGGGTGAGGTTGGTGAACCCGGCCACGTCGTAGCGCACCCCGTCCACCCGGTGGAACTGGAGGGCGTGGGAGGAGACCTCCATGGACGCCGCGGTGATGCCTCGCTCCCGCATCAGGGCGAGCAGCGCGTGCACGTGCGGGGCCTCGGGCGTGGTGAGCCGCGAGGGGATGGCCTGCTCGCCGGCGAGGATCTCGATGGTGCCGATCAGCCCGGTGCGGCGACCGAGCGCGCGGAGCACCGAGTTGGTGAAGTAGGTGGTGGTCGTCTTCCCGTTGGTGCCGGTGACCGCGAACAGCACCGGGGCGGTGCCGTCCTGCGGGCGGGAGCCGTAGACCCGGGCCGCGATCGCCCCGACCGACCGGCGGGGGTCCGGGGCCACGACCACGGGCAGGTCCACACCGGCGCGCTCGAGCAGCGCGGCGCCCTCGGCATCGGTGAGCACCGCGACCGCGCCCGCGCGCGCTGCCTGCACCGCGAACTGCGCACCGTGCGCGCGGGCGCCGGGCAGGGCCGCGTAGAGGTCGCCGGGGCGCAGCTGCCGGGAGTCCAGGGAGATGCCGGTGACGTCCACGGCGCGGACCGGTGCGGTGCCGTCCGCGAGCCGGGCCGTCTCCGCGAGGCTCAGCGGCCGGGGCCTGGCGGGGCGCATCGTCTGCGCGTCGTGTCCCTGCTGGGCTGTCGCGTCCATCAACGTCCTTCGTGGTCTGGGGGCGGGTGGGTGGGCCGCCGGGGTGCTGGGGGGAGGCGCCCAGGGGGTGTCCGGGCACAGCGATACGGAAGTCTAGTCGCCCTCGTCGGCCGGCCGGGACGGGCTCGGGGAGGCGGACCCGCTCGCGGTGGCGCTCGGGTCAGGGGTGGCCGTGGTGCCCTCCGTGGTGCTGTCCCCGGTGTCGTCCGTGGCGTCGTCCGTCCCGACGACGTCCGGCGGGGCGTCCTCGGGCGCGGTCTTCTCGGGCTCGTCGGTGCGCAGCGGGATCTCCACGGGATCGGTCGTCGAGGGCGGGACGCCGTAGTGGCGCAGCACCTGGCCCATGATCTTGCTGAACGTGCCGGTGGCCCCGATGGTGCGGACGTCACCCTCGGGCCGCTGCAGGGTCACGGCCACGAGGTACTGCGGGTCCTCGATGGGCGCCACGCCCACGAAGGAGGTCGTGTAGCCGTCGTAGCCGCCCTCCGCGCCGGGGGCCTCGGCGGTGCCGGTCTTGCCGCCCACGCGGTAGCCCTCGACGGCGGCCTCCTTGGCCCCGCCCTCGGTGACGGTGACCTCCATGAGGTCCAGGATCTGCTGCGCCGTCTCCTCGGAGACGATGCGCTCCCCCTCCGGGCGCTCCACCGGGGTGCGCGTGCCGTCGGCGTCGACGACGGCCTCGACGACGCGCGGCTCCACCTGGACGCCCCCGTTGGCGATCGCCTGGAAGACGGTGGCGGTGCGCAGGGGCGTCTGGGACACGCCCTGGCCGAAGAGGACGGTGTACTGCTGGCGCTTGTCCCACTGGTCGACCGGGGCGAGGATGCCCCGGGACTCCCCCGGCAGCTCGATCCCCGTGGTCTCGCCCACCCCGAAGCGCTGCAGCCACGCGTGGCGCTGTTCCGGGGAGAGCTTGCTGCCGACCATCACGGTGCCGGTGTTCATCGAGTCGGCGATGATCCCGGCGAACGTGCGGTCCTGCTCGTCGTGGTCGAAGGAGTCGGTGATCTTCTCGCCGTCGATCTCCAGGAACGGCGGGACCGTGATCTCCGTCCGGGGGGTGACGAGGCCCTCCTCCACGGCGGCCGCGGCCGTGAGGATCTTCTGGGTGGACCCCGGCTCCACGGCCTGGGTCACGGCCCGGGCCCCGAGGTCCTCCGGGGCCGCGGACCCGAGGTCGTTGGGGTCGACCGTCGAGGAGTCGGCCAGTCCGAGCACCGCGCCGTCCTCGATGCGCATCACCACGGCGGTGCCCCAGTCGGCGCCGAGCTCCTCGGTGCGCTCGGTGACGGCCTGCTGGGCGATGAACTGGACGTCGCTGTCGATGGACAGCTGCACCGAGGAGCCGTCCGTCACGGGGCTCTCCTCCGTGGGAGCCACCGGGATGCGCACGCCGTCGGCGCTGATCTCGAAGGTGCGGCTGCCGTCGGTGCCCCGCAGCAGCTCGTCCTGGGTCTGCTCGATCCCGCCCAGGGCCTCGTCGTCGCCGCCCATGAAGCCGACCACGCTGCCGGCCACGGGTCCGTTGGGGTAGATCCGGTCCGAGGACGGCTGGCCGTAGACGTAGGGCAGGTCCAGCTCCCGCACGGTGTTCCACTGCTCGGGCGTGACGCCGCGGGCGACGTACTCGAACTGCTTCTCGCCGTCGAGGGACTTCTTGACCTCGGTGTCCTCGAGCTCGAGGGCGTCGGCGAGCTGGTACACGGCCTGCGTGGGCGTGACGGTCTCGGCGGTGCCGTCCGCCTGGAGGCGCTGGAACTCGCGGACCTTGCTCTGGTCGACCGTCACGTCGTAGCGCTGGAGGGTGCGGGCGAGCACGTTGCCGTCGGTGTCGCGGATCTCCCCGCGCAGCGCGGGGACCACCTCGGTGCGGGAGCGGTCCGTGGCGGCGGCCTCGGCCCGCCCGGCGACGTCGAAGCCCTGCACCCACACGAGGCGCAGCCCCAGCACCACGAGCAGGCCGAGCACGAGGACGATGCCGATGTGGCTGCGGCCGATGCCGAGGGAGCCGGGGGTGTCACCCGTCGACGTCGAGCGTGCGCGTGCCACGTGTCTGCCTCGTTCCTGGTCTCGGCTGGGGGGTTTCCGGGGAGGTGCTGCGTGCGGGGGCGGGGACCTGCGCCCCGCTCACTCCCCGGGGAGGCGCTGCTGGGGGGCCGGCAGGGACCCCCCGCCGAGCTCCCCGGCGGGGGCCGAGTCCTCACGGGCCCGCCGCTCGGCGTCCTCGCGCTCCTGCTCCGCCTTCTCCTGCTCGCGCTCCTCCGCGCGCTGGGCGGCGCGGTCCGCGGCCTCCGAACCGGTCTGGTGCGCCCGGTCGACCAGGATCTCGTGGTTCTCCTGCGGCTGCGCGGGCAGCGGGTCGCCCTCGACCGACCCGGTCGTGAGGTCCACGGTGCCCGAGCCCTGGGCGGGGACCATGCCGAGGTCCAGGGCCATCACGGCGAGGTGCTGCGGGGCCCCGTAGAACTCCAGGTCCTGCGTGAGGGCCTCGTTCTGCTGGCTGAGCGCCTGCTCCTGGGCGCGCAGCTCGACGAGCCGGTACTGGCCGCCGGAGATCTGGATGTTCAGGACCAGGATCGAGGCCAGGGCGACCACGAGGGCGATCAGGCTGAGCACCACGGCCGAGACCCGTCCGCGCCGGGCCCGGCCGGGCACCACGGACAGGGGCGCGCGGGTGGAGCCGCCGGTCCCCGGCGAGGGCGGGGCCGGGGTCTCCAACTGGCGGGCGGAGCTGCCCTCCACCGGCGGGCGCTGGCCGCGCCGGGCCGCCCAGGCGCCGATGCCGCTGCGCGGAGGGGCCGGACGGGCCGGTCGTCGCTGGAGTCCGGTGCCGCTCATGCCTTGTACCTCTGCGCGTTCTGTGATGGGTGCGGTGGGTTCTGCCGGATCCGTTCGGCCGCCCGCAGACGCGCGGAGGCGGCCCGAGGGTTCTCGTCGATCTCCCGGGGGGTCGGGGTCTCGGTGCCGCGGGTGAGGATCCGCAGCGTGGGCTTGTGCTCGTCGAGCTCCACGGGGAAGCCCTTGGGCGCCGTGGAGGTGGCCCCCCGGGCGAAGGCCTGCTTCACGATCCGGTCCTCCAGGGAGTGGTAGCTCATCGCCACGACCCGCCCGCCGACGGGCACGGCGTCCAGCGCCGCGGGGATCGCCCGGCGCAGGACGTCGAGCTCCTCGTTGACCTCGATCCGCAGCGCCTGGAAGGTCTGCTTGGCCGGGTGGCCCTTGCGGTGCTGGACCCCCTGCGGGACCACCGCGCGGACGACCTCCACGAGCTCGCCCGTGGTCCGCAGCGGGGCCTGCGCCCGGCGCTCGACGAGGGCCCGGGCGATCCGGGCCGCGAAGCGCTCCTCGCCCCAGTCGCGCAGGATCCGGCGCAGGTCCGCCTCGCTGTAGTCGTTGACCACGTCCCGGGCCGTGACCGGCGCGGTGGAGTCCATGCGCATGTCGAGGGGTGCGTCGTAGGAGTAGGCGAAGCCGCGCTCCCGCTCGTCCAGCTGCAGGGACGAGACGCCGAGGTCGAACAGGACGGCGTCCGCGTGGTCGAAGCCGTGCTGGGCCAGGGCCTCCGGGATCCGATCGTAGGTGGTGTGCACCGGGTGGAACCGGTCTCCGAACGGGGCCAGGCGCGGGCCGGCCAGCGCGTGGGCCTGCGGGTCCCGGTCGACGGCGACGAGCTGCAGCCCGGGGAAGCGGCGCAGCAGCGCCTCGGAGTGACCGCCCATGCCCATCGTCGCGTCCACCGCCACGGCACCGTCCTCGGCGAGCGCGGGAGCCATCAGGTCCAGGCAGCGCTCGAGCAGGACGGGGACGTGGAGCTGCTCGGCTGGGCGTTGCGCCATGGGCCCTCTCTCTTCGGCGGTCGGTCGGTCGGGGTGGCCGGCGCCGGGTCGACGCCGTGGTGCGGCCGCAGGCGTTCCAGGATCAGAACCCCATCCGCTGGCCCTCCCTCGAATCCGGCCTGGCTCAGGGGAAGTTGAGTCAGGACGGTGACGGCTGTGCGGCTGGAGATCTCATCCGGGAAGCGGTTCCGCGCCTCGCGGTGGTGGTCGGCGACCCTGCGCTCAGAAGAGCCCGGGCACCACTTCCTCCTCGGTCTCGGAGAAGACGGCCTCCTTCTCGTTCAGGTACTCGTTCCACGCCTGGGCGTCCCAGATCTCCGCCCGGGTGCCCGCGCCGATCACTGCGAGCTCCCGGTCCAGCCCGGCGTACTCCCGCAGCGGCGGCGGAATGGTGACGCGGCCCTGCTTGTCCGGGACCTCGTCGGAGGCACCCGAGAGAAAGACCCGGATGTAGTCCCGGGCCTGCTTCGAGGACAGCGGTGCCGCCCTCAGCTGCTCGTGGACCCGCTCGAACTCACGGGTGCTGAAGACGTACAGGCACCGCTCCTGGCCGCGCGTCAGGACCAGTCCCTCGGCGAGCTCCTCCCGGTATTTCGCCGGCAGGATCAGACGGCCCTTCTCATCGAGACGGGGTGAGTACGTTCCGAGAAACATGCTCACCGCCCTCTCCAGCCCGAGAGTTCTCCCAGATCCTTCTCTTCGCCCCACTTTACTCCACTTCACTCCCCGGTCAACGAACACGGGCCCCGCCCGGCACGGCGTGGCGCGGCGCCGGCGGGGCGCCCTGCCGGCGTCGCCGCAGGTGCGGCGGGGCGCGGTGCCGGCGGGGAGGGAAGTGGGGCGGGCGGTGGAGGGATCCGGCGGCGGGAGGGCCCCGGCACGAAGAAGCTCCCCGGCGGGACGCCGGGGAGCCGATCGGAAGTGGTGCGGGGTGGTGGGTCGTGGAGGGCGGGGTCCCTGCGGGTCGGCGGGCTAGGGCTGGCCGCCGGAGTTGCGCTGGTCCCAGCGCTGCTCCAGGTTCTGCAGGAACGGCGAGGAGCGCCGAGGCGGTCCTGCCTTGCCTCCCGCGCCGTCGGAGCGGGGCTTGCCGGAGCGCAACGTGGCGACATAGACGCCGGCGCCCATGACGACGAAGCCCAGCACTCCCAGCAGGACGGACTTGAGGACGACTCCGCCGAGGAGGACGAGCAGGCCGACGACGGCGATCACGATCCCGAGGACGATGTTCCGGGTGGAGGCTCCCTTCACGGCACGGGATCCCATGCTCGTCACGAACCGCGGGTCGTCCGCGTGGAGCTGCTTCTCGAGCTGGGCCAAGAGCTGTTGCTCGTGCTCGGACAGTGGCACGGTAGCCCTCCTCTATCCTTCGGGTGCGGAAATCCCCGGCTGTTCCGGCGCCGCCTGATACCAGGATAGACCGTCGGCTGCCGATTTTGCACCGCGCGCGCGGCTGTCAACACCCTTGGAATCGCCCTGCTGGTGCCGCGGTCCGGTGGGCAGCAGCCGTGCCGGGCCCAGCCGGTCCGACCCGAAGCGGGCGTGCACCCGGTCCATGGCCTCCTCGGCCGCCCCCCACTCCTCCTCGCGGCCGTCCAGGCTCAGCTGCAGGGCGCCCGTGGCCTGCTCCAGGGCCTCGGCCCGGACGCCGATGAGCCGCACGGCCTGCGGCCGCTCCCCCAGCTCCTCGAGCAGGCCCACGCCGTGCTGGAGGAGGTCGTGCGCGGAGGTGAACGGCTGGGACAGGGTGCGCGAGCGGGTGATGGTCGTGAAGTCCGCGTAGCGCAGCTTGAGCCCCACCCGGCGGGCGCGCAGGCCGTGGCGCCGCAGCCGCGAGGCGGTCCGGTGGGCGAGGCGGAGCAGGGTCTCGCGCAGCACCCGGTCGTCGGAGACGTCGTGGGGGAAGGTCTCCTCCGCGCCCACGCTCTTCTCCTCCCGCACGGGGACCACCGGGCGCGGGTCCCGGCCGTTCGCCAGCTCGTGCAGGTGGTGGCCCGCCGCCCGGCCGACCACGCGGGTCAGCTCCGGCAGCGGCGCCGCCGCGAGGTCCCCGACCCGGCGCAGGCCGGCGCCGACGAGGGCCTCCGCCGTGCGTCCGCCGACGCCCCACAGGGCGGTGACCGGCAGCTCCGCGAGGAACGCGAGCGTGTCCTCCGGCTGGACGAGCAGCAGCCCGTCCGGCTTGGAGCGGGTGGAGGCGATCTTCGCGACGGTCTTGTTGACCCCGATGCCCACGGAGGCCGTGAGCCCCAGCTCCTCCTGCACCCGGGCGCGCAGCGCACGGGCGATGCCCACCGGCGGGCCGAGACGCCGGACGGCCCCGGAGACGTCCACGAAGGCCTCGTCCACGCTGATCTGCTCCACGCGGTCGGTGATCTCCGCGAACATGGCCATGACCCGTCGCGAGTAGGCCTCGTAGGCACCGCGGTGCGGCTCGATCAGGACGGCGCCCGGGCACATGGCGCGGGCCCGGGCCAGGGGCATGCCCGAGCGCACGCCGAACGCCCGCGCCTCGTAGGAGGCGGAGAGGACGACGGAGCGGTTGCCCGCGCCCGCCACGACGACGGGCCGGCCCCGCAGCTGCGGGGCCGCGAGCAGCTCCACACCGACGTAGAACATGTCCATGTCGACGTGCATCACGGCGCACGCCCGCCAGCGGTCCAGCCGGTCCTTCGGCGTCTCGGTCACCCCGTCCTCCTCTCGCGTCCGGCTCTCGCGTCCGGCACAGCATAGGCCCCGGTCCGGACATCGTGCCCACGGCGCCCGCCCGGGCCGGGGCGGGGCGTCGGGAACGGCCCTTCGCTAGGCTGGCCGGAGACCGCGGACGGCCGCCCGGCCCGTCCCCCGCCGCCCGAGATCGAGGTCGACCCGCCCATGACGCCACCGTCCCTGCCGCATCCGTCCGGCGCACCCCCCCGCTCCGTGCCGCACGGGGCGCCGGAGGACGCCTTCCGTGCCGAGGACGCGCGCTTCGTCGACCGGCTGCACGCCGAGCTGGAGCACTTCTTCGCGGGGCAGCGGGAGGTCCTCGGCGGCATCTCGGCGGAGACCCTGCCGCTGCTGGAGGCCGTCGCCGCGCTCTCCGCCGGGGGCAAGCGGCTGCGCGCTCGGCTGTGCTACTGGGGCTGGCGGGCGGCGGGCGGCGACCCGGAGGACGCCGCGGTGGTCCGGGCCGGGGCGGCGCTGGAGCTCTTCCAGTCCGCCGCCCTGATCCACGACGACGTCATCGACCGGTCGGACACGCGCCGCGGCGCGCCCAGCGTCCACCGGCGCTTCGAGTCCCTGCACGCCGAGCGGGGCTGGTCCCTGGACGGCCCGGCGTTCGGCCTCGCGGCCGCGATCCTGTCCGGGGACCTGTGCCTGTCCTGGAGCGAGCAGCTGTTCGCCGGGGCCGCCGCCCCGGGGGCCCCGCGGGCGCGGGCCGTCTTCGACCTCATGCGCTCGGAGGTGATGGTCGGGCAGTACCTCGACGTGCAGGGCGAGGTCGCCGGGGCGGGCCAGGACCGGGCGGGCGCCGTGCAGCGGGCCCTGGACGTGATCCGGTACAAGTCCGCGAAGTACTCGGTGGAGCACCCGGTGGTCCTCGGTGCCGCCCTCGCGGGGGCCCCGGAGGCCGAGCTCGAGCGGTGCTCGGCGTTCGCGCTGCCGCTGGGCGAGGCGTTCCAGCTGCGCGACGACATCCTGGGCGTGTTCGGCGATCCGGCCACCACCGGCAAGCCCGCCGGGGACGACCTGCGCGAGGGCAAGCGCACGGTGCTCGTGGGCTACGTGCGCCGGCTGGGCGACGAGGAGCAGATCGCCCGGCTCGAGGCCGCCCTGGGCCGGCCGGAGCTCACCGAGGAGGACGTCGAGGAGCTCCGCGCGCTGATCACGGGCTGCGGCGCCCTGCGCGCCACGGAGGAGCTCATCGACGGGCTGAGCGAGGAGGCCTTCGCGGCCCTGGACCGGCTCGGGGCCGGGCCGGTGCCCCTGGCCGCGCTGCGGGGACTCGCCGCGGCGGCGGTGCGCCGCTCCTCGTGAGCCGTCCCGCCGGGCAGGCGCGGCAGGGGGCGCGGCAGTGCCCCGTGGGCCCCGGCGAGCCGACCCGCCGGGGCCCACGGGTCACCAGCCCAGGGCCTGGGCCCGGCGGCGGATCTCCGTCTTGCGCCCGTCGCGCAGGGCGTCGACGGGGCGGCCCGGCAGGGACTCGTCCTCGGTGAACAGCCAGGCGATCGCCTCGACGTCGGTGTACCCGGAGTCCCGCAGGACCGCCACCGTGCCCTTCAGGGAGTCGAGCACGGCGCCGTCCAGCAGGAACGCGGCCGGGACCCGTCGGATGTTGTCGTGCGGGTTGCGCACGGCGAGCAGCGTCCCGTCGTCGATGAGGCCGTGGACGCGCGTGACCACGAGCCCGAGCCGCTCGGCGACGTCGGGCAGGGGCAGCCAGTCCTGGACGAGCCCGTCCAGGCGGTCGAACTCCTCGGTGGTGTTTCCGGATGTCTTCTTCACGGTCCCAGGGTGCCACGTCCGCCGGTGCCCGTGCCACGCGGGCCCGTCACGGTATGCTCGGACCCGCGGAGACCGCTGAGACCTCCGCCTCTTCCCCGATCAGCGTCAGAGAGCCACTTCATGCCGTATCCCCCCGACAGCGACACGACCGACCCGAACGACGCACCGCACTGCTCCCCCGCTTCCCGCCCCGACGGCCCGGCCGAGCGCCCCGGGACCCGGGACGACCGCTCCCCCCGGTGGGCCCGCCGCGCGAGGACGGGCTCGGCGGTGACCGCCGTCGCCGCCATGGCCGCGCTGGGCGGGGGCACCGTGGCCCACGCCGCGCCGGTGCAGACCTCCCAGGTGGCCCCGACGCCCCTCGTCCTCGGGCAGGGGACGTCGAAGTCCGCCGAGCACACCGTGGCCCCCGGCGACTCCCTGTGGGCGGTCGCCCAGCACCACGGTGTCGCCGTGGACGAGCTCATGCGGTGGAACGACCTGTCCGGAGCCGCACTGCTGCTGCCGGGACAGACCCTGCGGCTGGCCGGCCCGGACGCCCCGGGGCCCGAGCCGGCCGAGGACGCCGCCCCGGAGGACCGCGCCGCGCGCGCGGACTACGTCGTGCGCTCCGGCGACTCCTTCTGGAGCATCGCGCAGGCCCACGACGTGTCGGTCCAGGACCTCCTCGACACGAACGACCTCACCGTCGGCTCCCTCCTGCGCCCCGGTCAGAGGCTGTCGGTGGCCGGCGGCGCTCCGGCCCGGCCCGCGGCCGTCCCGGACGCGGCGGCGAAGCCCGCGCCGGAGCCCGCGGCCGCGCCCGAGCAGGCCGTCGGGGACACGTTCCTCGGCCGCACGTACGAGCGGGACGTGGTGGAGTCCGCCAACCGCCACCACGAGCAGCTCGCCTCCCGGCCGGCTCCGTCCCGGGAGCAGATGCGGCAGATCGTCCACGACACCGCGGTGCGGATGGGCGTGGACCCGGCCCTCGCGCTGGCCCACGCCCAGCAGGAGTCCGGGTTCGACCACCGGGCGGTGTCCCCCGCCGACGCCGTGGGCACCATGCAGGTCATCCCGGACGCCGGCGAGTGGGCGTCCGGGCTGGTGGGCCGCCGGCTCGACCTGATCGACCCGCACGACAACGCCACCGCGGGCGTCGCGATCATCCGCCAGCTCGGCCGCAGCGCCCCCAGCACCGACGTGGCCATCGCCGCGTACTACCAGGGCCTGCACGGGGTGAAGAAGTACGGGATGTACGACGACACCAAGAAGTACGTCAAGAGCGTCAAGGCCCACCGCCGGTCGTTCGGCGGGTGAACCCGGCTCAGGGGCCGCACAGCGCCGGGGCCTAGACTGATCCCGTGCAGCACGCGCTCCCCGACCACCTGACCGGCCCCCTCCTGGAGGGCCGGTACGAGCTCGGCCCCCGGATCGCCCGCGGCGGCACGGCCACCGTGTACCGCGCGGTCGACACGCGCCTCGAGCGCACCGTCGCCGTCAAGCTCATGCACCCGCACCTGGCCGAGGACCCGGCCGCCGCCGAGCGCTTCGTGCGCGAGGCACGGGCCGCGGCGCGGCTGTCCCACCCCCACGTCGTCTCCGTGCTCGACCAGGGCCACGCCCCGGACGGGGTGCCCTACCTCGTCATGGAGCACGTGGAGGGCTCCACGCTGCGGGACCTGCTGCGCCGGCGCGGCGCCCTCACCCCCCGCGAGGCGCTGGAGGTGATGGAGGCCGCCGTGGACGGGCTCGCCGCGGCCCACCGGGCAGGACTGGTGCACCGCGACGTCAAGCCGGAGAACGTGCTGATCGCGGCCGGCGGCCGGGTCACCGTGGCGGACTTCGGCCTCACCCGGGCGGTCGACCAGCACACCGCGAGCGGGAGCGTGCTCGGCACCGTCGGCTACGCCTCCCCGGAGCTCGTCACCGGGCGGCGGGTGGACACGCGGGCGGACGTCTACTCGGCGGGGATCGTGCTCTTCGAGCTCCTGTGCGGGCGCCGCCCCTTCGAGGGGACCCCGCTCGCCGTGGCCCGCGCCCACGCCGAGGGCGGGATCCCGGACCTGCGCTCCCTCGAGCCCGGCGTGCCGGCCGCCCTGGCCCGTCTCGTGGCCCGGGCCACGGCCCGGGACCCGGAGCACCGTCCCGCGGACGCCGGGGACCTCCTCGGGCGGCTGCGGGCGGTCCGGGCACAGCTGCGCCCGGAGGAGCTGGACCGCGCTCCGGTGCACCGTCCGCCGCGCGGCGGCGCACCCGTGCAGGCCCAGGTCCCCGCAGGCACCCGGAGCGAGACCTCGGGCACCGGGGCCGGAGGCCAGGGCTCCCGGAGGGAGACGCTGGGCCCGCCGACGGCACCGACCGAGGCGATCGGCCGGACCGGCGCCGCCACGGAGGTCCTCCGCCCGTCCGCGGCCGCGACCGAGGCCCTGCACCGCTCGGACCCGGCAGCACGGCCGGGCGGGGTGCACCCGGGCGGCTCGTCCGACCCGTGGCGGCCCGAGGTCGAGCTGCGCCCGGCGCGTCCGCTGCGCACGGCCGCGCACCTGGCGCTGGCCGCGCTGGCGGTGGCCGCGGCGGCGTTCCTGGGCTGGCTGATCGGCTCCGGCCCGGGCGGGACCGCGAGCGTGCCGGAGGTCCGCGGGACCGGCCCGGAGCTGGCCCGCCAGTACCTGGCCGGCGCCGGGCTCGAGAACGTGGCCGTGCACGAGACCCCCGACCCGCTGGCCCCCGCGGGCACCGTGATCGGCACCGACCCGGGCGCGGCGGCCACCGTGCGTCCCGCGGAGCAGGTCGTCCTGTTCGTCTCGACCGGCCCGTAGCGGAGCACCGCACCCGAGCTCGCCGCCCCGGCGGCGGACGACTCCTCCGGGCGGACGACTCCTCCGGGCGGCCGGAGCCCCGCGGAGAGCCTCGCCGCCCCTCAGCCACGTGCTCCTCCCGGACGACGGACGGGGCCGGGCCGGACCGTCCAGCAGCGGACGGCCGGTCCGGCCCCGTCGGCCCGGTCCCCGCTCAGCGGCGGGAGAGGTAGCCCGCCACCAGGAAGGCGATCTCGAGGGACTGCATGTGGTTCAGCCGCGGGTCGCACAGCGACTCGTACCGGTCCTCGAACGAGGACTCGTCCACGGGGTCGGCGCCGCCGAGGCACTCCGCGACGTCGTCGCCGGTCATCTCCACGTGGATGCCGCCGGGGAAGGACCCGATGGCCTCGTGCACCTCGAAGAAGCCGCGGACCTCGTCCACGACGTCGTCGAAGTTGCGGGTCTTGTACCCGGACGGCAGCGACACGGTGTTGCCGTGCATGGGGTCGGTGACCCACACGACCTTGGCCCCGGAGCGCTCGACGGCCTCGACCAGCGGGGGCAGCTTCTCGCGGATGTTCTTCGCCCCCATGCGGGTGATGAAGGTCAGCCGGCCGGGCTCGCGCTGCGGGTCGAGCTTGTCGATGAGCGCGAGGGCGTCGTCCCCGGTGGTCTTCGGGCCGAGCTTGACGCCGATGGGGTTGCGCAGCTTCGAGAGCAGGTCCACGTGGGCGCCGTCGAGCTCCCGGGTCCGCTCCCCGATCCACAGGAAGTGCCCGGACGTCCCGTACGGCAGGTGGGTGCGGGAGTCGATGCGGCTCAGCGCGCGCTCGTAGTCCAGCAGCAGCGCCTCGTGCCCGGCGTAGAACTCGGTGGTCCGCAGGGCGTCGAAGTCCGCGCCGCACGCGTCCATGAACTTCACGGCGCGGTCGATCTCGCGGGCCAGGGACTCGTAGCGGGCGTGGGCGGGGTTCGTGGTGAAGCCCATGTTCCACGCGTGCACCAGGCGCAGGTCGGCGAAGCCGCCCGTGGTGAACGCCCGGATGAGGTTCAGGGTGGACGCGGAGGTGTGGTAGCCGCGCACCATGCGCCGGGGGTCGTGGACGCGGGACTCCTCGGTGAAGTCGAAGCCGTTGACCATCTCCCCGCGGAAGGTCGGCAGGGTCACGCCGTCCCGGGTCTCGTCGTTGGAGGAGCGGGGCTTCGAGAACTGGCCCGCCATCCGGCCCATCTTCACGACCGGCATGGACGCGCCGTAGGTGAGCACCACGGCCATCTGCAGCACGGTCTTCACGCGCGCGCTGATCCGGTCGGCCGTGGCCCCCTCGAAGGTCTCGGCGCAGTCGCCGCCCTGCAGCAAGAAGGCCCTGCCGCTGGCGACCTCGGCCAGACGCTCGCGCAGCTGGTCCACCTCCCCGGCGAAGACGAGCGGCGGGACGGCGTTGAGCTCCGCGATCGAGGTGGCGAAGTCGGGGTGGTCGTGCCACGTGGGCTGCTGGTCGGCGGAGAGCTCGCGCCAGTCGTCCAGCCCGGGGTAGTCGGCCGCCGAGGGCACGGGGGAGGCCAGGTTGCGGAGGCTGTCGGGAACGGTGAAGTCGAGCATCATGTCTTCCTATGGTCTCGTCCGGGACGGGCCCGGGCGGGGGATCAGGGTGCGGTGGGTCGCGACGCGTCGTCGTCCGTGGCGGCGGGACGGTCGCGGTGGGTCAGGGAGTCGGCGGCGTGCTTCGCGGAGTGGGCGGCCGTGCGCGCCCGGTCCTTGGCGCTGTCCACGAACTCCACGGCGGCCTGCTTGGTCTCCTGCCGGTGCTGCTCCATGAGGTGCTTCTTGTGCTCGGCCGCGTAGACGTCCACACGGACCTGGCCCGAGAGGGCCTGGATGGCGTGCATGATCTCGTCGGTGACCTCGCGCAGCAGGGCGTGCTCGCCCTGGCGGCCCTGGTAGCGGGAGAAGTCGAGCGGTTCCCCGAAGATCGTGGCCACCCGCGCCGAGCGGCGGGGCAGCGGCAGCCGCGCACCGAGCGGCTGCACCTTGTCGGTGCCCACCATGGCGACGGGCACGACGGGCGCACCGGTCTCGAGGGCGAGCCGGGCCACGCCGATCTTGCCCTTGTACATCCGCCCGTCCGGGGAGCGGGTGCCCTCCGGATAGATGCCGAGCAGCTCGCCCTCCGCCAGCTTGCGCCCCCCGTTGCTCAGGGACTTCGCACTGGCGCGGCCGCCCGAGCGGTCCATGGGGATCTGGTTGATGGCACGGAAGAAGACCGCCATGATGCGGCCCTTGACGCCGGGGCTGTTGAAGTAGTCGGACTTCGCGAGGAAGAACACCTGGCGCGGCACGGCCACGGGCATGAACACGGAGTCGGACACGGACAGGTGGTTGCTCGCGAGGATCGCAGGACCCTCGCCGGGCACGTGCTCCAGGCCGTGGACCTCGGGACGGAAGGCGGCGTTGATCAGGGGTCCGACGACGTAGCGCTTCAAGAACATGTAGACCATGTGGGAGGGGACTCCATTCGTGCTGATCGGGATGTCGCGGGGTCCGTGCCGCTCGGACCGGGTCCGGCCTCCGGTATTCTCTCACGTCCGCGCGCCCGCGAGCGCCAGAGGGACCGGTCCGGGCCCCGCCCTGCCATCATGGACGCATGACGCATTCGGTCGAGGACCACCGCCCGCCCGCCCCGGCCGTGGCCGGGCCCGCGGCGCCCGCCGCCGGGTCCCCCGGAGCTCCCTTCCACCATCCGGCCGCTGGCCCGGTCGGCGTGCTCGTGCTGCACGGCTTCACCGGCGTCCCGTTCAGCGTCCGCCCGTGGGGCCGGGCCCTGCACGAGGCCGGCGCCGATGTCGTCGGGCCCCTGCTGCCCGGCCACGGCACCCGCTGGGAGGACCTCGCCGCCGTGCGGTGGGAGCAGTGGCGCGACCACGCGGCCCGGCACGTCCGGGAGCTGCGCGCGCGGCACGACGTCGTGGTGGTCTGCGGGCTGTCCATGGGCGGCGCGCTCGCCCTGCACCTGGCCGCGCTCCTGCCGGTCGACGGGGTCGTGGCCCTGAACCCCGCTCTGTCCCTGGTCAGCCGCACGGCGCGCTTCGCCCCCGCGCTGCGCCGCGCGGTGCCCTCCGTGCCCTCCGTGGCGGACGACATCAGCCTCCCGGGCGTGACCGAGTACGCCTATCCGCGCACCCCGGTGGCCGGGGTGGCCGAGCTGGGCCGGTTCATGGCCAGGACGCGCAAGCTCCTGCCCGCGGTCACCGCCCCCGTCCTGCTCCTGCGCTCGCAGCACGACCACGTGGTCTCCGACGCCTCCCACGCCCACGTGCTGCGGCGCGTGGCCGGGGACGTGGAGATCGTGCGCCTGACCGAGAGCTTCCACGTGGCCACCCTGGACCGGGAGGCGGACGTCCTGCACGCCCGGTCGGCGCGGTTCGTCGCCGACCTCGTGGCGGGGCGCAACCCGGTCACCGGTCTGCCCCTTCCCTCCGCCGGACGAGGAGCCGGACGATGAGCGCGCGCCCGGGCTCCCCCGGCGGCCCCGGGCCGGGCCCCGAGGACGAGTGGACGGAGATCGTCTCGGGCCTCGAGGACGTCCGCCGGGCCGGGGACCGGCACCTCACCGGGCCCCGGGACTGGTCGCCCGAGGAGGCGGTCTTCGGCGGGCCTCCCGCGTGGGCGGAGGACGCGGAGGACGACGACGAGCCCTACTCCCCCGATCCCGGCCCCGTCACGCAGGGGCTCGGCGCCGGGGCCGTCCTGTCCTGGACCGTGCTGATCGGCGTGCCCCTGCTCCTGCTGGTCCTGGGCCTGATGCCCGGGTCCCTGCCCTGGTGGGCGGTCGTGGCCGGGCTCGTGGCCGTGGTCACGGCGATCGGCCACCTCCTGACGTCCCTGCCCGAGGACCGTGACGATCATGACGACGGCGCCCGCGTGTGACCGAATTTGCGTGAGCCAACTCACTAGACTGAGCAGTAACGGCACGCCGACCCCGAACCTGAGGAGGAACCCCATGCGCCACGTCGCAACCGACGCCCTCGTGGACCCGCCCGTCCACCGCAGCATCACCGACTTCCTGCTGATGCAGGCCGACAAGGACGGCGACCCGCACCTGTACACGGTCCTGGGACCGGGCGGGTCCTCCCGCGAGGTGCGCGCCCGGGAGTTCCGCACAGCGGTGCAGGGGGTGGCCAAGGGACTCGTGGCGGCGGGCATCGGGCCCGGGGACCGGGTGGGGATCCTCAGCCGCACCCGGTACGAGTGGACGCTCGTGGACTTCGCGATCTGGTACGCCGGCGCGGTCCCGGTGCCGGTCTACGACTCCTCCTCGGCCCAGCAGATCCGGTGGATCATGGCCGACTCCGACGCGAAGGCGGTCTTCGTCGAGACGCAGGAGCTGGAGGACGCCGTCGCCGAGGCCGCCCGCGAGGAGCCCTTCGCGGCGGCGGAGCGGGTCTGGCGCCTGGACGGCACCGGCGCCGACCTGGACGGGCTCGCCCGCTCCGGGGAGGGCGTCTCCGACGACGAGCTCGAGGCGCGGCGCGCGTCGCGCGGGCTCGAGGACATCGCCACGATCATCTACACCTCCGGCACCACCGGCCCGCCCAAGGGCTGCGAGCTCACCCACGGGAACTTCGTGCGGCTGTGCGAGAACACGACCCTGGTGGTCTCGGACATCATCCGCCCCGGGGCCCGCACCCTGATGTTCCTCCCGCTGGCCCACGTCTTCGCCCGCTTCGTGGAGGTCATCGCCCTGTACTCGGGCACCGTCCTGGCGCACACCCCGGACGTGAAGAACCTCATGGGCGACCTCGAGTCCTTCCGTCCCACGTTCATCCTGGCCGTGCCGCGCGTGTTCGAGAAGATCTACCAGAGCGCCCGGCTCAAGTCCGAGAAGGGCGGGAAGGCGAAGGCCCTGATCTTCGAGCGCGCGGTGCGCACCGCGGTCGCCCACTCCCGGGCCGAGCAGAGCGGCCGGGTGCTGCCGCTGCTGCGCGCCCGGCACGCCCTCTACGACCGGCTGGTCTACTCGAAGCTGCGGGCGGCGATGGGCGGGGAGGTCACCCACGCCGTCTCCGGCGGAGCGGCCCTCGGGACCCGTCTGGGCCACTTCTTCAACGGGATCGGGGTGTACGTGGTCGAGGGCTACGGCCTCACCGAGACGACCGCCCCGATCGCCGTGAACACCCCGGAGGTCGGCAAGATCGGCACCGTGGGCCTGCCCCTGCCCGGCAACGAGGTCCGGATCGCCGAGGACGGGGAGGTCCAGGTCCGCGGCACGCACGTGATGCGCGGCTACCACGGGCGCGAGGACCTGACCGCGGCCGCGTTCGAGGACGGCTGGTTCCGCACCGGCGACCTGGGCTCGCTCGACGAGGACGGCGCGCTCACGCTCACCGGCCGGAAGAAGGAGATCATCGTCACCGCCGGCGGCAAGAACGTGGTGCCGAACGTGCTGGAGGACCCCATCCGCGCGTCGGCCGTGGTCTCCCAGGTGATGGTGGTCGGCGACGACCGCCCGTTCGTGGCGGCCCTCGTGACCCTGGACCAGGACGTGCTGCCCGCGCGCCTGGAGCTGATGGGCCTGGACCCCGCGATGCCCGTGACCGAGGCCGCCCGGCACCCGAGGATCGTGGAGCACGTGCAGGAGATCGTCGACCAGGCCAACAAGGCCGTCTCCCGGGCGGAGAGCATCCGCTCCTTCGAGATCCTCGACGTCGACTGGACGGAGGCCTCCGGCCATCTGACCCCGTCCATGAAGATCAAGCGGGCGAAGATCGCCCAGGACTTCGCGGACCGGATCGAGGAGATCTACTCGCGGCCGGCGCCCGAGCCGGCCCCCGCCACCCCGGCGGAGCGGATCAAGGAGAAGCTCTCCCAGGCGCACCTGCCGGGCCGCGGCGAGGGCTGAGCCGCGCGGCGGCCGGTGGGATCACCGGCCGCCGACCAGCTCCTCCGCGCCCAGCGGCGAGTGCTCCGGGACCTCCAGGCCCAGCAGGGCGTTCTCCACGACCTCGCTCAGCGCCGGGTGGATCCAGTACTGGCCCCGGGCCATCGTGTGGGCGTCGAGGCCGAAGGACATGGCCTGCACGATCGGCTGGATCAGCAGACTGGCCTCCTCCCCGATCAGGTGGGCCCCCAGCAGCCGGCCAGTGCCCTTCTCGGCGATCAGCTTGCACAGTCCTGTGCGGTCCTCCATGGCCCACCCGTAGGCCGTGGCCCCGTAGTCCTGCACCTTCACCGTGATCTCGGTGCCGTGCTCGACCGCCCACTGCTCGGCCTCCTCCTGCGTCATGCCCACGGAGGCGATCTGCGGGCTGGTGAACACGGCCGAGGGGACGAAGCGGTGGTCGGAGGCCCGGAGGTCGCCCGGGTTCAGCAGGTTGTGCTGGACCGTGCGCGCCTCGGCATTGGCCACGTGCTTGAGCTGGTAGGGCGAGCTGATGTCCCCCAGCGCCCACACGCCCTCGGCCGGCGCTCCGCCGGAGAGGGCCCGCTGGTACTCGTCGACGGCGAGCAGGCCGTCCTCGCGCACGTCGAGCCCGCCCGCCCGGGCGTCGAGGACGTCCGTGTTGGGCTGCCGCCCCGTGGCCACCAGCACGACGTCGGCGGGCAGGCGCAGGACGAGCTCCGGGTCCTGCGGGTCGCGGAAGGTGACCATCGCGGCGCACTCGTCGCCGTCCCACTCCTCGACCTCGGACAGCGTCCAGCCGGTCTCGAGCTTCCACTGCCGGGAGGCCTCCCGCGCGAACCGCTCGGCGATCTCGGGGTCGTGGTAGCGCAGGATGCGCTGGGTGCGGTTCACCTGGGTGACCCGGGAGCCGAGGCTGGAGAACACGTGGGCGAACTCGGCGCCGATGTAGCCGCCGCCGACCACCACCACGCGGCGGGGCAGCTCGTCGATGCGCATGACCGTGTCCGAGGTGTGCACCTGCGGCAGGTCGATCCCGGGGACGTCGGGGAGGAGCGGACGGGAGCCCGAGGCCACCACGATCTGCGGGGCCGTGATCTCCTCGCCCGAGGCGGTGCACAGGACCCGCGGGCCGGTGAAGCGCACGTGCTCCTGGTAGACCGTCACGTGCGGCAGCGTCCGCCGGTACTCGAGGCCCCCGTGGGAGATCGCGTCGATCCGCCCGAAGATCCGGTCGCGCATCTCCCGCCAGCGCACGTCCTGCACCTGCGCACGGACCCCCAGCCGGTCGGCGTCCGCCGTGTGCCGGGCCAGTGTGGCCGGGTAGGCGTACATCTTCGTGGGGATGCAGCCCACGTTCAGGCAGGTGCCGCCGAAGGTCCCTCCGTCGATGATGGCCACGTCCAGGCCCTCGTAGTCCTCGTTGAGGATCGAGTTGCCGGAGCCGGAGCCGATGATGATGAGGTCGAATGTCCGCATGCCGCCCATCCTATGCGCGGTCGCCGTCCGGCCTGGTGGACCGGAACGGCCCGTCCTACAGTGGGGCGACCGGGACGGCGGGGAGGGCGGCATGGTGCAGGACGGGTTCGGCGCCCCGGCCGCCGCGTGGGACGCGTGGCGGACGGAACGGGGCGGGCCCGGCGCGGTCGCCCGGCGCGAGCGGACCCGGCTCGCCGGCCTCGTCGAGCACGCGCGGCGCGCCTCGCCGTACTACCGTGCGCTCTACCGTGGCCTGCCGGCCGGCGTCGACGAGCCCCGGCTGCTGCCCCCCGTCAGCAAGGGCGCGCTCATGGCCCGCTTCGACGAGTGGGTGACGGACCCGGAGGTCGGCCTGGAGGCCCTGCGCCGCGACCACCTGGCCGACGAGTCCCTGGTGGGCACCCTGTACCTCGGCCGCTACCGGGTGTTCACCACCTCCGGCACCAGCGGGGAGCCGGTCGTGCTGGTGCACGACCGCTCGTCGTGGACGGTGGCCGGCGCCGTGCTGGGTGTCCGGGCCCGGCGCACGGTCCTGCGCCCCGACGTCCTGGGCCCCGTGCTGCGCCAGGGCGTGCGCGCCGCCGCGGTCCTGGCCACCGGCGGGCACTTCGCCGCCGTCAGCACGGCCGAGGCCATGCGCCGGCGGAGCCGCCGCCGGGCGCGGCAGATCCGTGTGCTCTCCGTGCTGCGCCCGGTCCCGCAGCTGGTGGCAGAGCTCGACGACTACCGCCCGACGGTGCTCCTGGGCTTCCCGAGCACGCTGGAGGTGCTCGCGGACGAGCTGCGGGCCGGACGGCTGCGGATCGCGCCCGCGCTGGTCGCCGCCGGCGGCGAGACCCTCTCCGGGGCGGCCCGCCACCGGATCGGGGACGCCTTCGGCTGCGCGGTCCTCGACGAGTACGCCGCCTCGGAGGTGCCCGGGCTGGCCGTGCAGTGCCACCGCGGGGTGCTCCACGTCAACGCCGACCGGTACCTGCTCGAGCCGGTCGACGAGGCGGGCCGCCCGGTGCCGGCGGGCGAGACCTCCGCCACCGTGCTGGTCACCAACCTCGCCAACCGGGTCCAGCCCCTGATCCGCTACGACCTCGGGGACCGGGTGACCGTCCTGCCCGGACCGTGCCCGTGCGGCAGCCCGCTGCCGCCGGTCCGGGTGGACGGCCGCGCCGGTGACGTCCTGCGGTTCCGCTCGGCCGACGGGCGGGAGGTCGCCGTCCTGCCCCGGGCGCTCGCGGAAGTCGTCGGGCAGACGCCCGGGGTGCACCGGTTCCAGGCGGTCCGCACCGGGCCGCGAGCGCTGGCCGTGCGGCTGGAGGCCGAGCCGGGCGTGGATCCCGGGCGGGTCGGCGCCGCGGTGGAGGCCCGGGTGCGCGCCTTCCTCGCGGAGCGGGGACTGGGCGCGGTCGGCGTCGAGCGCTCCCCCGACCCGCCCCGGCCGGACCCGAGCGGGAAGTTCCGCGAGGTCTGGTCGGCGTGAGCCGGGCGGGCCCCGACCGGTGGGCCCGCCCGGCTCGTGCCGGCCGTGTCAGCCGGCCGTGTCGAGGACCAGCAGCAGGTCCCCGCCGGCCACCTGGGTGACGCCCGGGAGCGCGACGCGCTTGACCGTCCCCCCGGTGGGGGCGGTGATGGACGCCTCCATCTTCATGGCCTCGATGGTGGCGACCTGGGCACCGGCCTCGACGGCGTCGCCCTCGGCCACGGTCACGGTGACCGCGCCCGCGAAGGGAGCGGCCACGTGGCCGGGGGCGGTGGGGTCGGCCTTCTCGGTGGCGGGCACCGCCGAGGCCACCGAGGCGTCGCGGACCTCGACCATGCGCGGCTGCCCGTTAAGGGTGAGCATCACGGTGCGCATGCCCTTCTCGTCCGGCTCCGAGACGGCCTGGAGGGTGACGAGGAGCCGGACGCCCTTGCCCAGGGAGATGACGTGCTCGTGCTCGGTGGTCAGCCCGTAGAGGAAGTCGCGGGTGTGCAGCAGGGCGAGGTCGCCGTACTTGGCGCGGCTGGCCTCGAAGTCACGGGTGGGACCCGCGAAGAGCAGCCGGTTCAGCGTGGCCCGGCGCGTGGCGGAGTCCCCGCCGAGGCCCTCGCGGTCCTCCGCGGCGAGCTCGGTGACCCCGACCTTCACGGTGCGTCCCTCCAGCGCCTTGGACCGGAACGGCTCCGGCCAGCCGGCCGGCGGGGTGCCGAGCTCCCCGGCCAGGAAGCTGATGACCGAGTCGGGCAGGTCGAACTTCTGCGGGTCGGCCTCGAACTCCTTCGGGTCCACGCCCATGCCCACGAGCTGGAGCGCGAGGTCGCCGACGACCTTCGAGGAGGGCGTGACCTTCACCAGCCCGCCGAGGATGGCGTTGGCGGCGGTGTACATGTCCTCGATGGCCTCGAAGCGCTCGCCCAGGCCCAGGGCGATGGCCTGCTGGCGCAGGTTGGACAGCTGCCCGCCGGGGATCTCGTGCCGGTAGACCCTCCCCGTGGGCGCGGTGAGCCCGGACTCGAACGGTGCGTAGATCTTGCGCACGACCTCCCAGTAGGGCTCCAGGTCCGTGACGGCCTCCAGGGGGATGCCGGTGTCCCGCTCGGTGTTCTCCAGGGCCGCGACCAGCGCCGAGGCGGGGACCTGGGAGGTGGTGCCGGCCATGGAGGCGTCGGCGACGTCCACGGCGTCGACCCCGGCGTCGATGGCGGCCATCAGGGTGGCCAGCTGCCCGCCGGCGGTGTCGTGGGTGTGCAGGTGCACCGGCAGCTCGAAGCGCTCCCGCAGCGCGGTGACCAGCTTCGCGGCCGCAGCCGGGCGCAGCAGCCCGGCCATGTCCTTGATCGCCAGGATGTGCGCCCCGGCCTGCACGCACTTCTCGGCCAGGTCGAGGTAGTAGTCCAGGGTGTAGACGTCCTCGGCCGGGTCCAGCAGGTTGCCGGTGTAGCACAGCGCGACCTCGGCCACCGCGGTGCCCGTCTTGCGGACGGCCTCGATCGCCGGGCGCATCTGCTCGACGTCGTTGAGGGCGTCGAAGATCCGGAAGATGTCCACTCCCGTCGCGGCCGCCTCGGCCACGAACGCGTCGGTGACCTCCGTGGGGTAGGGGGTGTAGCCCACGGTGTTGCGCCCGCGCAGCAGCATCTGGATCGGGATGTTCGGCATCGCCTCGCGCAGCAGGGCCAGCCGCTCCCAGGGGTCCTCGCCGAGGAAGCGCAGCGCCACGTCGTAGGTGGCCCCGCCCCAGGCCTCCACCGAGAACAGCTGGGGCAGGGTGTGGGCGTAGGCCGGCGCGGCGGCCAGCAGGTCGCGGGTGCGCACCCGGGTGGCGAGCAGGGACTGGTGGGCGTCGCGGAACGTCGTCGACGTCACGGCCACCGCGGACTGCTCGCGCAGGGCGGCCGCGAAGCCCTCGGGCCCCAGCTCCAGCAGCCGCTGCCTCCACCCGGCGGGGGGCTCGTGGGTCGAGGGCCCGTCGAACGGGGAGCGCAGCGGCTCGTCCTGCTTGTCCCCCGGGTAGTGGGGCAGCTTGGTGCGCGGGTCGATGCCCTCCACCCGCTCCCCGTTGGGCTGGTTGACCGTGACCTCGGCCAGCCAGGTGAGGGCCTTGGTGGCCCGGTCCCCGGAGGTCCGCGCCTCCAGCAGCTCGGGGCGGCGCTCGATGAAGTCGGTGGCCACGTTGCCGGCCAGGAACTCCGGGTCGGCCAGCACCGCCTGGAGGAACTGGATGTTGGTGGCCACCCCGCGGATGCGGAACTCCGCCAGCGCCCGCTGGGCCCGGTGCACCGCGGTCGGGTAGTCCCGGCCCCGGCAGGAGAGCTTCACGAGCATGGAGTCGAAGTGCGGGGAGATCTCGGCACCGGCGTAGACGGTGCCCCCGTCCAGGCGCACGCCGGCGCCGCCGGCGGAGCGGTAGGCGGAGATCCTGCCCACGTCGGGGCGGAACCCGTTGGCGGGGTCCTCGGTGGTGATCCGGCACTGCAGGGCCGCGCCCCGCACGCGCAGCTCGTCCTGGGCGATCCGGAGATCGGCGAGGGTCTCCCCCGACGCGATCCGCAGCTGGGACTGCACGAGGTCGACGTCGGTGATCTCCTCGGTCACGGTGTGCTCGACCTGGATGCGCGGGTTCATCTCGATGAACACGTGCTGCCCGGCCCGCTCCCCGGCGGTGTCCACCAGGAACTCCACGGTGCCGGCGTTGACGTAGCCCAGCTCCTTGGCGAACTTCACCGCATCACGGTGCAGGGCCTGGCGGATGCCCTCGTCGAGGTTGGGGGCCGGGGCGATCTCCACGACCTTCTGGTGCCGGCGCTGCAGCGAGCAGTCGCGCTCGAACAGGTGCACCATCCCGCCCTCGTTGTCGGCGAGGATCTGCACCTCGATGTGCCGGGGCCGCAGCACGGCCTGCTCCAGGAACACCGTGGGGTCCCCGAACGCGGTGTCGGCCTCCCGCATCGCGGCCGCCAGCGCCTCGGGCAGGGCCTCCGGGGTCTCCACCCGGCGCATCCCGCGCCCGCCGCCGCCGGCCACGGCCTTCACGAAGATGGGGAACCCGATCCCCTCGGCCTGCGCCAGCAGCTCCTCGGGGTCCGCCGAGGGCTCCGTGGACGCCAGCGTCGGGATCCCGGCGCGCTTGGCGGCCTTCAGCGCCGCGACCTTGTTCCCGGCGAGCTCGAGGATCTCGGCCCGGGGGCCCACGAAGGTGATCCCCTCCCGCGCCGCGGCCCGGGCCAGCTCCGGGTTCTCCGACAGGAACCCGTAGCCCGGGTAGATCGCGTCCGCCCCGGACTCCTTGGCGACCCGGACGATCTCCTCGACGTCGAGGTAGGCCCGCACCGGGTGGCCCTCCTCACCGATCTGGTAGGCCTCGTCGGCCTTCTGCCGGTGGATCGAGTTGCGGTCCTCGTACGGGAACACCGCCACCGTCTTGGCGCCGAGCTCGTACGCGGCGCGGAAGGCGCGAATCGCGATCTCACCGCGATTGGCCACCAGGATCTTGGAGAACATCTACACCCGTTCCGCGCCCGGCGCGTCTCGCGGACGCCCGGGCGCTCATTTCCTCGAGTCGTGCAGGGCTGCGTGGCGCCCATGCCGGTCATGGGCGCCACGGGCTGCGGCCGGGTCGCGCCCGGTGAGCCGTGCCACAAGTGAACCACGCCGCCCGGCACGCAGCCGTGAGCCCCGTCACAGAGGGCCACGCGGGCGTCCCGTGCCGCACCGGGGGCGGACCCGCCTCCCGGCTACGATGGGCGCGGACCGTCTCCTCGCCGCGGCCCCCGATCCCGGGCACGAGGGGCCGCTTCCCCTGTTTCCCCGCGAGCGAAGGGTGTCCCCTCCGTGCAGATCGTCAGCGTCAGCAGCCTCAAGGGCGGTGTCGGCAAGTCCTCGGTGACCCTCGGGATCGCCTCGGCGGCGCTCCGGGCGGGAGTGCCCACCCTCGTGGTGGACCTCGATCCGCACGCGGACGCCACGACCGGCCTGGGCGTGCAGCCGGAGCGGGGGCACGACGTGGGCGAGGCGCTGCGCCGGCCCCGCCGCGGCGCCCTCGAGCGCGTGGTCGTGGCCTCGGCCTGGGCGGTGCGGGAGGGTCTCGACGCGAAGGCCCTCGACGTGGCCCCGGGCTCCGCCCGCTCGTCCCACCTCGAGCGCTCCGAGTTCCGGGACAAGGACCTGGGCCGGCTGGAACGGGTCCTCGCCGGCGTCCCGGGCTACGACCTCGTGCTGGTCGACTGCCCTCCGACGCTGAGCGCCCTGACCCGCACCGCCTGGGCCGCCAGCGACAAGGTGCTCTCGGTCGCGGAGCCCTCCCTGTTCTCGGTCGCGGGCACGAAGCGCACGATGACCGCCATCGCCCAGTTCGAGCAGAGCCGCAGCTGGGCCGTCCCCTCCGCCGGAGTGGTGGTGAACAAGGTCCAGCACGCGTCGGTGGAGCACCGCCACCGGCTGGAGGAGCTGCGAGAGCTCTTCGGGCCGCTGCTGGTGAACCCCGTGATCCCGGACCTGCCCGTGTGGCAGCAGGCGCAGGGCGCGGCCTGGCCCATCCACCGCTGGCCGGGGTCCGAGGCCGAGGACCTGTCGGGCCGGTTCACGGCGATCCTGCGGGGACTGCTGGACCGCTCGCCCTGAGAGCGGCGGAGCCCTGCGTCGCTCAGCCCGCGCTCTGCCGCCGGGCCCGGCGGGCCGAGAGCTCGTCGTCGGGGACGGGCGGGCCGGCCTCCTGCCCGATGTGCTCCCCCGGCATCGCCGCGAGTGTGCCCTCGACCTCGCGCCAGACCCGGCCGACCGCGATCCCGAAGACGCCCTGGCCGCCCTGCACCAGGTCGATGACCTCGTGCGGCGAGGTGCAGGCGTAGACGCTCGCGCCGTCGCTCATCATCGTGAGCTGGGCGAGGTCCTCCACCCCCTGCGCGCGCAGCGCCCCGACGGCGGTGCGGATCTGCTGCAGGGAGACGCCCGTGTCCAGCAGCCGCTTGACGATCTTGAGGACCAGGATGTCCCGGAAGCTGTACAGGCGCTGGGTCCCGGAGCCGGCGGCACCGCGGACGGTGGGCTCCACCAGACCGGTGCGCGCCCAGTAGTCGAGCTGCCGGTAGGTGATGCCGGCGGCCTTGCACGCCGTGGGGCCGCGGTAGCCCACGGACTCGTCCCGGACCACCGAGTCGGCGAAGAGGACCCCCTGGGTGCCCTGCGCGGGTGGACGGTCGGGACCGGCCGGGCCGCCGGGCCGCTCGTGCTCGCTCACGCCGCCTCCTCGCTCGTGGATCCGGTCCTCGCGGCGCCGGGAATGGATGGACTCGCTCGGACGTCCGGCCCCCCGGGGGACACCTCGAGCACAGCACCGACGTTAGACCTCGCCGGTGACGGGGTCAAAGACATCCGCGCCCCCGGCCCCGTGTCGGCCCGGCGGCCGGCCGGTCCGGTCAGAAGTCCTCGGGGTCGACGTTGTCCAGGAAGTCGCGGAACTGCTCGACCTGCGCCTCCGGCGGCAGCTGCTGCTCGGCCTCGCCCGAGCGGTGCGACGGCTCGCGCAGCTCGCCGTCCCCGCTCATCACGAGGCCGGCCTCGTCCAGCACGGTCTCGGTGCACAGGATGGGGCAGTCGGTGCGCGCGGCCAGGGCGATCGCGTCCGAGGCGCGGGAGTCCACGACCGTCCCGTCCGAGAACTCGAGCGCGGCGTGGAAGACGCCCTCCTCCACGGTGTGGATCCGCACCCGGGTGAGCGTGCGCCCGAAGGCGGTGGCCACCGAGAGCAGGAGGTCGTGGGTCAGCGGCCGGGGCGGTTCGATGCCCTGCACCGCGAAGACGATCGACGTCGCCTCGTTCGTGCCGATCCAGATCGGCAGGTGCCGTCCGCCCTCCACCTCGCGCAGCACGACGACGGGCTGCGCGGAGGGGACGTCCATGCGCACGCCGGCGATCTCCATCAGGACCTGGTGCACGGCCATGTCAGTTCTCCACCGCGGCGCGCTCCTGGAGCGCGGCGATCTCGGACCTCACGAGGGAGGTGTGGATGGTCAGGCACAGCCCGGAGATCTCCTGGGCCCGCTCGACGGCGCGGGCGCGCGAGGCGGCGTCCCGTCGGGAGGTCAGGGGGGCCACGGCTCGCTCCACCAGCCCCAGCTCGCGGTCGGCCGCGGCCTTGAAGGGGCGCAGGTGCCGCGGCTCCAGCCCGTGGGCGGTGAGGGCGTGCGCCGCGCGGGTGATCGCCAGGGCGTGGGTGTCGAAGACCCCGTTCTGCTCCCGGATCAGCCCGTAGCTCACCAGCTCGCGCACGAGCGGGATCCCGGCGCCGGTGCGTGCGGCCAGCTCCCGAAGACTGTAGGCGGGCGGTGCGGAGGCGGTCGGGACGGAGGCCGGGCCCGCGGGCTCCGGGGCGCGCCGGTGGTCGCCGTCCCGGGGGTCCCCGTCGGCGTCCAGGCGCTCGCGGATGACCTTGAGCGGGAGGTAGCGGTCGCGCTGGAGCTCCAGGATGCGGCGCAGCCGCTCGATGTCGGCCCGGGAGAACTTCCGGTAGCCCGAGGCCGTACGGGCCGGGTGCACCAGTCCCTTGTCCTCGAGGAAGCGCAGCTTGGACGCCGTGATGCCGGGGTGATCGGCGCCGAGCTCCCTGAGCACGGCGCTGATGCCCACCCGGGGCTCGTGCTGGACGTCGTCCCGGTGCGGGTCGAGCTCGGCGGGGTCGGCCATGGCTCCCTTCTACTGGTCCGACTGCGTGCGCAGCGAACGGTAGAACGTGAACCGGAACTTCCCGATCTGGACCTCGTCGCCGTTGTCGAGCTCCGCGCTGTCCACCCGGTCCCCGTTGACGTAGGTGCCGTTGAGGGAACCGGAGTCGATGAGCTCGAAGGTCTCGCCCCGGCGGACGAACCGGGCGTGCCGCCGCGAGACGGTGACGTCGTCGAGGAAGATCTCGGAGGACGGGTGGCGCCCGGCGGGGACCTCGTCGCGGTCCAGGAGGAAACGGGAGCCGGTGCCGGCGCCGTCGTGGGCGACGAGGAGGGCGCTGCGCGGCGGCAGGGCCGAGACGGCGGCGTTCTCCTCCGGCGAGAGCTTGTGGGAAGCGGCGTGGGAGAGCACCTCGGCCACGATCTGGATCGACGTGGTCTCCGGCTCCCCGTGGGGTGCGTTCGAGCCGTTCTGGGTTCTGGACATCTCTTCCCTCGACTGGTGACGTGATGGTTGGCGGATCCCGTGGGATCCCGACCCCGCGACCGCCCGTCCCGGGGGTCTCCCGGCGGGCGGCCGGAGCCACCCGGTTGCACTTTTCAGTGTACTGGGTGGGGGCGACAGGACAGGGCGGCCGGGACACGTCCCGGCCGCCGGTGCACCGGGACCGGCCCGGCCCGGTTCAGCCCAGTTGCGCGGCGTAGCCCTCCGCGTCCAGGAGCCCGGAGCGGTAGTCCTCGTCGGCGGGACGGACCTCGAACAGCCAGCCCCCGCCGTAGGGCTCGGTGTTCACCGCCGCGGGCTCCTCCTCGAGACGGTCGTTGACCGCGGTGACCTCGCCGGAGACCGGGGCGAAGATGTCGCTCACCGACTTGGTGGACTCGATCTCGCCCACGGCGGCGCCCGACTCGACCGTCTCCCCGACCTCGGGCAGCTGCACGAACACGACGTCGCCCAGCTCGCTCTGGGCGTGGTCCGTGATGCCGATGCGCACCACGCCGTCGGCGCCGGGGGTCGTGACCCACTCGTGCTCGGCCGTGTAGGACAGGTCGGCGGGGATGCTGCTCATGGGTCACTCCTGGTCGGGCGTGCACGGTCGGCTCGATTATGGCACAGACCACCCCGCCGGTCCGGGTGCGGCGACCCCCGGGATCAGTCCTGCTCCCACGCGGAGATCTCCTCGTGCATCGCCCGCTTGCGCGCCGTCCCGGCGAACGAGGCGTCCACCGCGTTGCGGGCCAGGGCCGCGGCCTGCTCGTCCGTGAGCCCGAGCGCCTCGCGCAGGCCCTGGAAGGCGTCCCCGACGTAGCCGCCGAAGTAGGCGGGGTCGTCCGAGTTGACCGTGACCACGAGCCCGCGCTCGAGCATCTCCAGGACCGGGTGCTCCGCGAGCGCGCCGACCACGCGCAGGCGCACGTTCGACTGCGGGCACACCGTCAGCGGCACCCGCTCGGCGACGAGACGGTCCACGAGCTGCGGGTCCTGCAGGCACTGGATCCCGTGGTCCACCCGCTCCACGCGCAGCACGTCCAGCGCCTCCCGGACGTACTCGGGACCGGCCTCCTCCCCCGCGTGGGCGACGACGTGCAGCCCCGCCGCCCGCGCCCGGGCGTAGACCTCCTCGAACAGGGCCGGCGGGTGGCCCACCTCGGCCGAGTCGAGGCCGATCCCGTCGATGCGGGCGAGCTGGTCCCCGAGGGAGTCGAAGAGCGCGAGGGCCTCGGCGGCGGGCCGGTCGCGCAGGAAGCACAGCAGCAGCGTGCTCGTGATGCCGTGCTGCGCGCGGGCGGCGTCGAGGCCGGCGCGGATGCCGTCGATCACGGTCGGCAGGCCCACCCCGCGGGCGGCGTGCGCCTGCGGGTCGAAGAAGACGTCGACGTGGCGCAGCCCCTGGGCGGCCGCCCGGTCGAGGTAGGCACGGGTGAGGAGCTCGAAGTCCGCGGCCTCGCGCAGCACGGCCATCGTGGCGTAGTAGAGCTCCAGGAAGGAGGACAGGTCCTCGAAGTCGTACTGCCGCCGCAGCTCCCCCACCGAGCCGTAGGGCAGCTCCACCCCGTTCCGGGCGGCGAGCTCGAACGCGAGCTCGGGCTCCAGAGTGCCCTCGATGTGCAGGTGCAGCTCGGCCTTCGGCAGGGTGTACAGGTCCTTCACTCGTGGTGCTCCTTCGCGGTCCGGCTCCGGGACCGGAGCGCTCGACGTCCCGAGCAGTGTACGCGCCGGTCGACGCCCCGCCGTGGCCGAGGCACTGGGGTCGGCACGGCCGGGGGCCGGCCGCACCTCGATCTCGACCGGTTGCGCGCCGCGGCGCGGCGCGCGCAGGGACCGGCGCAGCAGGAGTAGCTTGTGCGCACGCGGGCACGCCGGCCCGCCGCAGGGAGAGGAGTTCCATGGCCGCCTCCTCAGACCGCCCGGGAACGGGTGCCCGCAGCACCTCCCCGGGGTGGTGGCCCGCCGTCGTGGCCGCCGTGGCCCTGCAGCTGCTCGTCCTGTTCCTCACCCTGGTCATGGGCCTCGGCTGGGGCGGCTGGTCCCACGTCCTGGCGATGCTCCAGGCGCTGCTCGCGCTCGTGCTGATCGTGCTCCTGACGGCGCGGCGCCGCTGGGCCGTGCTGGCCGTCCCTCTGGTCTCGGGCGCCCTCACCGCCGGGCTCGCCGCCCTGGGCGTCGCCACGGCTCCGCTCACCGAGTGCGGCGAGGCCGAGGAGTCGGCGCTCGCGGAGCTCTCGACGCCGGCCGGGCAGCCGCTCGAGCCCGACGGCAGGATGGAGTTCGGCTGCTACGCGGAGTTCGGCACGGACCTGTCGCTCGTCGAGCTCCAGGCACACTACGGGCCGCAGCTCCAGGAGGAGGGCTGGCAGGTGGAGGTCCTCGACGAACCACCGCTGCCCGGCCCCGAGGAGGAGCGGCCGTCCCCGGAGGTCCCGGCCGAACGGCTCGCGGGCGGCGAGCTGCTCACCGCCTCCCGGGACGGCCTGCACCTCACCGCGGAGCTCGTGCAGGAGTTCCCGCAGGACCCGGGGCGCGTGCGGTTCTTCGTCACCGACGACGACCTCACGGGCTGAGCACCCGGCCCGGGACCCGGGCACGACAGAGGCCGGTGGCCCGCGTTCCCGCGGTCCACCGGCCTCGAATCGTCGGGCTGACAGGATTTGAACCTGCGACCCCTTGACCCCCAGTCAAGTGCGCTACCAAGCTGCGCCACAGCCCGAAGTGCTCAGTACGTCTCCGCCCCGAGCACTCGCATCACATTACAGGAACCCGGGGCGGAATTCATCTCGGGGCGCACCGCGGCTCAGCGCTTGCGGCTGCGCTTCTCGCGCACCCGCATGCTGACCTCGATCGGGGTGCCCTCGAAGCCGAAGGTCTCCCGCAGCCGGCGGGTGATGAAGCGGCGGTACCCGGGGTCGAGGAACCCGGTGGTGAAGAGCACGAAGCGCGGCGGCCGCGAGGACGCCTGGGTGCCGAAGAGGATCCGGGGCTGCTTGCCACCGCGCACGGGGTGCGGGTGGGCGGCCACGATCTCGCCGAGGAAGGCATTGAGCCGGCCGGTGGGGACGCGGGTGTCCCAGGAGGCGAGGGCCGTCTCCAGCGCGGGGACCAGCTTGTCCTTGTGCCAGCCGGTCTTCGCGGAGACGTTCACCCGCGGCGCCCACGCCACGTGCGCGAGGTCGCGGTCGATCTCCCGCTCCAGGTAGTAGCGGCGGTCCTCGTCCATGAGGTCCCACTTGTTGAACGTGAGCACCAGGGCGCGCCCCGAGTCCACGGCCAGCTGCAGGATGCGCACGTCCTGCTCGGAGAGCACCTCGTCGGAGGCCAGCAGCACCACGGCCACCTCGGCGCGCTCGAGGGCGGCCTGGGTGCGCAGGGACGCGTAGAAGTCCGCGCCCTGGGCCATGTGCACGCGGCGGCGGATGCCGGCCGTGTCGATGAAGCGCCACGGCTTGCCGCCGAGCTCGATCAGCTCGTCGACCGGGTCGCGGGTGGTCCCGGCCAGGGGGTCGACGACGACGCGCTCGGAGCCGGCCAGCTTGTTGAGCAGCGAGGACTTCCCCACGTTGGGGCGCCCGATCAGCGCCACGCGGCGGGGGCCGCCGGTGAGCTCGGTCTCGGCCACGGCGGAGAACTCGGGCAGCACGTCCAGGACGGCGTCCAGGACGTCCGCGGCGCCGCGCCCGTGCAGGGCGGAGACCGGGTGCGGCTCCCCCATGCCCAGGGACCACAGGTAGGTGGCCTCGACCTCGAGCTGCGGGGAGTCCACCTTGTTGGCGACCAGGATCACGGGCTTCTTGACCCGGCGCAGCATCTTGACGATCGCCTCGTCGGCGGCCGTCACGCCCACGGTGGCGTCGAGCACGAGCAGGACGGCGTCGGCGAACTCCACCGCCATCTCGGCCTGCTCGGCGACGCGGGCGTTGATGCCCTTGGCGTCGTACTCCCACCCGCCCGTGTCCACGAGGGTGAAGTTGCGCCCGTTCCAGGTGGCCCGGTAGGAGACGCGGTCCCGGGTCACGCCCGGGGTGTCCTCCACGACGGCCTCGCGCCGGCCGAGGATGCGGTTGACCAGCGTCGACTTGCCGACGTTGGGCCGGCCCACGATGGCGAGCACGGGGGCGGGGCGGTGCACCGGGGCCTGGTCCTCGCCCTCGGCCCACTCCGCGAGCAGCGCGGCGTCCTCCTCGTCCAGCTCGTAGTCCTCGAGCCCGGCCCGCAGGGCCTGCGCACGCTGTTCGGCCTCCTCGTCGCCGATGGCCGCGAGCCGCTCGGCGACGTCGTCGGTGGTGCCGCCGAGGATCTCGGCCTCGTACGGGTCGTGGGCGCCCTCGGGCGCGGAGTTGTCGGGGTTGCCGGTCATGGCTGTCCTTCGCTGGGCCGGGTGCGGCCGGTCGGGGTGCGTGAAAAAGGTGAGGGGGGTGGACCCGGGGCCAGTCTAGGCGGGGCGGCCGGCGGCCCGGACGACCACGTCGATCACGGCCTGGACGGTCTGCTCGACCGTGAGCTCGGAGGAGTCGACGGTCACGACGCCGTCGGCGGCCTCGGTGAAGTTCACGACCGTGGAGTCCTTCGCGTCCCGGCCCACGACCTGGGCCCGCAGCTGCTCGGCGTCCTCGACCCCGCCGTTCTGCAGGCCGCGGCGGGCCATCCGGGCCCGCTCGTCGGCGGTGAGCAGGATCCGGGCGTGGGCGTCCGGGGCCACCACGGTGGTGACGTCCCGCCCCTCGGCCACGATCCGCCGGCCGCTGCCGGCGATGAGGTCCTGCTGGCGGGCCACCAGGACCTCGCGGGCCGCCGGGTTGGTGGCCACGGCGCTGACCGCCCCGGTGACGCGGGCGCCCCGGATCTCCGCGCCCACGTCGGTGCCGTCCACGAGGACCTGCTCCCGGTCGGGGTCGGTGCCCTGGTCGAGCGGGAAGCTGCGGGCGGCCTGCACCACGGCGTCGGCGTCGGCGAGGTCCACCCCGCGGTCGAGGCACCACCACGTCAGCGCCCGGTACATCGCCCCGGTGTCCAGGTAGGCCAGCCCGAAGCGGCGGGCCACCTCCTTGGACACGCTGGACTTGCCCGAGCCGGAGGGCCCGTCGATCGCGACGACGAGCTCGTGCCCGGCCGGGGCGGGGAGCGGTGCCCCGCCCTGCGGGGCGGCGGTGTTCGTTCCGGTGTTCACTGCACGACCTTCCATCCGCGCTCCTGGAGCGCCTCGACGAGTTCCTTGCGGCGGTTGGGCAGCACGGAGACCTCGGCGAGGCCCACGGGCTGGCCCGGGGAGTGCTCGAGGCGCAGGTCCTCGAGGTTGACGCCGATCTCCCCGATCTCGGTGAGCAGCCGGGCGATCTGCCCGGGCACGTCGCCCACGAGGACGGTCAGGGTCGCGAACGCGCGCGGCGCCCCGCCGTGCTTGCCCGGGATCCGGGCCCGGCCCGCGTTGCCCTCGGCGATCAGCTGGGCGATGTCCAGCCGCGCGCCGGGGGCCTCGGGGCCCTCGAGGGTGGCGATGAGGCGGTCGAGGTCCTGGCGCACCCCGTGCAGGGACGCCACGAGCGGCCCGGCGTTGGCGGAGAGGATCTGGACCCACAGGTGGGGGTCGGACGCCGCGATGCGGGTGGTGTCCCGCAGGCCCTGCCCCGCGAGGGAGAGGTGGTGCAACGGGGTGTCCTGCAGCCGGGAGGCCAGCAGCGAGGACATCACCTGCGGCAGGTGGGAGATCAGCGCCACCGTGGCGTCGTGCTCCCGGGCGTCCATGAAGGTGACGGTCGCCCCGAGGTCCACCGCGAGGTTCTTCGCCGCGGCCAGCGCCGCGGGCGAGGAGCTCCCGGAGTCGCACACGACCCAGGGCATGGAGGTGAACAGCTCGCCGCGGGCGGCCACCGGCCCGGACTTCTCGCGCCCGGCCATGGGGTGGGTGCCCACGTACCGGGCGAGGTCGCCGCCGAGCTCGCGCACGCCCTCGAGCACGGCCTCCTTGACGGAGGCGATGTCGAGGACGACGGCGCCCGGGTGGCGGCCCAGCGCCTCGGTCACGGTCTGCGCCGTGACGTCGGGCGGGGTGGCGACGACGACGAGGGCCGGCTCCGGCGGCGGCCCGGCGGCGCGGCAGGAGCGGCCGGCGCCGATGTCCTGGGCGACGGCCTCGGCGGTGGGCGAGGCGTCCTGCAGCCACACGTCCACGCCCAGGTGGCGCAGGCCCAGCCCGATGCTGGCGCCGAGCAGGCCCGCGCCCACCACGAGGACGGGACCGGTGGTCGCCGCGGGGGCCGGCCGGGCGGAGGAGGTCTGCGTCACCGGTGCTCCTTACATGCCCACCGAGGCGAGGAGGTGTCCGACCTCGGTCCTGGACAGCCTGCGGATCGTGCCCTGGCGCTGGTCGCCGATCCGGATGGGACCGACCTGGGTGCGCACGAGCTTCTCCACGGGGTGGCCCACCGCGTCGAAGAGGCGGCGCACGATCCGGTTGCGCCCGGAGTGCAGGACGACCTCCACCAGGAGGTGGCCCGGCGTGGAGTCCACGAGCCGGAACGAGTCGACGGAGGCGATGCCGTCCTCGAGCTCGACGCCGGCCTTCATGGCCGCGCCGATGCCCTTGTCCATGGGCCCGCGGACCTGCACGAGGTAGGTCTTGGGCACCTCGTAGGAGGGGTGGGTGAGCCGGTTGGTCAGCTCGCCGTCGTTGGTGAGCAGCAGCAGGCCCTCGGTCTCGACGTCGAGCCGGCCCACGTGGAACACTCGCTCGTTCTTCTGGTTGTTCAGGTAGTCGGCCACGCAGGGGCGGCCCTCGGGGTCCTCCATGGTGGAGAGCACGCCCTCGGGCTTGTTGAAGGCGTAGTAGACCAGGTTCTCGTCGAGCTGGACGCGGACGCCGTCCACGTGGATCTCGACGGTGGCGGGGTCCACGCGGATGCCGAGCTCGGTGACGGTCTCCCCGTTGATCTGCACCCGGCCGGCCTCGATCATCTCCTCGCACACCCGTCGCGAGGCCACCCCGGCCTGCGCCATGAGCTTCTGCAGGCGCACCCCGTTCGGGTCGTGCTGGTCGAGCCGGTCCACGGGCGGGTTCTTGGGCCGCCGCTTGCGGTGCGGCGGGCGGTAGGGGGTGGCCGGCATCCGCCGGGCGCTCTTCTCGGAGGAGGCGAACGGCCGGGGGCCGCGCTCCGGGGCGGCGCCCTTCGCGGCACCGCCCTTGGCCGCGCCGCCCTTCGCGGTGCCGCCCTGGGCGGACCCGCCCCGCGTGGTACCGCCCGAGGCCGCACCGCGGCCGGTCCCGCCGCGGCCGCCCTGGAAGGTCTTGCCGCCCTGGCCGGTCCGGGGCTTTCCGCCCTGGGCGCCGGGGCCCCGGCGGCCGCCGGGCCCAGGGCGGCCGGATGATGAACGTGAAGTGGCCATGGTGGTGTCTCAGTCCTCGTAGTGGTCGAGTTGGTCGATGCCCGGCAGATGAGGAGCGAGGTCGGGGAGCTCGTCGAGCGACCCGATGCCCATCTTCTCCAGGAAGAACGTGGTGGTGCCGTAGCGCAGGGCACCGGACTCGCCGTCCCGCTCGAGCTCGCGGATCAGCCCCCGCTGCACGAGGGTGCGGACGACGCCGTCGACGTTCACCCCGCGGATCGCGGAGATCCGCCCTCGGCTCACGGGCTGGCGGTACGCCACGACGGCCAGGGTCTCCAGGGCCGCCTGGGACAACCGGGCGGTCTGTCCTTCCGCGACGAACGCGGAGACGACGGGGGCGAACTCGCTGCGGGAGTAGATCCGCCAACCGGCACCGGTGCTGCGCAGCTCGAACCCGCGCGGCACCAACGTTCCAGCATACCCCAGATCCGCCGCCCGTCCGTCGTACTCCGCGCGGAGCCGATCCAGGACCCGCTGCACCGTGGCGACGGGGACCACCAGGGCGGCGGCGATCTCGTACTCGCTGACGGGTTCGTCGGCGACCATCAGGATGGCCTCGACCGCGGCCTGCACCCCGCCGGGCAGCCCTTCGAGGACCGGACCGGTCCCGGCGCTCACGCGGGCACCCCCACCGGGGTCCCGGCCGCGGTGCTGACGGGACAGGCCGCGGCGCCACCGGCGCTCGCGGAGTCGTCCGTGGTGCCCTCCGCGGCCCCGTCCGCGGCGAGACGCTCGGCGGTCCACCCGCTGTCCGCACCGGTCCAGCGCACCGTGAGCTCCCCCAGCGGGGTCTCCTGGGAGAGCTCGACCACGGCGTCGCGGAACATCTCCAGCAGCGCCAGGAAGCGCACGACCACGGCCAGGGTGGACCCGGCACCGGCCACGAGCGCGCGGAAGGAGCGCGGCACCCCGTCCTCCAGCAGCCCGACGAGCGTCCCGGCCTCGTCCCGGACGGTGACCGCGGCCCCGTGCAGGTGGTCGAGGCCGACCTCCGCGGGCGTCCCCGGCCGGGCCTCGAGCACCGCGCGGGCGATCCCGGCGAGCTGCTCGGGGGTGGTGCGCCAGTCGAGCTCGGGCAGGACCGCGGCGACCTCGGGCTCCAGGGGCACGACCCGGGGCCGGCGGGCGGACTCGGCCCGCATCCGCTCGTCGAGCAGGCCGGCGACCTCCTTGAAGGCCTTGTACTGCAGCAGCCGGGCGAAGAGCAGGTCCCGGGCCTCGAGCAGGGCCACGTCCTCCTCGTCCTCGACCTCGCCGCGGGGCAGCAACCGGGCGGCCTTGAGGTCCAGGAGGGTCGCGGCGACCACGAGGAACTCGCTGGCCTCGTCGAGGGCACGGGCCGACCCGACGTCGTGCAGGGCGCGCACGTACTGGAGGAACTCGTCGGTGACGGTGGCCAGCGCGATCCGGGTGATGTCCAGCTCGTGCTTGGCGATCAAGGACAGCAGCACCTCGAAGGGCCCCGCGAAGTCCTCCAGCCGCACCGCGAAGCCGCCGGGCCCCGAGGGCTCCGGCAGCTCCTGGGAGTGCATCAGGGCGCGCCGCCGCGCGAGATCAGCTCCCGCGCCAGCTGGCGGTAGGACTCGGCGCCCGGGTGGGCGGTGGCGAAGGACAGGATGGGCTCGGCGGCCACCGTGGCGTCCGGGAACTTCACGGTGCGCTTGATCACCGTGTCGAAGACCTTGTCCCCGAACGCGTCGACGATCCGGGCCATGACCTCGCGCGAGTGCAGCGTGCGGGAGTCGAACATCGTGGCGAGCACGCCGTCGATCTGCAGGCGGGGGTTGAGCCGGTCCTGGACCTTCTCGATGGAGTCCACGAGCAGCGCCACGGCGCGCAGCGCGAAGAACTCGGCGATGAGCGGGATGACCACCCCGTGGGCGGCGGTCAGCGCGTTGACGGTGAGCAGGCCCAGCGAGGGCTGGCAGTCGATGATGATGACGTCGTAGTGCTCCTCGAGCTTGCGCAGCGCGCTCGCCAGGACCTGCTCGCGGGCCACCTCGGTGACCAGCTGCACCTCGGCCGCGGAGAGGTCGATGTTGGCGGGGAGCAGGTCGATGCCCTCGACGTCGGTCTCCTGGACCACGTCCCACACGTCCACGGCGCGGTCCATCATGACGTTGTAGACCGTCAGCTCCAGCTCGTGCGGGTTCGCGCCGAGACCGGCGGAGAGCGCGCCCTGCGGGTCGAAGTCGACGAGCAGCACCTTGCGCCCCAGCTCGGCGAGCGCGGCCCCGAGGTTGATGGTGGAGGTGGTCTTGCCGACCCCGCCCTTCTGGTTGACCATCGCGATGATCCGGGCGGGCCCGTGGGAGGAGAGCTCGGGCGGCTCGGGGAAGCTGCGGACGGGGCGGCCGGTGTGGCCCAGGTCTCCCGCCGCGGTCTCGCCCGTTCCGGGGATCCTCTCGTCGCTTCGCTGGCTCACTCGTGGCACCGCTCTTTCGTTCGTGGTCGCTGTCGTGGGTGGGCCGGCCCGGGCGCGGGGCGGCCCGGGCCGGTGCGGCCGACCTGGGGTTTTCCTGGACTCGATCAGCCACCAGCGTACCGCCGCGGCCTGCCGGTCCCGAATTGCCGCGGCGGCGGGCCCGGGCCGGACGCGGACGACCCGCGCCCGCCGGACCCGGTGGGGTGCGGCGGGCGCGGGCGGCGGGGACCGGCGCTCAGCGCGCGCCGGCGGCGGCCTCGACCTTCTCGGCGACGGAGTCCTCGACCGGGGCGGCGTCGGAGCCGCGCTCGGGGCCGCCGTGCGAGTGGGCGGTCATGGTGGACTCGTCGAACTTGTCCTGCCCCGAGAGCACGCGCTCGACCTGGGCGAGATCGATCTCGCGGGTCCACTTGCCGATCAGCAGGGTGGCGACCGCGTTGCCCGTGAAGTTCGTCAGGGCGCGCGCCTCGGACATGAACCGGTCGATGCCCACGATGATGCCCACGCCGTCGACCAGGTCCGGGCGGTGCGACTGCAGGCCGCCGGCGAGGGTGGCCAGTCCGGCGCCGGTGACCCCGGCGGCGCCCTTGGAGGCGATGATCATGAACACCAGCAGGGAGACCTGCTCACCCAGGGCCAGGGGGTTGCCCATGGCGGAGGCGACGAACAGGGCGGCCATGGTCAGGTAGATGGCGGTGCCGTCCAGGTTGAAGGAGTAGCCGGTCGGAACGGTCACGCCGACCACGGGCTTGGAGACGCCGGCGTGCTCCATCTTGGCGATGAGCCGGGGCAGGGCGGCCTCGGAGGAGGAGGTCGAGAAGATCAGCAGGTACTCGCGCCCCAGGTACTTCATGAGCCGGAAGATGTTGATCCCGGTGACCGCCTTGAGCAGCCCGCCCAGGATCAGCACGATGAACAGGACGCAGGTGAGGTAGAAGGCGACCATCAGGGTGGCCATGGAGACGATGGCCTGCACGCCGGTCTCGCCGACCACGCCGGCGATCGCGCCGAAGGCGCCGATCGGGGCGACCCACATGACCATGATCAGGATCCGGAAGACCAGGGCCTGGAGGTAGCCGACGGCCTGGAGCACGGGCTTGCCGGCCGGGCCCATCTGCTGCAGGGCGAAGCCCACGATCAGGGCCACGAACAGGGTCTGCAGGATGTTGCCCGCGGTCAGGGAGGACAGCAGCGTGGTGGGGATGATGCCGAGCAGGAACCCGATCGTCCCGCCCTCGCCGTCGCCGTGGCCGGTGTCCGTGATCTCGTACTCGGAGCCCTGGATGTTCAGGCCCTCGCCCGGGTGGATCAGGTTGCCCACGACCAGGCCGATGGCCAGCGCGACGGTGGACATCGCCATGAAGTAGGCCAGGGCCAGGCCGCCGACCTTGCCGACGGTCGCCGCCTTGGCGATGGAGCCGACGCCCAGGACGATCGTGCAGAAGATGATGGGGGCGATCATCATCTTGATCAGGGCGATGAACGCGGTGCCGACGGGCTTGAGCGTCCGGGCGAACTCGGGGGCCACGAGACCCAGGACGGCGCCGGCGACGACGGCGATGATCACGAAGACGTACAGGTAGTGCGTCTTGTCCTTCTTCGGCTTCTGGACGGGCCGTTGCGGGTCGACGGGGTCCGTGGCGACGGTGGCCATGCTTCTCCTGACGGTGCGGGTGGGTGGCGCGCGGGGCCCGGGATTCGGGCGATGTGACGAGTCTCACCGGCGGCCGGCGCCCTGTCGCGTTGTGGTCATAATGGTCGTGACGCCCACCACAGACGGACGACGGGCAGGAGGAGAGGACGCGGGCATGTCGGTGGCCAGGCGCTTCCTCCTGCTCCAGCTGGCCGTCGTGGCCCTGGTGACCGTCACGGTCTCCCTCGTGCTGTTCGCCCAGGAGCGCAGCGCGGTGCAGGAGCGCGCCGAGGCCGTGACCCGGGCGGTGGCCACGGCCCTGGCCGACGACCCGTACGTGCTCGAGGCCGCCGGCACCCCGGACCCGCACCCCGCCCTGCAGCCGCTCACGGACCGGCTGCTCGAGGACACCGGGCTCGACTTCGTCACGATCATGGCCCCCGACGGCACCCGCTGGACGCACCCCTGGCCCTCCTCGGTGGGCGACCCCTACCGGGGCGACCGCTCGCACGCGCTCGCCGGCGAGGTGTGGACGAGCACGGAGCGCGGCAACCTCGGCCCGTCGGTGCGCACGATCGCCCCCGTCCGGGACCAGGACGGGACGGTCGTGGCGCTCGTGGCCACGGGCGTCCTGCTCGAGGCCCTGTCCCAGCAGGCCCTGGCCCAGCTGCCGGCCGTGCTGCTCGTGGGCCTGCTGCTGCTCGCGGCCTCGGCGACGGTCGCGGCCCTGGCGGCCCGCTACCTGGGCAGGGTCACGCACGGGTGGGGACCGGAGGAGCTCGCCCAGGTCCACGCGCTGCACGACGCCGTGCTCAACGAGGCCACCGAGGGGCTGCTGCTCGTGGACACGGCGGGCACGGTGCCGGTGCTCAACGCCCGGGCCCGCGAGCTGCTCGGGATCCCCCCGGAGGCGCCCGGGCCCGGCCGGCGCACCGCCCTGCCGCTCGGCTCGCTCGGGCTGCCCCTGGCGCTGGAGGCCGTGCTGCGCTCGGGGGCCGCCGTGCAGGAGCAGTGGGTCGTGGCCGGCGAGCGCACGCTGATCGTCTCGAGCCTGCCGGCCCGCGGGGCGCTCGCCGGGCGGGGCATGGTCGTGATCCTGCGCGACCACACCGAGATCTCCCGGCTCTCCGGGCAGCTGCGCGCCACGTCGGCGCTGGCCGGGGCCCTGCGCGCCCAGACGCACGAGCACGCCAACCGGATGCACACGGTGGTCTCCCTGCTGGAGCTGGGCCACCAGGAGGAGGCCCTCGACTTCGCCTCCGCGGACCGGCAGCGCACCCGGGGGCTGTCCGAGGACCTGCTCGCCCGACTGGACGACCCCTTCCTCGCCGCCCTGCTCGTGGGCAAGACCGCCGCGGCCCACGAGCGCGGGGTGGAGCTGGAGGTCGTCGTGGGCCCGGACGTGCCGCGCCTGCCCGTCTCCCCCGCCGACCTCGTCAGCCTCGTCGGCAACCTCGTGGACAACGCCGTCGAGGCGGCCGCGGCCAACGCGGCGCGAGTGCGCCCCGTCGTCGAGGTGGAGATCACCGGGGCGCCCGACGACGCCGACCCGGCCCGGGACACCGCCGTGATCACCGTGGCCGACACCGGCATGGGGGTCCCCGACGAGCTCGCCCACCGGGTCTTCGACCTCGGGGTCAGCACGAAGCCGGCAGGGCCCGAGGGCCGGGGCGTCGGGCTGCACCTGGTGCGCGAGGTCGTGGAGCGGTGGGGCGCCCGGATCGAGCTGGGCAACGACGGCGGGGCCGTGTTCACCGTGACGATCCCGGCCCCTCGCGACGCCGTGCCGGAGCAGGTCCCGTGACGGGGCCCGTGCGGGTCCTCGTCGTCGACGACGAGCCGCTGACCGCAGCCTCCCACGCGGAGTACGTCGAGCGCTCCCAGGACTTCCGGGCCGTGGCCACGGCCGTGTCCGGGCGCACGGCCGTGCAGGCGGTGCAGGCCGCCCGGCGGGCGGGGCAGCCCGTGGACCTGGTGCTGCTGGACGTGAACCTCCCGGACATGACCGGGCTCGACGTGGCGCGCACCCTCCGGGCCCGGGGCGAGTCGGTGGACCTGCTCGTGATCACGGCGCACCGGGACGTGGCCACGGTCCGCGAGGCGACCACCCTCGGCGTCGTCGGCTACCTGATCAAGCCCTTCACCTACGCCGTGTTCGAGGAGAAGCTCGCCGCCTACCGCAGCTACCGCTCGGCCCTCGGGACGGGCGGCGCCGTGGGCCAGGCCGAGGTGGACCGCGCGTTCGCCGCCCTGGGCTCGCCGGTGCGGCCGCCCGCGCCGAAGGGCCTCTCCGCCGGGACCCTGGCCGCCGTCACGGACCTCGTGCGCGGCGGGGAGTGGCTCTCCGCGGGGGAGGTCGCCGAGCGCAGCACGCTGTCGCGGGTGACGGCCCGGCGCTACCTGGAGCACCTGGCCGAGCGCGGCCTCGTGCACCGGCGCTCGCGCTACGGCACGCCCGGGCGCCCGGAGCTCGAGTACGGCTGGGCCGGCTGAGCCGCCGGCGGCGTCCCCGGACGCCGCCGGGGAGGAACCGGTGCGGGCGGACCGGTGCGCACCTGGGCCCGCAGTGCGTAGTCTCACGAGGGTCGCCCCCACCCGCTGAAGAGACGAGGTCCAGGTGTTCGAAGCACCGAGCCTGATGTTCGCCGCCGCCGGTCTGGCCGTGTTCGCCGCCGCGCTGCTCCCGCGCCTGCTGATGCGCGCCCCCATCTCGATGCCCATGGTGTTCCTGGCCACGGGCATGGCCGTCTTCTCCGTCGCCGACTCCCTTCCCGATCCCGACCCCGTGGTCTACAGCGACATCACCGTCCACCTGAGCGAGATCTGCGTCATCATCTCCCTGATGGGCGCCGGCCTGGCCCTGGACCGTCCCCTGGGGCGCGCCCGGTGGGCCACGACCTGGCGCCTGCTCGGCATCGCGATGCCCCTGTGCCTGATCGGGCTGACCCTGCTCGGGTGGTCGGTGCTGGGGCTGAGCGTGGCCGGCGCCGTGCTCGTGGCCGCGGCCCTGGCCCCCACCGACCCGGTCCTGGCCTCCGAGGTCCAGGTCGGGGCGCCCTCCGAGGCCCAGGAGGACCTCGACGGCGAGGACGAGGTGCGCTTCGGCCTCACCTCGGAGGCGGGGCTCAACGACGGGCTGGCCTTCCCGTTCGTCTACCTCGCCATCGCCCTCAGCGTCGTGGGGACGTCGCCCGCGGCGTGGGTGCCGAACTTCTTCTTCGTGGACGTGGCCTGGCGGATCGCCATCGGCTGCCTCGCCGGGTACGCGGTGGGCAAGCTGCTGGGGCGCGTCTTCTTCCGCTCCCCGATCGAGAGCGTCCGCATGGCCTCCCACTCCGAGGGGTTCGTCGCCCTAGCCGCGACCTTCCTCACCTACGGGATCACCGAGATGGTGGAGGGCTACGGCTTCGTGGCCGTGTTCGTGTGCGCGGTGACCATCCGGGCGGGCGAGCGGGTGCACGGCTACCACGGCGTGCTGCACAGCTACATCGAGCAGCTCGAGCGGCTGCTCACGGTGGTGGTGCTCGTGCTCCTGGGCGGCGCCGTCGCCCGGGGGCTGCTCGCCGGCCTCAGCTGGCGCGAGGTGCTCGTCGCCGCTGCCTTCCTGCTGCTCGTCCGGCCCGTGGCCGGGTGGATCGCCCTGGCCCGGGGCCGCACCGGTCCGTGGGAGCGCGGCGTCATCGCCTTCTTCGGCGTCCGCGGCATCGGATCCGTCTACTACCTCGGCTACGCCCTGGCCGAGGGCGAGTTCCTCGCGGAGGACCAGACGCTGTGGCGGATCGTGGGCCTGGTGATCGTCATGTCCGTCGTGGTGCACGGCGTCGCCGCCGGGCCGGTCATCGCCGTGCTCGACCGCGCCCGCCGGCGCAAGGCCGTGCGCGAGACCGGGACCGAGGAGGCCGCCCCCCAGACCCCGATCTGACCCGGGCCACCGTGCGCGGCGCGCCGGTCCCTCAGCCGGCCCGCGGCGGGCGCAGCACGTCCTCGAGGGACTCGAGCACGGAGGCGTCCTCGATCGTCGAGGGCACCGCGTAGTCCTCGCCGTCGGCCATCTGCCGCATGGTCTTGCGCAGGATCTTGCCCGAGCGGGTCTTGGGCAGCCCGTCCACGACCGTCACGTCCTTGAAGTCGGCGACCGCCCCGATCTGCCGGCGCACCAGGGCCACGAGCTCGTCCCGCAGCTGCTCGCCCGGGATCGTCGCCCCGGTCTTGAGCACGACGTAGCCGGCCGGCCGCTGGCCCTTGAGCGGGTCCGCCACCCCGATCACCGCGCACTCGGCCACCGCCGGGTGCGCGGCCAGGATCTGCTCCATGGCCCCGGTGGAGAGCCGGTGGCCGGACACGTTGATCACGTCGTCGGTGCGTCCCATGACGTAGACGTAGCCGTCCTCGTCGACGTGGCCGGAGTCGCCGGTGGCGTAGCAGCCCGGGAAGGCCGTGAGGTAGGACTCCACGAAGCGCCGGTCGTCGCCCCACAGCGTGGTGAGGGTGCCCGGGGGCAGGGGCAGGCGCAGGGCGATGTTGCCCTCCTCCCCGGCCGCGACCGGCTGCCCCAGGGGGTCGAGGACCTCCACCCGGTAGCCGGGCACGGGCACGGACGGCGAACCGGGCTTCAGGGGCAGCCGCTCGATCCCGAAGGGGTTGGCGCAGATCGCCCACCCCGTCTCCGTCTGCCACCAGTGGTCGACCACCGGCACCCCCAGCACCCGGGAGGCCCAGCCGTAGGTCTCCGGGTCGAGCCGCTCCCCCGCCACGAACAGCGCCTGCAGGGAGCCGATGTCGTGCCGGCGCACGAGCTCGCCCTCGGGGTCCGCCCGGCGGATGGCCCGCAGGGCCGTGGGTGCGGTGAAGAGCACCTTCACACCGTGGTCCTCCACGCGCTGCCAGAACGCGCCGGCGTCCGGGGTGCCCACGGGCTTGCCCTCGTAGAGCACGGTCGTGGCGCCGGCGAGCAGCGGGCCGTAGACGATGTAGGAGTGGCCCACGACCCACCCCACGTCGGAGGCCGTCCACATCACCTCGCCGGGACCGACGTCGTAGACGTGGCGCATGGACCACGCCATGGCCACGGCGTGCCCGCCGTTGTCGCGGACCACCCCCTTCGGGGTGCCCGTGGTGCCGGAGGTGTAGAGCACGTAGAGCGGGTCGGTCGCGGCGACGGGCACCGGCGCCGCGGGCTCGGCGCCCTCGACGGCGGCGGCCCAGCTCAGCCACTCGGCCGGCGGCTGCTCGCCGCGCCCGGCCCGGTCCCGGGCCTGCCCGACGGTGGTCTCGAAGCCGGGCCGCTCGTGCACGACCACCGTCTCCGGCACGTGCCGGGACAGCCGCAGGGCCTCCTCGATCGCGGGGATGTACTCGATCCGCCGCTTCGGCTCCAGCCCGCCGGTCGTGGTCACCACCACCCGGGGCCGCGAGTCGTCGATGCGCGAGGCCAGCTCCTTGGGGGCGAACCCGCCGAAGACCACGGAGTGCACGGCCCCCAGGCGGGCGCACGCGAGCATGGCCACGGCCGCCTGCGGGATCATCGGGAGGTAGACGAGCACCCGGTCGCCCCGCCCCACCCCGCGGGCGGCGAGGGCCCCGGCGAACAGCGCCACCTCGTCGCGCAGCCGCGCGTAGCTGTAGCGCTCCTGGACGCCCAGCAGCGCGGAGTCGTAGATCAGCGCCGTGCGCTCGCCGTGGCCGGCCTCCACGTGGCGGTCGAGGGCGTTGTAGGAGGTGTTGAGCTCGCCGTCGGGGAACCAGCGGTAGAGCGGAGCCGTGGTCCCGTCGAGGGCCACGGTGGGCTCTCGGGTCCAGTCGACGGCCCGGGCCGCCTCGAGCCAGAACCGCTCCGGGTCCTGGACGCTGCGCCGGTAGACCTCCCTGTAGTCCTCGGCCTGCGTGGTCTGGTGGTCGGTGCTCATGGGTTCCTCCGGGGCGTCGCGGTCCTGCCGGTCACCCTAGTGGCGCAGATCACAACAGACAATACTGCTGTATACATTGACGCGACAATGTTCCAGTATTTCCCGAATCCCTGGCTCCCGGCGTCGTTACGTGTATACACTGACGGAGAAGTGTGAGGTCGGTCACCGATGGCTCCCGCCGGTTCTGCGGCCCCGGGGCCGCAGAAGTGAGGAGGGAGCCGTGCGCGCCAGCGACCGCGCCTACGAGGCCCTGCGCAGCGACATCGTCGAGTGGAGGCTGCTTCCCGGCCAGGTGCTGGGCGAGGTGGAGCAGTCGGAGCGCTTCGGCATCTCCCGCACACCCATCCGCGAAGCGCTCAGCCGGCTCACCGCCGACGGGCTCGCCGAAGCCCACCGGGGCCGGGGCGTGGTCGTCTCGCAGGTCTCCCTGGAGGACGTCCGGGCCCTCTTCGAGCTGCGCGAGGCCCTCGACTGCCGGGCGGCCCGGCTCGCGGCCCGGCGCCGGGACGCCGCCGAGTTCCAGCGGCTGGCGGCCGAGCTCGAGGCCTGCGTGGACCGGCTCCGCGACCCGGACACCGACCGCTCCGCGTACTACGAGCTCGTGGAGCGCATGGACCAGGCCGTCGACGACGCCACGGTCAACCCCTACCTCACGGCCGCCCAGCGGTCCCTGCGGCTGCACCTGGCGCGTGTGCGCAAGCTGTCCCGGACCAATCCGCAGCGCCTGGCGCGGGCTGCCGCCGAGCACGCGCAGATCGCGCGCGCGATCGCGGAGGGCTCCGAGGAGCTCGCCGAGGCCGCGACCCGGGTGCACCTGGCGAACTCGCTGCACGCGGTCCTGACCACCCCTGTCCGCGAGTGGGTCGAACCCGCTCCCCCGCTCGAGGCCGCCGGCTGAGCAGGACCCCATCCGTCCGCCGCCGGTGGACGTCCGTCCCCACGAGAGGAAGTTCCATGACCGTCACCCACCACGTGCGCGTCCACCCGTCCAAGGACAACCTGGCCCGCGAGGACCAGCTCGCCTGGAAGATGGCGGAGGTCGCCGCGGACCCGGTCGAGGTGAGCGACGAGGTGGCCGAGATGGTGATCAACCGTGTCCTCGACAACGCCTCGGTCGCGATCGCCTCCCTGAACCGGGACCCGATCGTCTCGGCGCGGGACCAGGCCCTCGCCCACGCCCCGACCCCCGGCGGCTCCGGCGCCGCGCTCTACGGGGTCCCCGCGGCACGGACCGCGGTCTCCCCCGAGTGGGCGGCGTGGGCCAACGGCGTGGCGGTGCGCGAGCTCGACTACCACGACACGTTCCTGGCCGCGGAGTACTCCCACCCCGGGGACAACATCCCCCCGATCCTCGCCGTCGCCCAGCACGTGGGCTCGACCGGCGCGGACCTCGTGCGCGGGATCGCCACCGGCTACGAGCTGCAGGTCGACCTCGTGAAGGCGATCTGCCTGCACCAGCACAAGATCGACCACGTGGCCCACCTCGGCCCGTCCGCGGCCGCCGGGATCGGCACGCTGCTGGGCCTGGACACCGCGACGATCTTCCACGCCATCGGCCAGGGCCTGCACACCACCACCGCCACCCGGCAGTCCCGCAAGGGCGAGATCTCCACCTGGAAGGCCCACGCCCCCGCGTTCGCCGGGAAGATGGCCGTCGAGGCCGTGGACCGGGCGATGCGCGGGCAGACCTCTCCCACCCCGATCTACGAGGGCGAGGACGGGGTCGTCGCCTGGCTGCTCGACGGCCCGGACGCGGCCTACGAGGTGCCGCTGCCGGCCCCGGGCGAGGCCAAGCGGGCGATCCTCGACACCTACACCAAGGAGCACTCCGCGGAGTACCAGGCGCAGGCCTGGATCGACCTCGCCCGGAAGCTGCACCGCGAGCGCCCCGAGCTCGCCGACCCGGCGCGGATCGAGCGGATCGTGCTGCACACCTCCCACCACACCCACTACGTGATCGGCTCCGGCGCCGGAGACCCGCAGAAGTACGACCCGACGGCCACGCGCGAGACCCTCGACCACTCGATCCCCTACATCTTCACGGTGGCGCTGCAGGACGGGGCGTGGCACCACGTGGACTCCTACGCCCCCGCCCGCGCCGGGCGCCCCGACACGGTGCGGCTGTGGCAGAAGGTCACCACCGCGGAGGACCCGGAGTGGACGCGCCGCTACCACTCCCCGGACCCGCAGGAGAAGGCCTTCGGCGGGCGCGCCGAGATCCTGCTGAGCGACGGCTCCACCGTGGTCGAGGAGATCGCGGTGGCCGACGCCCACCCGCTGGGCGCGCGCCCGTTCGCCCGCGAGCAGTACATCACCAAGCTGCGCACCCTCGCGGAGGGGCTCGTCGACCCCGACGAGCTCGACCGCTTCGTCGGGGCCGCCGAGAACCTCCGGGACCTCGGCCCCGGGGAGCTCGGCGCCCTCAACGTCACCGCGGGCGTCGAGCTGCGCACCGGCACGAAGGGAATCTTCTGAGCATGCTGTTCTCCGCCACCACCCCCGAGCAGAAGCGCGTGGCCCTCCGGCAGATGCTGGCCGGCCCGCGGATCGTCCGGTTCCCGGGCGCCTACACCCCGCTGTCCACGAAGCTGATCCAGGAGCAGGGCTTCGACGGCGTCTACATCTCCGGGGCCGTGCTCGCCAACGAGCTCGGCTTCCCCGACATCGGCCTGACCAGTCTCGCCGAGGTGGTCCAGCGTGCCGGTCAGATCGCCCGCGTGACGGACCTGCCGGCGATCGTCGACGCGGACACCGGCTTCGGGGAGCCCATGAACGTGGCCCGCACCGTGCAGGAGCTCGAGAACGCCGGCCTGGCCGGCTGCCACATCGAGGACCAGTTCAACCCCAAGCGCTGCGGCCACCTGGACGGCAAGTCCGTGGTGGGCCTCGACACCGCCGTGCAGCGGATCCGCGCCGCGGCCGAGGCCCGCCGGGACCCGGACTTCCTGATCATGGCGCGCACCGACATCCGGGGGGTCGAGGGCCTGACCGCGGCCACCGAGCGGGCCAAGGCCCTCGTGGACGCCGGGGCGGACGCGGTGTTCCCCGAGGCGATGGCCGACCTCTCCGAGTTCGAGGCCATGCGCGCCGCGGTGGACGTGCCGATCCTGGCGAACATGACCGAGTTCGGGAAGTCGCAGCTGTTCACCGCCGCCCAGCTCGAGGAGGCGGGCGTGAACATGATCATCTACCCCGTGACGCTGATGCGCTCCGCCCTCGGCGCCATGGAGCGGGTGCTGTCCACGATCCGGGAGGACGGCACCCAGGAGGCGGCCGTGCCGGACATGCTCACTCGCGCCCGGCTCTACGAACTGGTGGACTACAACGGCTACAACCAGTTCGACGCCGGCGTCTTCGACTTCGAGGTGCCCGGCCTGCACCGCTGACCGCCCACCGCCCGACCACGAGAAGGAGACCACCATGACCGAGACCCACAGCGAGGTCCGCAAGGGACTGGCCGGCGTCGTCGCCGACTACACGGCCGTCTCCAAGGTCAACCCGGAGACCAACTCCCTGCTCTACCGCGGATATCCCGTGCAGGAGCTGGCCGCGCACTGCTCCTTCGAGCAGGTCGCCCTGCTCCTGTGGAACGGCGAGCTGCCCACGGACGAGGAGCTGGCGGAGTTCACCGCCCGCGAGCGCGAGCACCGCGCCCTGACCCCCGAGCTGCGCGCGATCATCGACGCGCTGCCCACCACGTGCCACCCCATGGACGTGTGCCGCACCGCGGCGTCCGTCCTGGGCGCGCAGGACCCCGAGGCCGAGGACTCCTCGCCGGAGGCGAACCTGGCCAAGGCGCAGAAGCTGTTCGCGGCCATGCCGGCCGTCGTGTGCTACGACCAGCGGCGCCGGCGGGGCCAGGAGCCGGTCGAGCCCCGGGCCGACCTCGGCTACTCGGCCAACTTCCTGTGGATGGCCTTCGGCGAGGAGGCGGCCCCCGAGGTCGTCGCGGCGTTCGACGTGTCGATGATCCTCTACGCCGAGCACTCCTTCAACGCCTCGACGTTCACGGCCCGCGTGGTGACCTCCACCCTCTCGGACCTGCACTCGGCGGTCACCGCGGCCATCGGCGCGCTCAAGGGGCCGCTGCACGGCGGGGCCAACGAGGCGGTCATGCGCACCTTCGAGGAACTCGGCGTCCGCGCCGACGAGTCCGCCGAGGACGCCGAGGCCCGCGCCAAGGCCTGGATGGACGACGCCCTGGCGCAGAAGAAGAAGGTCATGGGCTTCGGCCACCGCGTGTACAAGCACGGCGACTCCCGGGTGCCGACCATGAAGGCGGCCCTGGACACCATGATCGACCACTACGGGCGCCCGGAGCTGCTGGGCCTGTACAACGGGCTGGAGCGGTCCATGGACGAGGCCAAGGGGATCAAGCCCAACCTCGACTACCCGGCCGGACCGGTCTACTGGCTGATGGGCTTCGACGTCCCCACCTTCACCCCGCTGTTCGTCGCCGCCCGGATCACGGGCTGGACCGCCCATGTCATGGAGCAGGTGGCGGCCAACTCTCTGATCCGCCCCCTGTCCGAGTACAACGGCCCCGACGAGCGGCACCTGCCGGGGGCCGGGACCGCTCAGTAGGAGGGCGCCGCCGGCAGTCCCATGTAGTGCTCCAGCGTGGGGATGCCCTGGGTGACCATGCCGGTGGCCACGTGCACGCCGACGTAGCGCAGGTGCCAGGGCTCGTAGGTGTAGCCGGTGGTCGCTGTCCAGCCCGAGGGGTAGCGCACGACGAAGCCGTACTTGTGGGCGTGCGCCCGCGCCCACGCCCCGGCCGGGGTCCCGGCGAAGCAGCTCTGCAGCCCGCACGCCCCGTCCGGGTTGCCGATGTCGACGGCCAGTCCGGTCTGGTGCTCGCTGTGACCGGGCCGGGCGGAGATCAGGTCCGCCTGCTCCTGCCCGTAGCGGGCCACGTAGTCCCGGTAGAGACCGGCCTGCGTGGTGTAGGAGCGGTAGCCGCTGACCGCCGTCATCGGGGCCTCGGCCGCGGCGGCGTCCGCGCGCATCCGCCGGAACGCCGCCGCGGCGTCCGCGCGCAGGAGCTGCCCGTCCACGGACACGAGGTCGCGCGGGACGTGGTCGACGGGGTTCAGGGCCCGGCGCTTGTTGACGACGACGTACACCGACGCGGCCCGGTCGATCTCCCGGTGCACCCGGGTCCCGGCGCCCTGGGTCCACGTGATGGACCCGCGCTGGAAGGACTGGCGGCAGGTCCCGCCCCCGCAGGCCTCCCCCGAGGTCGGATAGCCGAGCGCGCCCCGCTCGGCGCCCTCGCGCAGCCAGGCCGCCCGGATGCCGCCGATCGTGGGGTGGGCCCCGCTCGCCCGGGACCAGAGCATCACCCCGCCCTCGAAGCCCTGGTAGCACCCGGCGTCGCGCAGCCCGCAGGTCTCGCGACCCACCGGGTAGCCCAGGCGGCCCCGCTCGTAGCCCTGTGCGGCCCACGCGCCGCGGATCGCCCCCCAGGTCGCGCGCGCCCCGGTCTTCGGGGACCAGTGGATGCTGCCCCGCTCGAAGCTCCGGTAGCACCCGCCGCGGACGAGGCCGCAGCGCTCGGGGCCGAGGGCCGCGCCCAGCCGGCCGCCGGCCCCGCCGAGGCGCTGGTGCTCGGCCTCGATGGCCGTGGCGGCGAACGCCGGCGCCGACACGGGCCCGACCAGCAGGCCCAGGCAGCACAGCAGGGCGAGCAGCGCCCGGCGCACTCCAGCAGTGACGCGTGTGTTCTCTCGCATGACGTCCCCGTCCCTCCGGGCGCACCGGCTGTGCGTGCGTCCAGGCTAGACCCGTCGTGGCCCGCGGCACAGCACCGGCCGATGTGTGACCGGGAGGCCCGGACGGGGCAGGGCACCGTGCGGCATCAGGTGCCGGAACGGGGACCCGGGACGGGGCCGGACGGGGCAGGACCGGGGTCCGGGCCCGCGGGGCCCCCGGTCAGCGCAGCCCGGGGTGGCCGGGCCACGAGGTGTCGACCGCGCGCAGGGAGCGGTAGCCGTCGGCGCGGGCGGCGTGCGCGGCGAGCAGGCCGACCACCGCGGAGGGCGAGTTCAGCCGCCCCTCGAGCACGGCCCGCACGGCGTCGTCGAGCGGGACCCAGGCCCCGTGGATCTCGGACTCCTCGCCGTCGCGCTCGTGGCGCTCGGCCTCGGGGACGTCGCTCAGGCCCCGGGCCAGGAAGATCCGGTTGGCCTCCGAGGAGGAGCCGGGGCTGTTGTGGAAGTCCACCAGGACGTCCCACCGCTCCGCCTGCAGGTCGGCCTCCTCCGCCAGCTCCCGCCGGGCGGCCGCGGCCGGGTCCTCGCCCTCGACGTCGAGCAGGCCGGCGGGGACCTCCCACATCGTCATGCCGACCGGGCGCCGGTACTGGTTGATCAGCAGCACCCGGTCGTCGTCGTCGAGCACGAGCACGGACACGGCACCGGGGTGGGTGATGTAGTCGCGCCGGAGGGGGTCGGTGTCCTGGGCGAGCTCGAACTCGTCGCGCTGGACGTTCCAGATGTAGCCCTCGTAGACCGTCTCGGAGGCCACGGTGCGGCGGTCGCTGAGCCGGTCCGTGAGCTCCTCGGGGGCGAGGTGGCGGATGTCCATGGTGGTCCTTCCGGGTCGGCCGTCCGAGGGGGACGGAGCGGAGCGGGCAGCGGAGGGGTCGGCGGGAGGACGGCGCAGGCGCCGCGTCCGGACGAGGACGCGGCGCCTGCGGCCCGTGCGGGCACGGGCCGGGACTCAGCGCCCCTCGGCCTCCCGGCGCTCGAGGGCGGCCTTGACGAGGCCGTCGAAGAGCGGGTGCGGGCGGGTCGGGCGGGACATCAGCTCGGGGTGCGCCTGGGTGCCCACGTAGTAGGGGTGCACCTCGGCGGGCAGCTCCACGAACTCCACGAGGGTGCCGCCGGGCGAGGTCCCGGAGATCACCAGCCCGGCCCGCTCCAGCTGCTCGCGGTACTCGTTGTTGACCTCGTAGCGGTGGCGGTGGCGCTCCTTGACCACCGTGGAGCCGTAGGCGCCGGCCACCACCGACCCGTCGCGCAGGTGGGCGTCGTAGAGGCCCAGGCGCATGGTGCCGCCCAGGTCCCCGGCGCCCTCCACGAACTGCTTCTGCTCGTCCATGGTCGCCACGACCGGGAAGTCGGTGTCCGGCTCGAACTCGCTCGAGGAGGCCCCGGCGAGGCCGAGCTCGGTGCGGGCGTACTCGATCACCATGCACTGCAGGCCCAGGCACAGGCCCAGCGTCGGGATGCGGTGCTCGCGGGCGAAGCGCAGGGTGCCGAGCTTGCCCTCGATCCCGCGGATGCCGAAGCCGCCCGGGATGCAGATGGCGTCCACGTCGCCCAGCTCCCGCTGGGCCCCCTCCGGCGTCTCGCACAGGTCCGAGGCGACCCACTTGATCTTCACGCGCGCGTCGTTGGCGAAGCCGCCCGCCCGCAGGGCCTCCGAGACGGAGAGGTAGGCGTCCGGCAGGTCGATGTACTTGCCGACCATGGCGACCGTGACGAAGTGGGCGGGCTCGTGCACGGCCTTGAGCAGCCGCTCCCACTGCCCCAGGTCCGCGTCCTCGTAGTCCAGGCCCAGGTAGTCGAGGATGTAGGTGTCCAGCCCCTGGGAGTGCAGGGTCTTGGGGATGTCGTAGATGCTCGGGGCGTCCGGGCAGGAGATCACCGCGTCGTGGTCGACGTCGCAGGCGTTGCCGATCTTGCGCAGCATCGCGTCCGGGACCTGCCGGTCGGAGCGCAGCACGAGCGCGTCGGGCTGGATACCGAGCCCGCGCAGGGCGGCCACCGAGTGCTGGGTGGGCTTCGTCTTGAGCTCCCCCGAGGGCCCGATGTACGGGATCAGGGACACGTGCAGGTAGAACACGTGGCGGCGGCCGACGTCCTGGCGGACCTGGCGGGCCGCCTCGATGAACGGCTGGGACTCGATGTCGCCGACCGTGCCGCCGATCTCGGTGATGATGATGTCCGGCTGGTCGTCGCCCTGCGCCCGGCGGCGCATGCGGTTCTTCAGCTCGTCCGTGATGTGCGGGATGACCTGGACGGTGTCCCCGAGGTACTCGCCCCGGCGCTCCTTGGCGATGACCGTGGAGTACACCTGGCCGGTGGTCACGTTCGCCGAGGCGTCGAGGTTCTCGTCGAGGAACCGCTCGTAGTGGCCGATGTCGAGGTCGGTCTCGGCCCCGTCGTCGGTCACGAAGACCTCACCGTGCTGGAAGGGGTTCATGGTGCCCGGATCGACGTTGAGGTACGGATCCAGCTTCTGCATCGTCACGGAGAGCCCGCGGGCCCGCAGCAACATGCCCAGGGACGAGGCGGTCAGGCCCTTGCCGAGGGAGGAGGCCACGCCGCCCGTCACGAAGATCTGGCGGGTCACCTTGCCCGGTCGCTGGTTTTCGGTCTGCTGTGCGCCGGCCCCGTGGGCGGCTTCGTTTGCATTCACCACGGAATTCGACCCTATCATTCTTGTCCTCCCGGGACACCGGTTGCGTGCTGCGGATCACCGTGCGGACGGCCGCACGGGACGAGGTCTCAGAGTGCCGCGTCGCGGACCAGCTCACGGGCGTGCTCGCGCGCCGCCGCGGAGTCCTCGTGGCCCGCGAGCATGCGGGCCAGCTCCACGACGCGCTCCTCCTCGTCGAGCACGCGCACGTCGCTGACGGTGGAGTCCTCGCTCTTGGTGACGAGGATGTGCTGGTCCGCGAAGGCGGCCACCTGCGGCAGGTGGGTCACCACGAGCACCTGGACGTGCTGGGCGAGCATCTTCAGCCGGCGTCCGATCTCCACGGCGGCCTTGCCGCCCACGCCCGCGTCCACCTCGTCGAAGACGAACGTGGGCACGGGGTCGACGGCGGCCAGCACCACCTCGATGGCCAGCATGAGCCGGGACAGCTCACCGCCGGAGGCCCCCTTGCCGAGGGGCCGCGGGGCGGCGCCGGCGTGGGGCTCGAGCAGGAACGCGATCTCGTCGCGTCCGTGGGCGGAGAACTCCTCGGTGGGCTCCACCCGGATGACCAGGGAGGCGTTGGGCATCGCCAGGGCCGTGAGCTCCGCGCTGACGGCCTCGGAGAGCCGGTGCGCGGCGCCCTGCCTCCGTTCGGTCATCCGCGCGGCCAGCTCGCTCAGCCCGGTGTGCAGCCGCTCCAGCCGTGCGCGCAGCTCCTGCTCCCGGGCGGGGTCGTCGGTGAGCTCGTCGAGCCGGGCCCGCGAGCGCTCCGCCCACACGAGGACCTCGTCCACGGTGGCGCCGTACTTGCGGGTCAGCCCCTTGAGCTTGGCCCGCCGGGCCTCGACCTCGGCCAGGCGCGCGGGGCCCTCGTCGTCGAGGCCGGAGGCGTAGCCGGAGAGGTCGGCGGCGATGTCGTTGACGAGCACCGCGAGCTCGGCGACCCGCGCGGAGAGCTCCGCGAGGTCCCGGTCGGAGTCCGCCTCCTGGTCCAGCGCCCGGTGCGCCCCGGCGATGAGGGCGATCGCGTCCGCGCTGTCGCCGTCGGCGAACTCCCCGCCGCTCAGGGCCGCGTGCGCGCTGAGGGCCGCGGTGCGCAGCTGCTCCAGGTTGGTGAGCTTCTGGCTCTCCTGGTCGAGCCGCTGGTCCTCCTCCGGCTGGGGGTCCACCGCGTCGATCTCCTCGAGGGCGCCCTGCAGGGTCTGGGCCTCGAGGGCGCGTTCGCGGCCGTGCTCGGTGACCTCCCGCAGCGTCTGCTGCACGGTGCGGTACTCGGCGAGCAGCTCCCGGTAGCGCCGGAGCTCCGCGAACAGCTCCTCCCCCGCGTACTGGTCCAGGGCGTGGCGCTGGGCGGCCGCGGACTTCAGCCGCAGCTGGTCGGACTGCCCGTGCACCGCCACCAGGGTCTGCCCCACGGCGGAGAGCGTGCCCACGGGGGCGGAGCGGCCACCGACGTGGGCCCGGCTGCGGCCCTCCGCGGTCACCGTCCGGGCCACGGTGACGAGCGCCTCGTCCGTGTCCCCGACGGCCTCGACGTCGACGGCTCCGCCGGCGTCCTCCACGAGCGCCGCGGCCGGGTGCCCGGCCGGGACCCGCACGACCGCCTCGGCGACGGCCCGGGGCGCCCCCGAGCGCACCGCCCCGGCGTCGGAGCGGTTGCCCAGCAGCATCCCGAGGGCGGTGACCACCATGGTCTTGCCCGCGCCGGTCTCACCGGAGAGGATGCTCAGCCCCGGCCCGAGGGGCAGCACGGCATCGGTGATGACGCCGAGGTCGTGGATGTGGATCTCCTCGATCATTCAGTCGGCCTCCGCGATCTCGTTCCGTGGCCCGACGGGCGCCGGCTCCGACCCGTGGGGCATCTCGTGCCCCACGGTGGACTTCGGCAGCGGGGCCGGCCGGCCGGCACCGCTGCCGTCGGCGCTGACGGTGGGCAGGACCGCGGTCCGGGCCGCGGTCGCCTCGTGCGAGGGCACGGGACCGCGCCAGCCGGTCGTCGGCAGCTCGAACTTCCGGACGAGCCGCTCGGAGAAGGGGGTGCGGTGCATCCGGGCCAGGTTGACCGCCTTCGGGGAGCGCACCACCTCGATCCGGGATCCGGGCGGCAGCTCGGTGGTGCGCCGCCCGTCGCACCACAGCACGCCGCGGGCGTCCGTGCGGGTGAGGACCTCCACGGCCATCATCGAGTTCGGGGAGATGACGAGGGGCCGGGAGAACAGGGCGTGGGCGCTCAGCGGGACGAGGAGCAGCGCCTCGACCTCCGGCCACACGACGGGACCGCCCGCGGAGAACGCGTAGGCGGTGGAGCCGGTCGGGGTGGCCAGCACCACGCCGTCGCAGCCGAACGTGCTCAGCGGGCGCCGGTCCACCTCGACGACGACCTCGATCATCTTCTCGCGGTCGCCCTTCTCCACCGAGGCCTCGTTCAGGGCCCAGGTGTGCAGGACCTTCTTCTGGTCCTGCCACACGGTGACGTCGATGGTCATCCGCTGCTCGACGGTGTAGCGCCCGTCCACGATCGCCTCGACGGACTCCCTGAGGTCCGAGCGCTCGCTCTCCGCGAGGAAGCCGACGTGGCCCAGGTTCACGCCCAGCAGCGGGGTGTCCATGCTGCGCACCAGTTCCGCGGCGCGCAGGATCGACCCGTCCCCGCCGAGCACCATCACGAGCTCGATCTCCCGCAGGGAGACATCCTCCTCGATGACCTCCACGGGCACGAGGGGCTCCTCGTCCTCCTGGAGCGACTCGAGGTCGTCCCGCGAGATCACCGGCACGAGGCCGGAGTCGTGGAGCTGGCGGCAGGAGTCGCGCGCGGCGTCCTTGGCCTCCTGCCGGCCCATGTGGGCCATGACCAGGATCTTCCTGCTCACAGGATCCCCCCGTTCTCGACTGCTCGGTGCACGCGGGCGTCGTCGGTACCGGGACCGGCCCGTGCTGCGCGCCGTGCCCGGGACCGGGCACCGCTCACCACCCTACGCGAGGGCGGGAACTCTCAGGGGTTCCCCTCCACCTCGTCCCGGCGGCACCACAGGAAGAACTCGTGGTTGCCGTCCTGGCCGGGCAGCGGGCTGCGCTCCCGTCCGAGCACCGTCAGACCGCAGGCCCGTGCGGCGGCGGCCACGGCGTCGACCGCCCGGGCCCGCTCCTCCTCGCTGGTGACCACGCCCGTGCGGGCGAGCCGGTCCGCGCCGACCTCGAACTGCGGCTTGACCATGAGCACGAGATCCCCGCCGGGCACCGTGGCCCCCGCGAGCGGGGCGACGACGAGGGTCAGCGAGATGAAGGAGAGGTCGCACACCGTCAGCTGGGCCGGGCCGCCGATGTCCTCGGGCCGCAGCCAGCGCACGTTCGTGCCCTCGAACACCCGGACCCGGGCGTCATGGCGCAACGAGGGCACGAGCTGGTCGTGGCCGACGTCCACCGCCACCACCTCCCGGGCACCGGCCCGCAGCAGCACGTCGGTGAAGCCGCCCGTCGACGCCCCGGCGTCGAGGCAGCGCCGGCCCGCCACCGTGATGTCCGGGAAGGCCGCCAGCGCACCGGCCAGCTTGTGCCCGGCGCGGCTGACGTAGTCGGGGACCTCCGCCGCCCGGACCTCCAACCGGTCGCCGGCCCCGACGCGGGCGGACGGCTTGGTGGCGGGCTCGCCGTTGACGAGCACCCTGCCCTCCGCGATCCAGCGGGCGGCCACGGTCCGGGAGCGGGCGAGCTCCCGGGCGGTCAGTTCCTGGTCCAGGCGGGCGCTCATGGCGGTCCGCTCGGCCCCTGCCCGCTCGGCCCGGCCCCGGGTCCCCCGCCGGGGGCCGGACCGGCCGGGACGGTCCCGGGCTCGGCGCTGAGCTCGGCGACGAGCACGGCGTGCAGCTCCTCGTAGCGCGCGGGATGCTCGGCCACGGGCAGCACGTCCAGCTCCGCGGCGCGGTCCAGCACGGCGTCCACGCGGGCGTGACCCGTCGGGGGCGCGGGCGGGGACGCCAGGTCCGTGCTCCGCGCCGGGTCGGCGCTCACGCCCCGACCTCCCACTCCAGCTCCGGGGTCACGGGGGCTTCCGCGTCGGGGTGCGCGGCCCACCACGCCCCGCAGGCGGCGCGCCAGGCGTCGAGGTCCTCCCGGTCGCCCTCGACCCGCAGCCGGGAGCCGTCCGTCTCGGCGCACGCGGCTCCGCAGCGCGCCGTGTGACCGCGGTCCGAGGCGGAGACCTCGACGTCCGGATAGGGCTGGAACAGCGCCTCGAGGGTCCCGACGACGTGGTCGGGGCGCTCCGCGCTGCAGGCGGCCAGGATGGTCTCGAGCGTGTCCACGCCGGTGAGGACGGCCACGGTCGCGAACCCCGCGGCGTTGCCGCCCCGGATGTCGGTGTCGAGGCGGTCCCCCAGCACCACGGGCCGCGTGCTGCCCGCCCGCTCGGCCGCCGTGCGGAAGATGGGCGCCTCGGGCTTGCCGGCCACCACGGGCGTCCGCCGGGTGGCGGCGGCGACCGCCGCCACCAGGGTCCCGTTGCCGGGGGCCAGTCCACGCGCCTGCGGGATGGAGAGGTCGGTGTTGGTCGCGACCCACAGCACGGCGGGGTCCGCGAGGGTGAAGGACGCCTCGGCCAGCTGCGCCCAGCCGAGACCGGGATCGAAGCCCTGGATCACGGCCCCGGGCTCCTCGGACTGGGTCCGGACCGGGACCAGGCCCGCGTCCGCGACGACCTCGGCGAGGGCCTCGGACCCCGTGACGAGCACCTTCGTCCCGGCGGGCAGTCGCCGCGCCAGCAGCTCGGCCCCCGCCTGGGCCGAGCTCACGACGCCGTCGGAGCCCGTGGGCACGCCCAGGTCCGTGAGGTGGGCGGCGACCGACGCGACGGAGCGCGAGGCGTTGTTGGTCACATAGACCACGGGCATTCCGTCCGAGGCGATCGTGCGCAGGATCTCCGGGGCTCCCGGGATCGCGTGCGGACCGGCATAGACGACGCCGTCCAGGTCGCTCAGGACGGCGTCGTAGCGGTCGAGGAGCCGCTCAGCCATGCTGGGCACCACGCGCCCCGTCGCCGCCGTCCGAGTCGCCCGGCTCGGCGTCGTCGTCCACGAGGTCCTCGTCGTCGTCCGGGTCGAGGTCCGGCTCGGAGCCGCCCTCGAAGTCGTCGTCCGGGTCGAGGTCCTCCTCCGAGTCGTCGAGCTCCTCGTCGGGTTCCTCGTCGGTGCCTTCGTCGAGCACGGCGTCGGAGTCGCCGTCCGCGTCGTCGGCCGTCTCGTCCAGCGGGCCGGCGTCGGCGGCCGTGGCGGCACCCGCCGCAGCGGTGTCCTCGTCGGACTCCCCGGCGGCGGTCTCCGGCTCGGGCAGGGCGACGCCGGTGGCCGGCGCCTGCTCGGTCTCGTCCTCGTCGTCGAAGTCGACGATCTCGGGCTCGGCGAACTGGCCCGTCCCGAGGGCCGCCTCGGCCACGACGGCCTGCCGGTCCCACGTGAACGCCTCCCGGTCCCGGCCGACTCCCCGCAGGACCTCGGCGTAGGCGCGGAACAGGCGGGGGCTGTAGGCGAAGCCCCGGTTCTTGTCGAGCTGAGGGATGCTCAGCGCGTCGACAGCTCCCTGGGCGTCCCCCTGGTCCCGGCGCATGCCGGCGAGGACGATGGCGAGCTCGACCTGCTCGCTGGAATCCAGGGTGGAGGCCGCCTCGGAGGTCGCGAGCTCGGCGGCCTTGTCCAGGCGCCCGAGAGCGCGTTCGCAGTCGACCATGAGGGGCAGGTGGATCTCGGCGCCGGTCATCCGGCGGAACGTGCGCAGCTCCTTGAGGGCCAGGGCGTAGTCCCCCGCCTCGTACGCCGCGACGCCCGCGGCCTCGCGGACGGCGGCGATGCGGCCGCCGCGGCGGCCGGCGGCCTGTGCGTGCTCGAGGGCGAGCTCCGGGTCGTCCAGCAGGTAGCGCCCGGCCATGACCAGGTGCTTGGCGACGGCCTCGGCGTTGCGGGGCTCGAGGGCGCCCAGCTGGGCACGGGTCGGCTTGTCGAGCTCCCGGCCCGTGACGTCCTCGTCGATCTCGGGAGCAGGGTGCCGGTGGGTGGACATGTCCGTCCGGTCGTCACGGCGGTCGTCACGGCGGTCGTCCCGGCGGCCACGGTAGCCGTCGCCCCGGTCGGGGAACCCGCCACGACGGTCATCGCGGCGGTCACCCTGCCGGTCGTCACGCCGGTCACCACGAGGGGCATACCCACCACGGCGGTCGTCCTGACGATCGTTCCGGCGGTCTCCGCGAGGGGCGTATCCACCCGGGCGGTCGCTCTGCCGGTCGTCCCGGCGCCCACGGAAACCCTCACCGTCCCGGCGCGGACCCCGTTCACCCTGCCGGTCGTCACGCCGGTCACCGCGAGGGGCGTACCCACCACGGCGGTCGTCACCGCGGTCACCCTGGCGGTCGTCGCGGCGGTCTCCGCGAGGGGCGTGTCCACCCGGGCGGTCGCTCTGCCGGTCGTCCCGGCGCCCACGGAAACCCTCACCGTCCCGGCGCGGACCCCGCTCACCCTGGCGGTCGTCGCGGCGGTCACCGCGAGGGGCGTACCCACCCGGGCGGTCGCCCTGGCGGTCGTCCCGGCGCCCACGGAAACCCTCACCGTCCCGGCGCGGACCCCGCTCACCCTGCCGGTCGTCGCGGCGGTCACCACGAGGGGCATACCCACCACGACGGTCGTCACCGCGGTCACCCTGCCGGTCACCACGAGGAGCGTACCCACCACGGCGGTCGCCCTGCCGGTCGTCCCGGCGCCCACGGAAACCCTCACCGTCCCGGCGCGGACCCCGCTCACCCTGCCGGTCGTCGCGGCGGTCACCGCGAGGAGCGTACCCACCACGACGGTCGTCACCGCGGTCACCCTGCCGGTCATCACGCCGGTCACCACGAGGGGCATACCCACCACGACGGTCGTCACCGCGGTCACCCTGCCGGTCATCACGCCGGTCACCGCGAGGAGCGTACCCACCACGGCGGTCGTCACCGCGGTCGTCCTGCCGGTCGTCCCGGCGCCCACGGAAACCCTCACCCGAGCCGCGCCTCTCAGCCGAGTCACGGCCGCGTCCCTGCTCACCGTTCCGCGCGCCGCCACGGGCGTCGCGGGAGTAGCCGGCCCGCCCGTCGTCGCGTCGGCGGGACGACGAATCGGAGCGGTCACCGCCCGCGCCGCTGCCGGACCGGCGGTCGCCGGACTGCCCGCTCCGGCGCTCGTCCCGGGAACCGTGCTGGAAAGAATCGGTCACGTACCGCTCCTCTGTGCCGACGCGCTGCGGGTCGACTCTCGTGGATGTCGGCGGTGACCGGGGAACGGACCGCCATTTTGATCGTCCCCCATTGTATAAGCAGGGTCGGTGGCCGCCCGCCCGATTCGACCGCCCTCCGTCCGCGGCCGATGATTGATCCATGACCAAAAAACCCCTCACGTCCCACCTGTTGGTGCGCGTGCTCCTCGGCATCGTCCTGGGCATCGCGTGCGGGTTGTTCTTCCCCGAACCGCTCGCACGTGTCTTCCTCACGTTCAACGGACTTTTCAGCGCGTTCCTCGGCTTCCTCATCCCGCTGCTGATCGTCGGACTCGTCACTCCGGCCATCGGTGACCTCGGCAGGGGAGCCGGCAGATGGCTCGCTGTCACCGCCGCCATCGCCTATGCCTCCACCGTCCTCTCCGGAGTGCTCGCCTATGTGGTGGCCCGCGGCAGCTACCCGTGGCTGCTCGGCGGGGCGCAGGAGGTCGATGCCCTGGCCAACCCCGAGGACAGCGCGCTCACCGGCTTCTTCGCGCTCGAGATGGAACCCGTCTTCGGCGTGATGACCGCGCTGCTCCTCGCCTTCTGCCTCGGCGTGGGGATCACCCTCATCCCCGGCGACACGCTCCACCGGACCATGGACGACCTGCGCCGGATCATCATGCGGATCGTGGAGCTGGTCATCATCCCGCTGCTGCCCGTCTACATCTTCGGGATGTTCATGAGCCTGACCATGAACGGGCAGATCCTGACGGTCGTCGCGACGTTCTTGAAGGTCGTGGTGCTCGCCGTGGTCCTGTCCGCCGTGCTGCTGAGCCTGCAGTACGTGGTGGCCGGAGCCTACGCCGGCCGCAACCCCGCGGTGCTGGCCAAGAACATGCTCCCGGCGTTCGCCACCGCCCTGGGTACGTCGTCGTCGGCCGCGACGATCCCGGTCACGCTGCGGTGCGCCGAGGCCAACGGCGTCCGCTCGTCCGTGGCCGGTTTCGTCGTCCCGCTCAGTGCCACCATCCACCTCGCCGGCTCCACCATGAAGATCGTGCTGTTCTCCGTGGCGATCATGACGATCACGGGCATGCCGATCGACGACCTCACCTATCTCGGGTTCATCCTCATGCTGGGCGTGACGATGGTCGCGGCACCCGGAGTCCCGGGGGGTGCGATCATGGCGGCCGTGGGAGTGCTGCAGGGCATGCTCGGTTTCGACGAGACGGCGGTGGCCCTGATGATCGCCACATACATCGCCATCGACTCCTTCGGCACGGCGACCAATGTCACCGGGGACGGTGCCATCGCGGTCGTCATGGACAAGCTCATCGGCGATCGTGGGGCGCCGAGCGGTCCGGTTGCGGACGATGTCGAAGTGGTCGGCGGTTCCTCCGCACGGTGACCCTCCGAGCACCGGCTCGACCATGACGACGAAGGCCCGGACCGTGCGGTCGGGGCCTTCGTCGTCATCGCGAACAAGGCATCCGGTGCGGCCTCAGCTCGACACGCTCCAGTACAGTTCCGCGACCATGTCGACCGGAGCGTCGCGCGGGCGTGGCTCGGTCACGTAGACCTCCCCCAGGTGCTCGCCCAGCACCAGGCCTTGGTCCTCGGCCCATCGGGCGAGCTGCTCCCAGGACTCCCCGAGGTCCTCGTAGTTCCCCCGGCGCACGCACGACACCGCCCGTGAGGCCGGCAACTGGCTGATCACCACGGCGCCGGAGAGCCGCGTGTCTCCCCGGACAGGAAAGCCGACCTCCACTTCGGCCGTCTCTCTGGGAGCTCCTCGACAGACCGCCACGGGCGTCCCCCGTGGCATGAGGAAGGGCCCCGCACCGTGTCCGGTGGGGGCCTGTGCGGGACCGGTGGTGCCGGCCGGTGGTGGGTACGGGTCAGGCCCGGCACCGGTGTTGGTGGGGGCCTGTGCCGCGGAATGTGCCCCGCAGGGGCGCTGTGGTGGTGGGGTGGTTAATGTGGGGAGCCCCCGCACCGTGGTGGTGCGGGGGCTCGACCCGTGGTGTGGTCCGGCGGTGT